>JBPCLI010000074.1:0-59088 GCA_051003415.1 Chthoniobacterales bacterium | reverse complement strand
TTCGTCCCCACGATCTCGCGAATCTCCGCCCGCTTCATCGCCCCCTGGCGCTGCTGATCGTCGCTCCCGATCAGCTTCGTCGCGATCGGATCGGTCTTTTCCCGCAGACCATCGAGCGCGGCCATGTTTTTGAATTCCACCATATTGATGATGTCAAAATCGCCCGGGGTCGCGGCTTCTCCCAGAAGGATTTTATAACTCACGACCAACCCCTGCTTCATCTGTTCCTCCAAGGTTGCCTTGAGACTCTTCTGCAAGCCCTTCAGGTAATCGTCCGACATGCCCGGCTTCGTATGCACCATGGTCACCTGCCAAACGGAACCTTCGGTATAAGGAATTTCCGACTGGACCGGGCTGGCCCACAGAGTGACGAGAGCTACCATTGCAGCACCGATAAGATATTTTTTCATATTGTTTTGTCTTTTTTCTAATTGGCGGCCTGTTGTTTACGAAGCCGTTTTGTGGCGACCGTAAGGCCGGCCAACCCCGAGTCGAGACATTTCGATAAAGCGCACCGATTCATTCGCGCGATCCCCACCGGCTCCGCTCGCTCACCGCTACCGTCGCAGCTGCCCGTCCACGTCGCACCGTTCCCAGGGGCTCCGCTCAGCTTTTCAGAATCTCAGCCTGTCAGCGTTTCAGCTTTTCAAACGGCTTCCTCCTTCATCCTTCTTCCTTCTTACTTTTCTTAAGGTACCAAATCATCAACCCCGCGATCGGCAGCCCGATCAGCGTCCTGGGATCATGGCGCACGAGCGCGTTGATCGTATCGCCCGCGAGATTTACGAGCAGAATGCCGATCGCCAGCCACCGGCCCCACACCTTCTGCCAGGCCAACCCTACTGCCGCCGTCGCGCAAGCCGTCCCCACCACCAGCATCAGCAACACGGAGAGCGGACGCCCGATCTCCTGAAACCCGGTCTGGGCCTCCGGATTCACCCGCCACACCAGATCCAAAGCGTTCCCTGGCAGCAAAAGCGCTGCCACCGTCACCGCGCAAGCGCAAGTCCCAAAGGCAAAGAAAGCGACCAAAACCTTCATCCCCATCGGCAAACGCGGTCGCATGCGAACCGTTCTACCGGAAACCGTCTTCACTGTGAAGCGTCAGGTCCGCCAGCCTGAATCAGAGGTCAGATGTCTGTTTTCCCTAAGAACAAATAGCCGCGCTGTTACCTCCTCAAAAACGTCGCCGTCAGCATGGCCAGCACATCGCTGAACGCGTGCGCGGCCATTACCTCGATCGCATTGCGCCGGCGCAGGTAGACCAACGAAAAGATCACCCCGGAAATTGCCGTCCCGATCGCAATCCCCAGACCCTGGTAGAGATGACCGAAGCCAAACATCACCGAGCTCATGACCACACCCAGGATCAGACCGGGGCGGCTTAGCCATTTTTCAAAACGCGTCAGCACGAAGATACGCTGCAATTCCTCCACCACCCCGCCGCCAAAGATCCCGATCGGCAGCCACGCCGCGAGGTTCGCGCGTGCCTGGAAGAAATCCATGACCGCCGGACCATTTGAAGGCGGCCGTGGCAGCAACGATTGCATCACCGAACCTAGCGCGACATTCAGCGCGATGAACATGGCAAAGCCGATCGCGAGTCCGAGCCCGAGATGTTTTGGCCAATCGCGGCCGGTCACTCCGAGCGCGCCGAAATCCTCGCCGCCGAGCCGAAGCAGGAGATAAATGAGCGCAAAGATCACCAGCTTGTTGATCAGGATAGTCACCACCAGCGTCGAGAAATTCGGCGGCAGAGTCGGGTTCGTGCCGCGGGAGATCTGGTAGATCCAGGAGGCGGCGATCGCGCCGAGAGAGAACCCGAGGGCGGTCTTCTTGGAAATGCTCATTGCGTCTCGTTCCGCGGTCAGATGTCCGCTCCAGTTCCTATCTTTTTACTTTAGCCTTTAGACTTTACACTTTCTTTTCTCGCCTATAAAAATCCGCGCGGAATGCCGACCCCGGAAGAAGCGCGGCGAGTAAATACGAACTGAGCCAGCACGCGAAAGATTCGGTTGCCGAACGACAAAGTCCGATTGAGTGGATTGAGCGCATACTAAGCTCTCGCCAAGCGTATGCCAGATCGCCGAGAAGCAGCGTTACAGCATCGACTCGGAGTGATTGAAGAGCATGAGGGGCGAGTATTGCGAGTGGTCGTTAACCCAACCGCGGTTCCCATTCGGGTCGTGACAGTGTCTTTTGATCGAACGATGAAAGGTAGATTATGAAGTTGCATGTCGACCCTGAGGTAGACGCACTTTATCTGCGCTTGAACGAATCCAAGATCATCGAGTCGGAGGAAGTTTCGCCGGGAGTGGTGCTGGATTACGACGCGAAGCAGGAAGTGGTCGGCGGGAAGATTCTGTACCTTTCACAGCGCGGCGTCGACACCAACAAGCTGGACTTTGAAACCCTGCGCACGCCCACGCCGGCAACGGTTCTACGCGAAGAGCCGCCGCCGTACGACAAGGAACATCAAGGACGGGCCAATCACCAAACACCGCATCGTCCCCGACGCCACTCCTCATTCTACTTTAGCCATCAGACTTCTACTTTCACCGACAAACAATACCCGATAAACCAGTAACGGGCGCGCGCCGCAGCCCTTCCCCAGTTTGAAAGCCAGCCTCGCCGGAGGCCGCGCCACCGTCTACTTTCTGCGAGCATGACTCTTCGCACCAACGTCATCGTTTGCGGCTCGCTCTTTTTCGCCCTTATCGGGATCGCGATCCTCGGTAACATCCTTCAGGGTGCCGGCGTCGCGCCGCCTTCCGGCACAGCGCGTTACCTCGCGATGTTTGGTTTTTTCGGGCTCTTCCTCGCCTGCGGATTTTCGGCTGTGCCCGTCATCGTCAAAACCGTCATCGCCGCGCAAACCCGCGCCGGAGCGGAAGCCGGCGCGCTGGCACGCCATCAGAGCGCCATCATCTACGTCATGTGGAGCCTTATGCTGGCCGGCTTGCTCATCGCCATCCCAGCCGCCATCATGGGCGGCATGTTCGGCGACGCGCCGCAACAAATGGTGCAGCGCGCGCTCGAGGGCTCCAGCAAGGGCACCCTCACCGCTGCGCCGGGCATGTCATTGGACGAGATGACACGACGTTCCACCCTGCCACTCAATCTCAAGTTTGCCGAAAGCGCGATCGCCGGCAAAGGCGTCTTTGAATTCATCGTGCCCGACTCCTCCATTCGGTTCCCGCGCGCGCGCAGCTACTTCATCACCACAGGCCCCGGCGACCCGACCAAGGTCAACGTCGTCAACATCAGCACCTCCCCCGAGAAAGGCAGCGTGTCGAGCATCGACGCTGCCGACACGGCCTTGCGCGCCGAGCTGGTGCGCGACGGCTGGCTGGCTGGGCACGAAGAATATCGCAGCGCAGAATCCCAGCGCCTGCACGGCGGCGCAAGAGCCGGACCGGAAGGCCGGCAATACCTCAAGAACGGCATCGTCCTTTCCATCAATCGCAACCGGATGGACGAAGCGCAGCCTAACGAAGACCCGGCCATTGCCGGCGACTGGATCCAATACATCGAACTCTGGCCTGCCGGCTCCTACCCTGGCTTCGACCGGCTCCTCTTCGAACCGGTGCACAAATAACCGATAATCCCTACCTTACCGGCGCATCCAGATCAGAGCCGAGCTGATCCGGAAAGGCGGCGGCGCTGGCAGGATCAGTTCGAAGGGACATCCGAGAACTACGGGTACTCCGGCCGGGCCGATAACTATCAGGAAACGCTCAACCACGCCCTCGACCGGGCGATGATTCGTCTTCTCTCCGACCCCGGATTCCAGCGCAAGATCTGCTCCTGCGGCGGCTAAAGTCTTTCTCTCTTCGCCCTGGTCAGCATTAAAAATTCACAAAGAACCGCGAAGCCAGCGTGCCCGCCGCTTCGCTCCTCTTCCTTTGCTGCGCCCGCTTGTCCGCCTTCGCACTTCAGCCCTCATTCTCCTGAGGTCAGCTTTCAGCTTCCCAACTTCTGCCTTCATCCTTCTTCCTTCATACTTCTCTTCGAGCTTTCCACTCAGTGCGCCGCGTTCTCGGTGTGCAGTTTCTTCCCGAGATCGCGCCAGCTCTCTTCCTCCACCTCCACATCATAATGCTTCGCGGCCTTTTGGAAAATTTGCCCAAGTCTTGTATCTACTTCCCTCGCCCTTGACAGATAAAGCGCCCTCTGTCATATCCCGACATCACCATGGCAAATGCCGCCAAGTCAACACCGGCGACCAGGTTGGTATCGCCGGCTTCATCATCACCGGCGGTTCCGCCCAGGTCGTCCTGCGCGCTCTCGGCCCCACCCTTACTAGCTACGGCATCGATGCAGCCCTGGTAGATCCCACTCTCGAGCTGCACGATGACGCCGGAGCCATCATCGCCACCAACGACGACTGGCAGGAGACCCAGGCGACCGAGATCGAGGCACTCGGCCTCGCACCTTATAACCCTTCCGAGTCAGCGATTGTGCGCACCCTCGCGCCCGGCAGTTACACCGCCATCATCCAGGGCAAAGACGAAGCCACCGGCGTGGGGCTGGTCGAGGCCTATGACGTCAGCTCCCATGCCGGGGTAAAGTTCGGCGACATCAGCACACGCGGCTTTGTCGATCAGGGTCAGAACGTCATGATCGGCGGATTCATCGCCAGCGGCCAGCCGGGCGCGGGCGATGCCGTCGAAGTCGTGGTGCGCGGTCTTGGGCCGTCCCTCGCCGCGTTTGGAGTCACCGACACGCTACCGGATCCGGCGATCGATCTTTACAACGCGAATGGAGATACCATCGCCAGCAATGACGACTGGAAAGCAACCCAGCAAAGCGAGTTGGAAGCAGTCGGTCTGGCCCCGGCCGACGATCGCGAAGCGGCGCTCCTCACCACCCTGCTGGCCGGGCCCTACACCGTCGTTCTGCACGGCAAAGGAGCCGACACCGGCAACGGGCTTATCGAAGCCTACAGCATCCGATAGCCCGCCCTGCTCCGGGGAGCGCACGCGCCCCCGCGTTTACCGTTCGGCGCCTCGCCGAAAGGCTTCCTCCGCCAAGCCGCTTCTCGCCCTCTGTCCTCAGAGCCTCTCTCTCGCCGCCGCCGTTTTCTTTCTACTTTCGCCTTTGAACTTTACACTCCTCTTCGGCCCCTCTAGAAATGCGTGCGGAATGCACCGGGGTTCTCGAGCAAATCAATCTCCAACGTGACGGCGCCAAGGCAAAGCCGTATCAGGTAAAACAGGTGCGAAAGATTCCTGCGCAGTATAAACTGCTCTAAGCATGAAAAAGCCTCGCTACGAAATGATCATTTGGTGGAGCGATGAAGATGCCGCCTTCGTCGTCGACGTGCCGGAACTTCCGGGCTGCATGGCGCACGGAAGCACGAGGGCTGAAGCTATCGAGCATGCGGAGGAAGCGGTTGCGCTTTGAATTGAAACGGCGACTGCCGACGGCGCCAAGATCCCACAACCACGGGGGCGCCTCCTTGTCGCATAGTTTCGCGGCATAGGGCCGTCCTCCCTTCTCTGTCCTCCGCTCTCCGCCCAGCCCCCTCGCCGCTTCCCCGCATTTCCAACAACCAAGAACCTAGAACCGATAACCGCGTCGGCTCCGACGCCCCTTCATCCTTCATCCTTTCCCCCGAGCTCCCTATCCGTTTTAAAATCCACACCATGAAACCCAAAGCAGCGGGCCAGGTAAAGGACGGCGCGAAGTGCAAAGTCATCGGCGGCACTCACGCCGGCAAATCGGGCGTCGTCCGGGACATCAAGACGAGCAAGACCGGCCACATCACCATCACGGTGTTGCAGCCAAACGGAGAACGATTTAAGACCCTGGCAAAAAACGTCGTGACCTGGCACGGCGGGATCAGGCGCTTTCCCGAAAACAAAGAACCGTCCCAATAACGAATAACGCTTAACAAATAACTGCGATCGCCGCGCGATCGCACCCTCAGCCCTTGAACAGCAGGAAGAGCAACAACGTCACCAGCACGATCGGCACGGCGCACACGATGAGCACCAGGTTATTGCGCGGACCGCGCTGCGCCGGGATGAAATTATCCGCCACGATCGACTGCTCGATCTTCTTCAGGTGCCGCAACACATGAACGAAAGCGAGCACCACCGCCACGAGCGCGACCGCGGCCAGAATCCGGATCGGTAAAAGCGCCGGCGGCGCCCCCGCCGCAATCCAAGTCATGGACGGCTGCAAAAGAAGAAACTGCCACATCACCCACGATACAGCCGATTTCCGAATGCGATCGTCTTCTCTCCGACCCTCGATTCCAGCGCAAGATCTGCTCCTGCGGCGGCTAAAGCCTTTCTTTCTCCGCCCAGCTCCGTTCCCACGGGCTCCGTTCAGAAGTCAGAAGTCAGATTTCAGCGGTCAGCTTTCCCACTTCTGCCTTCTGCCTTCTGCTCGGTCCTCTGTCCTCCGTCCTCTGCCCTCATCATTTCCGCCTTCATCCCCCTCTTTATTTCAGCTTTCCGCTTTCAGAGTTCAGCTTTTAGAGCCTCGCCTTTCTACTTTCCTCAACCCCAATAACGCTTAACCAAGAACCCGCGACCGCGACTCGGGAAACATGCCTCCCCAATGCTGCGATTTCCATGCCAAGCGGCGCTGCCGCGACCCGCGTTTGTCCCTGCTACCCAATTGAACAAATAACGAAGAACAATTAACCCACGGTGCTACGCCCGTGTTTTTTCATTGGCGCGATAAACGCCAGCCGCTAGAAAGTCGCAGGGGCCAAAAATGCAGACAATAATTCAAGTCATCTCCTCAAGCACAACCTCCCTCCGGGACGCTATCGTGAACGATAACAAGCTCGTCGATTTCGACCTCGTCGTGTCGGAGCAGAAACGGCTGTCCCGCGCCCACGGGTGGGCAAAGCTCCACATGCCGGGAGAGCCCGGAGCGATCAACCTGCAATGGCACGGCGCTTCGCAGACCCTGATCTGCCGCATCGTCACGCGCGGCGGAAAACCGGACGCGATCGCCGGAGCATTCACACGTTACCTACTGGCCCGCCTGTCCCGGAAAATCCACTCGATCCTAATCATTCCAGGCACATAGCGAGTTGTTGCAAGATTTCGCCTCGCTCATGTAGTCTCCCCTCCAGTGCAGTGGATCGCCCCTTCGGAAAAAGATGCCGCCAACGACGCCCTCGAGAAACGCCTCTGGGAAGCCGCCGACCAGCTTCGCGCGAACTCCGGTCTCACCGCCCAGCAATATTCTGGGCCGGTCCTCGGTCTGATCTTTCTCCGCTTCGCCGAAGCTCGTTTCGCGAAACAGCGTGGCGTCCTTGAAAAGCAAGCAGCTGGCACCCGCCGCGGCTCGCGTCTCGATGACCCGGCCGCATATCACGCCGAGGGCGTTCTGTATCTCGCCCCGGACGCGCGCTTCGATTTCCTTCTCAGCCTGCCGGAAGGCGCGAACATTGGCTCGAAACTGAACGACGCGATGCGCGCGATCGAGCGCGACAACCCGCAGCTCGCCGGCGTCCTCCCGAAAACCTACGAGATCTTCACCAGCCCGCTCCTGAAGCAACTACTCAAGCGCGTCTCCGAGATTCCCGCGTCGCTCGACTACGACGCCTTCGGCCGCATCTACGAATACTTCCTTGGGCGAATTCGCGCGCACCGAGGGCTCGAAAGGCGGCGAGTTTTACACGCCCGCAAATTTGTCCGCTTCATCGTCGAAGTGCTGGAGCCGTTTCACGGCAGCGTCTTCGATCCCGCCTCCGGCTCAGGCGGCATGTTCGTGCAGAGCGCGCGCTTCGTCGCCGAACACAAGAAGAATCCCTCCTCTGAGCTCTCCATCCACGGAAACGAAAATGTCGCGAGCACCGTCGCCTTGTCGCGCATGAACCTCGCCATGCACGGCCTCGAGGCGACGTGCGCGAAGCGATCAGCTACTACGACGACCCGCACGAGAGCACCGGCCGCTTCGACTTCGTCCTCGCGAATCCTCCCTTCAACGTCGTGCCTGATCGTGTTGTTCTGCTTCATTCCTGAATAAATGGCGGCTTGGGCGGAGAGTTCTTTCCGGATTATTCAATCCACGAGAGATGCCAAGGCGAAAATTATCGCAGGCGGTGAATGGATGTTAAGACGTCCCGAACAAGTAACGACCAAGAAATCAGGCTCCGACCATGTGTGGAGGCCCAGCTATCACTTAATTTCCTGCCTTCTGGTCTAGAGCAGTTTTGTCCGGGGCAATCGCGATATCCCCGGACACGGTGGGCACGTACGCGAAGGCGTAAGTGCGGCTGGGGGTCTGCCAGCCGGTCGCCTCAGCCACGATTTTGTCGCCACTCTTCTCCGCATAGTCGAAGTAGTCGGACCCCGGTTTGTAAGACCAATCCACAAAACGACCGATCTGGACTAAAACCGAGCGCGTATCCCCTTCGATCCATTTACTGGCTGTACGCTTCTTAAAGACGACATAGCGCGCTTTTTCCTGGAAGAAACCGACCGTAACGTCCCAACCGCCGTCGGCCGCGCCCGTAAGAAAAGCCCATGTTTTTTCCCCGCGATTCGTCATGTCGAGGAGGTTTTTCGCGAAGGTCGCTGATTGACCGAAATGAGTTTCCACTTCGGCCTTGGTTTTCAACAGAATATTCATTTCGAGTCCTCTTCCAACTAGTGACCAACTAACAAGAAATGCAATCTCCCTCTGGACCTTTGCAGCTTGTTCGAAATCAAGCCGTATCCGATTGCTGGAGACAAGCATTTTCCTCTGCTGCGCGTGATTGGGGTCGGGGCGGACGCGGGGAGGATGGGGTCGCGCTATACACTCGACATTTGAATTGCCCTTTGGATGGCCAGGAGGTTTTATTCTGGTGCTCTCTTGTTAGATGCGGCCCGGGTCTTGCCGCATCCGGGCTCGATCCTGTCGGATCGGGCTCGGATCTTGTTTGAGCAGACGGCGATCTTGCCGCGCCGGTTGCGGATCTAACCGCGCTCTTTACGGGTCTCGCCGCGTCTTTCGTGGGTTTTTACCGCATAGTTTTGCAGTCCGGCCACACGGGGATTGGATCCAGGAGCGTCCTTCGCCGATCTCGCCTTATCCGGGCTGCCTCCTGTAAGGGGGATGGCGGGCAGGATGCCACGCCCTAAACGCTGATCTTTTCATGGGTTCCTGTTTTCCTGATTCAATTCAACTTAATCCAATCCAACACCCCCATTACCTAAGTCCCTCTTGTCTCTCTCTCTTCACACCTCCTGATTATGGTACTTACACAATGGGAGCCGCCTTGTGCGGCGATACATGCGGACAGCGGGCAAGATGCCGCGCCCTACACGTCGCGCTGAGACAGCGCACGCCACCCCGGGAGTTCGATCGGGAGCGCGCTAGGGTAATGTAGCGGGCACGCCTTGCATCGGGTTGAGCATGAACCACGCTCCCCCGCCGCCTTGCAGATTTCTCCCGTCAGGGCCGACTTGGAAAAAGAGAGAGCTCGAAGGGGTCAGTCCTTTTTCCTTGCATTTCTGAGACTCGACTCGCCTGTCGCGGGGAACTCACCGGATCGCTCGCGCCGATCTCAGTCAAGATCAGGGAGGAACCTGCCGCGGCCTTCGATTCTTAAGGTGAGGCGTCCGGCCATGATGACAAGAATCGCCACCAGCAGACGAGCCCAGCCGGGGAATATAAGGTGGGCGTATTTTTACATGCCGTGGGCTGGGCGGAGATGGGCGACCTTTCACGTTTCGATCCCAGCCGGGACGCCCTCAAGGGTCCTTCGGCGGCGGGGTATCCTAAGATTAAGCCGGGGTCGATACCCCATAGCGCCGGACAGCCGCGGGCTGGGAGGTGCTGCGAAATGGAACGCGCTGGGGCGCAGAGAACCCAGGGAACTTTCTCGATCGACTGTCGAAGAAATAAGAGACAAAAAAAGGGGAAACATTACGGCGGGATTTTTCTTGACCGAGCCGGCAAATTCTGGCCAAACTTTGGGGCAAAGTGGCTGTCGCATGAACGGGCGCGAAATTCGTGACCGGAATTGCTAAACTTCAGCGCCAACCGATCACGACTCTATGAAAACAAACTACCAAACGCAACCCGGCAAACAAAGCGCATCCTGCAGACTAAGGCCCATGAAGATGCGCCGGAGGGCTATTTTCTTATCTCTTGTTACCTTTATCTTTCTGGCAATTTCGGCCGTGCGGGCCGTCACCATCTACGCGGTCGCGGATAATGGAAGGACTAACCTGGTCGGGGCGCTCGATGTCTCTACTGGCCAATTCACGAAGATCGCCCAGACGACTCCGCTCTTTTTCGCCATCACTTCGGGTCCAGGCGATCGCCTCTACGGCGCGGATGTTAACTCTGGCAATCTTTTCGTCATCGCCACCTCGGGCGCGACCGCGCAATTCGGGAGCGTCACTGCTCCGAACGCCTTTTACGGCCTGGCCTGCCCCAGATCGAAAGGCACGTTTTTCGCCGACAATCTGGATACGTTGAGCGTCACGCTCTACTCGATTGCCAGGAATGGTAAGAATAGTTCCGTTTTAGGGGAATTGGTCGGGCCCGATGCAGGATTTATTCCCACGGGCAATCTCGCTTTTGGTCCAGACGGACAGCTATACTTCAATTACTCGACCGACAAGCGTAACGCCACGAACTCACAGCTGTATACGGTTAACACTTTTACCGGTGCGCTGACTGCGGTGGGAAGCGGCCTGGGCACTCAGATTCTTGCCCTGTTCTCGGACGGGACAGTACTCTACGGGGTAGATACCTTTACGAATTCCGATGTCGGAATTTACACTATCGACACAGCCTCCGGAGTGGCGACACGAATTTCTACCGTGACGGGACTGCCGCACCGCGGTGGCTACTATATCGACGCAGCGTCCGCGCTTTTTCATCATCGCGGGGGTTGATGGGGGTCAGTGTGCGGGTCAGCCTGGCCAGATGCCATGACATGGTAGTCAGGTGGGTGACAAGACATTGTAGTCAACGGCGGTCGCGCGAGGTGTTAGAGAAGTGGGATGAAAAAGAGTGGAGTGGAAGCGGCGCGAAATGGTGGCGGCGGTCCGAAGGGGGAGTTCTCAACGCGCGGTCGCACGGCGCTTCCACGTCGCTCTCCGGACGGTGCAGCATTGGTTGCGCCGGGCGGGTGACGAGACACTTGGAGCGGTGGACTGGTCGAGTCGCCGCCGGACGCCTCGACGGCGGCCGAAGCAGACGGATCCTGCGCTCGAGCGCAGGGTCTGCTCCCTGCGCAAGGAACTGGAGCGCGAAAGCGCCCTGGGTTTTGTGGGCGCACAGGCGATTCACGATGCTTTGTGCGCAGAGGGTCCCCGTACCCTCTGGCCCAGTGTTCGGACGATCAACCGTATTCTCCGACGCAATGGCTTGCTCGACGGCCAAGCACGGGTGCGCCGACCGGCCCCCGCGCGTGGCTGGTATCTGCCGAGCGTGGCGATCGCTCAAGGGGAGTTGGATAGTTTCGATGTCGTTGAAGATCTGCGGATGGAAGGACGCGGCCTCTTCCAAGTCTTTACGGCCCGGGCGTTGTGGGGATCTGCCGTCGGGGCTTGGCCGGCCCTGGTGGCCTCAACCGACTTCGTTCTCAGCGCCGTGGAACTATTTTGGCGCAAACATGGACTGCCTGCCTTCGCCCAGTTTGATAACGACGTCCGTTTCCAAGGCGGGCACAACCATCCCGATGTCATCGGACGAGTTATGCGCCTCTGTCTTTCCCTCGGCGTCACACCGGTTTTTGCTCCGCCACTGGAAAGCGGCTTTCAAGCCTCCATCGAAAACTTCAACGGCCTCTGGCAACGAAAGGTCTGGGAGCGGTTTCATCATGAAACTCTGGAGACCCTGAGCGCGGTCTCCCATCGCTTTACCCAGGCTTACTCCGCGCGTCTGGATCGTCTTCTCCATCCCGAACACCATCCCGCGCGTCGCTCTTTCCCACCTCAGTGGTCGCTTGATCTGCAACGCCAGCCACGCGGTCGAGTCATCTACCTCCGGCGCACCGACGACTCTGGGTCGGTCAAACTTCTGGGCCATCGCTTTTCCTTGGATCCACTCTGGCCTCATCGGCTCGCCCGCTGCGAAGTCGACCTGGAGCGGCATCAGATCGACTGCTTTCGTCTCCGCCGCCGCGCTCCTAACGACCAACCCCTTATTGCCTCATTCCCATACCAACTTCCCCAACGACGCTTCGACACCCGCCCACGCCACAAACATCCCGTGACTACCATCTCTTGACACTCCATTTTCGCATCACCCACCTGACTACTATGTCATGGCATCTGGCCCCTCACTATCGACACACTATTGAACGCTTAGAGCGAGACGGGAAGCCGCCCACACCCCAATCCACCGCGATTGCGGCTGATTAGAAACTCGGCATTGAAGCGCGCGCTTTTTGATCTTTGTTCGCCTTCCGCTCGGCCTCGTACTGCAAGGCAATAGGTAGTTCGAGCCGGACGGTCAGGTTGCTGCGCGACCAGAGAATCGCTCCGTCGCCGCGCTGCCACATCTTCTGGCCTACCGCAAAGCTTACGCCACCCTCGATGCCGTATGATAAACCGGTCGGGCTAGAGGCGAACGCTCCGGGTGCCCTCCTCGCGTTCGCCGCGTTTTGAGTCTATGCTTTCCACATGAGCGGTGTGGTCACTCAAAATCCTGAGTGCTCGGCGGTGAGCCCGTTTTCGCGGGGACGCGCGTTCCCGCCAGGAGCCTGTGCGACCATTTGGAGGCGGGTGATTCGATCGAGCAATTTCTGGAAGGTTTCCCGAGCGTGAAGCGAGAGCAGGTCATCGCCTTGCTCGATGAGTCCAGGAAGCATGTCCTCGCCTCAGGCCGTACCGGAAAGTTCGCGATCGCGAGGCGCAATCGCCAACACGCGAGTCGCGTGCGCTCCCCAGGCCAGTCCGCTCCCGTAACGGATGCGAAGCAACGGCCGGGCTTTCCAATCGCTACCGATCTAAAGCCGGTAGGCTGATATGGAAGTATCGGAAGGGCCGCGCCGCGCTTATTTAGTTACGGCGAGGGCAACTGCCCTTAGAGGCTTACTCGCGATCGTAAACATCTACCTCAGGTTTGCTCACACCTGCGTAGATTACGGTTTGCGTCAGCATTTTCCCATCTGCCGAAAGCTCCCAGCGATCGGTCTCGGTAGTCTTGCCTTTCAGCTTGTAGGTCAGCTCCATGTTGTGATCGTCGCTCTTGCTGGCCGTAACGGTGGTGCCTTTGGGGACGCGGGGCCCGCTGGGCGTGTAATCTTTGCCGTCGAACTTGAACTGGAGATGCTGTTTGTAGGCCGGGTTAATGATTGAGTAGCCGTCTGCCTGCCATTTCGCCACCTCAATGGTGAGCGGCGACAGGATCTTGACCGACGCGCTTTCCCACGTTCCGGCCAAACCGGAAGTGCCGTCCTTCCGCTTTAAAGTACTTTCAGTTTTCCCCGTGGACCCATCCGGCCGCATGTTTTCATCCATCGTGGTGAACGTTTGTCCATCCTCCGAAATGGTCCACTTCGACTTGGCGGTGACTTTGCCGTCCCGCTTGTTGACCGATTCCCAACTGCTTGGCCCGGTCGCCTTGATAGACCAGGTGTCACCGTATTTCGTGACATGACCTTTCCCATCAAGGGTGAGGGTCTCGACGTCGTCGCCGAAAATGAACCGGTATTGGCCATTGCCGGCATCTTCAATTTTGTATGTCAAACCGTTGAACTGGCTTTTGTTAGGATTGAGTTTCCACTTGCCGACGAACGAAGCGTCGGCTCCGAGCGCGCTGGCGCTGATAAGGCTGAGGAGTGCGAAGGATACTAGAATGCGTGGATGCATGGATTTTTTCATGTTTAGGATTTGTGAACTACCAGACGCTTTTAGGAAAGCGCAAAATCGCGGTCAAGCTTAATCGGCGGCATTGCTGCCGATCTCGTCCAGTTTGCTGCCGGTACGGGTCGCCAGCGATAACCCGAAGAATCGCCGCGAGCGAGAGCCAACACCGTCAGGGGAGAATAAGAAAGGGTGCTGGCGAGCCTCCAAAGACGAGACCAAATCAAGCGCAACCCGTAACGCAGCTGCAGGAGGGGCCGGGCTTTCCATTTCAGCCTCGACATCTTGATTCCTTCGCTTCCATCCGGTCAGTCAGTCTCTCGGCCCTCCCCTCCTGATTGACTCGACTCCCCAGTTCTCGGGCCACGGCCCGCGCTTCGCACGTCTATGTCGCACTGCTCCCGCTGGCTCCATTCGCCGCTCCCCAGCGGCTCAGCTGTGGCTAAAAGACGAAGCGCTCGAAGACAGCGCGAAGCTTCCCAATCCCGGCGTTATCGCCCAGGAAATCAGCGAAGACCTCGAAGCCGCTTTGGCTGTAGCGTGCGCTATCCTCAGCGCATTAGGCAGTCTGCGGCCGCGTTTCCTTCCCCTATTCGGGCAATCCGCGTCATCCGCGTTTTACGGCGCGGGGGTGAGAAGGAAAGCGCGACTCTGGCCCTGGATGGTGCCGTAGCCCGCGATCTGGCCGGCGTTGTTGATCCCGTCGGCTTCTGCGAGGATCCACCCGCTGCCCGCCGGGATGAGCTTGTTCAGGTCTTTCATCCTTCCGCCGTTGGTGGAAATAAAGGCGTGATAGGCGTTGGCCTTCGTGGTGCCGTAGCCCACGACGGTGCCGCTGCTATTGATCGCGAGACCCCAGGAACTGGAGCCGCCGAGCGTGCCCAGGTCCACCATTTGCCCGGCGCTAAGACGGAAGGCGTGTGCGGCGCGATTGCCTCGGGTGTAGGCCTGTCCGGCGATCTGGTTCTGGTCGTTGATCGCATAGGCGATGCTCCAACTGCCGCCGAGGGTGCCGAGAGGAGTCATGACTCCGTTTTGGTAGGTAAAGCCAAGGAAGTCACCCGCGGAGTTATAGGAATAACCGGCAATGACTCCGAGGTTATTGATGCCATAGGCGTTGCTCGTATCGCCGCCGAGGGTACCGAGGTCGGTCATTTGGCCGTTGCTATAGAGAAAAGCGTGGTCCTGGCCGCCTAAATGCGCCGAGTTGCCGACGACCTGGCCGGCGTCGTTCAAGCCGTAGGCGACACTGTAATCGGCACCGAGGGTGCCGATGCTGATCATCTGGCCGCCGGTATAAAGAAAGGCGCGATACGAGCCGGTCGCGAGAGTGGAATAACCGGCGATCTGCCCGGAGGTGTTGATTCCGCGCGGCTGACCATATTCGCCGCCGAGGGTGCCGAGGTTGATGAGTTGGCCGTTGCTATAGAGAAATGCCGGATCGGACATCTGGCTCGACGGGGCACTGGATTCCCCGGCGACCTGCCCACTGGCGTTGAGGCAGAAGGCCTGACTGTAGGTGCCACGGCTGTTCGTGCCCAGGGTGCCGAGATCGGTGATCGTGTAGGTCTGGGCGAAGGCCGGCATCGCGAGGAGGACTAGGGCGGCAAGCGTGACAGGCGGCAGTAGGTAACTTTGGCAGTTGATCGACAAGCAAGCTTTCACTGGCGATTTCATAATCAAGGGTCCTGCGAGATGCGGTCGTTGTCATGCTCGAAGAAGGTTGCCTTCGTAACGGAACTGTTACGTGAGCGGTCCCGCCTCGTTGCCTCCAGGCAGAGTTCCGGCCGATGCCCAAGTCTCAATCGTGGATCCGGATTTGGCTCTCTCGTAGCCCAATCGCTCGCCGCTACCCGCGGCTTTTGACTCTTTCGCGCCCGCTCAATCGGCCTCGGCTTGGAAAGCCCGGCCTCGTCTTCGCCTGCGTTACGGCCCATCTATGTCGCGGCTCCACAGCTCGCTCCATTGCTCTTCGTCTCCATCATCAAGCTCATGCGCAAGTGGATGGCGGCTGCGCTGATTGTTTCGCTTTGCTTCGTTCCGGTTTTCTTCCTCCTTTCTTTATCATCAGGGCGATCTTCGGGACTCTTCTCGGCGGATTGTTCTCCGGGTTGGATCTGAGGCTGCGCGGCGGGTCGCCGCACAGGGCACGCGAGTCGCGTGCGCTCCCCAAACTACGAACGAAGAACTCATAACCGTTAACTCGCGCGGCGGGTTGTTGACGCTTCCGAGCGGATAAGTTTAGTTGAAAACTCGGCAGACTTGAGACAAAGCAACAGTTCGATCAACTGCTGTCGCCTTTACTATGTCTATTTTGTTCGCGAAGATAATAAAAGATTTCATCACGATCTGGGTCACAGTTGATCCAATTTCCAACCTGGCGCTGTTTGCCGGGCTGACAGCCTCACTGACAGCAGGCGAGCGGCGGCGCACCGCGCTTCGTGCTTCGCTATACGCCGCATTGATTCTCGTAGTAGCGGTAGTGGCCGGGCAGATTATTCTGGATGCGGTCGGTATTCGTCTGCATTCGCTGAAGGTGGCGGGAGGAATTATCCTGTTCCTCTTCGGCTTGCGGATGCTCTTTGGATCATTTGACTCGAATAACGGTGCACCAGAAGCGGGCCGCGACCTTGCCGTATTTCCCCTGGCGGTTCCTGCCATCGCTGGTCCCGGGGCGATCATGGCGGTGATTGTACTGACCGATAACGATGTCTACACGGTCTCCCAGCAAGCGGAGACGGGTGTCGTTCTGCTGGTTGTGCTGCTTCTGAATCTCCTAATGTTACTTCTTTCGAATCTCATCTTGCGCGTGATCGGCCGAGAGGGAGCGGCACTCCTTATAAGAGTCATGGGGATGATCCTGGCATCCCTGGCCGTCGAAATAGTTTTGACTGCGTTGGCGGTCGGAAGTTGGAAGCCCGCTTAAGGAGATAGCGGCAGTATTCCGATTCCGAAATCATCGCCGCCGAGATTGAGGAGATTTGGAACGCTGAAGATCACACGCAGGAAGTCATACCTGCTAAGGTTGAATGGAAGAGAAGTTGGCCGTCTCCATTGATGCGCTCGCACCCGCTCGCTTCCGCTAACGTCGCGGCACACCGTTTATGTCGCTCTTCCCGGTCGCCCCATTCTCAAGCACATGTTCAAGTGGATGGCGGCTGGAATGATTGTCGGACTCTGCTTCGTTCCCTTCTTCCTTCTTTTCTTTATCGTCATGGCTGTCTTCGGGACTCTGCCCGGCGGGTGGTTCTCCGGGTTGCATCATCCCTGAGGCTGCGCGGAGAGGCGCCGCGCAGGGCACGCGAGTCGCGTGAGCTCCCCCAGAGTTCCGAGCTTTCACCCCCACGTTCCGAACCCCACCCTTGATTGCTCTTCCTTCTTCCCTCTCCTCACACATCCTGATTATGGAAATTACAAACGACGGCGCGAACCTCCATGATTCACGTAACGGCGTATCTGTGCCCCAAGGTCCGGGATCGAGCATCCGCGGTCCGCGCTTCGCGTCTTAAATCGCAAAAACCATTCCACATCTACCCGCGTGTACTCCAACGCGGCGGATTTTATATCGCAATCGGCAGCCTGCCACAGTCATGACGTCACTCGTGGCGTAACAAGCACAGGCGCGCGGGGAATCGAGCACAGCAGGATGTTCCTCACAGTACCGCTCCCGCAGCGACCTGATCGAGGACGACGCGGAGCTGTTCGAAGGAAACGGGCTTAATGAGGTGCGCGCTGAAGCCCGCAGCCCTGGCCTTTCGCACGTCGTCGTCCATCCCGTAGCCGCTCAACGCGACACCGGGCATGCCGTAGCGCGCTTTCAACGTCCGCATCAGATCGAAGCCGCTGGTGTCCGGCAGGCCGAGGTCGCTGATGACCACGTGAAAACTCCCCGTGGTCTCCGCGATCCGCAGCGCTTCGCCGCCGGTTCCCGCGGTGTGCACTTCGTGGCCGAAACGGCGCAAAAGCGAGGCGAGCACTTCGCGGCTGGAATCGTGGTCCTCGATGAGCAACAGCCGCAGCTTGCGGCCACCCGCCGCGCGCGGAGACGGGAGCAAATCAGCCCCTTCGGGCGGGGCGGGCGCGGCGTCGAACTCGATCGTGAACGTCGTGCCGCGACCGCGGCCGGGGCTCTCGGCGATGATCGAGCCGTCGTGCATTTCGACGATGGCCCGCGCGATGGCGAGTCCCAGCCCGAGGCCGCCGAAATTCTGAGCGGAAATCGGGCCCTGTTCGAAGGCATTGAAGATTTTTGAAAGCCCTTCGGCGTCGATGCCGATGCCGGTGTCGGTGATGCGGACGGTGATCCGGCCCGCGGCGTCGTTGCTCGTGGTGACGTGCACTTCGCCGCCTTTCGGGGTGAATTTGATGGCGTTTTTGAGCACATTCCAAAACACTTGCTGGAGCCGCGCGGAGTCGCCGTTCACGTGGTGTGCCGAGGCTGTTTTGGCGAAATGCAGGGCGACGCGTTTACCGCTGCTTTCGCTGCGCACGATCTCTTCGGTCTGGCTCAGGACGGCGTGGAGATCGATGCTGGAAGAGACCAGTTTCATCTTGCCGTGGGTAATGCGAGTGACATCGAGCAGGTCGTCGATGAGGCGGGCTTCCAGCTCGGCGTTGCGCCGGATGCTGCCCGCCTGTTCCCGGGCGCTCTCGGATAGCGTCGGGTCCATCTCCATTGCCGAGGCGACCATCAGCACGGGGCTTAGCGGGGTGCGAAGCTCGTGGCTGAGCGCGGCGAGGAAATCGTCCTTCGCCTTGCTCGCCTTTTGGGCTGCGTTGCGGGCCTTGAGCAGTTCCCCCTCGAAGTTGGCCCGCTGGCGCATGCGCACGAAGACGCAGTCGTTGGCCGGCGCGCCGCCGCGCTCGGTGCGTCGGGCATTTGCCAGCACAGGGATTTCCTCTCCCTCCTTCGCGCGCAACGAGAGGTAAACTTCCTCCACCGTTCCCTGCATTTTCAACAGCGGGAAGAAATGGGTCTGGTAGAAAATGCGGGCACCCGTGGAGAGAATGATCTGGATGTGTTGCCCGTCCAATTCGCCACCTGGATAGCCGAGTATCCCCAGCAGGGTGGCGTTGATCGTCCGGATCGAGCCGTCATCCGCAAAGCTGACGAATCCGCAGGGCGCGCTGTCGAGAAGGTCATTCATCGGCGGCTCGCAGGACGGGTATTTGCTCCGCCGTGCGGGCGCCAGCCAGATAGTCGCGGATCGACCCCACGGTTTCCTCGGGATGACTCATGTGCGGGCAATGGCCGGTGGCCGCCATCACCCGGAGGGTGCTATCCTGCAGGTGACGCTGGAGGTAATCGCCGACTTCGAGCGGCGCGAGGGCGTCGTCGCTGCATTGCAGAATCAGGGAGGGCACTCGTACCTGCGGAAGATCTCCCCGGTTGTCGGCGTAGAAAGTGATTTCCGCGAAGCGGCGGGTGATCTCCGGATCGGTGGAACAAAAGCTCTCCTCTAACTCACGGCTGAGCTCCGGGCGGTCGATGTTTTTCATGACCGTCGGTGCGAGAAAATTCGCCCATCCGATGTAGTTGCGGTCCATCGTTTCGAGCAGGCCTGCGATATCGGTGCGCTCGAAGCCGCCGACGTAGTCGCCGTGGTTCACGAAGCACGGCGACGGCGCCACGAGAAGGAGTTGCCGAAAGCGTTCCGGTTCCCGATTTGCCGCCAGTATGCCGATCATCGCGCCGACGGAATGCCCGACGAAGATGACGTCGTGCAAGTCGAGCGCGGCGCAGATGTCCAGCACGTCCTGCGCGTAGCCGTCGAGCGTGCTGTAGCGCGTCGGGTTCGCGCGATAAGCCCGCAGGTCAGACTTCCCGGAGCCCACGTAGTCAAAGAGGATGATGCGATACTCGGCTTCGAACGCTGGCGTGATGAACCGCCACATGTTCTGGTCGCAACCGAACCCGTGGGCAAACAGCATGGGCTGCGTTCCCTGGCCAAAAACACGGACATTATTGCGGGCGGAGATTTCCTGGAACATTGCGGGCAGGATAAATCCGACGGCAGTCCGCCGCAATGCAATCCGATATCTCGCTCGTTTCCCAGCGGCCACAAGTTCCGACCGCCACCCCTAAAGCTCTTCCTTCTTCCCTTTCTTCACACCTCCTGATTATGGAACTTACAAACGACGACACGGACCCGGCGGCAATGGCTAGGATGGATGCGCCGGCGAGGAGTATTCTCACCCGTGTAGCCATGCGACCAGTCGTTGCCGAGTGCCTTTCCCGCACGGGCTCAACCGGCATCGAGGGATGAAGTCTGCAAAAGCCGCTCGCGTAATGGGGCTTGCATTGATCTGAAATCACCGTTCCGATTACCACCCATGACGGAATGGGATGCAACCGGTTACGCGCACATTTCAGCTCTGCAGCAGGCGATGGCTGAGGAGGTCCTCGCTCTGCTCCAGCTGGAGGGGTCGGAACGGGTGCTCGATGTCGGCTGCGGCGAGGGTAAAATCACGGCGCAAATCGCCGCCCGGATGCCGCGAGGTTCGGTCCTCGGCATCGATCCTTCCCGTGGCATGATCCAGTTTGCCCGGAATCATTTCGGTGCCCGCTCGCCTAACCTTCGCTTCGAGGTCGGGGAGGCCCAGCGGCTTTCTTTCCACGAAGAGTTTGAGCTAGCAGTTTCCTTTAACGCGCTGCACTGGGTGCCGGAACAGGACGCTGCGCTCCAAGCCATTCGCGCGTCCCTCAAGCCGAACGGTAGGGCGCAGTTTCGCCTCGTAGCCGTGGGTGCGCGCCAGAGCCTCGAGAGCGTGGTGGAAGAGGTCCGCTCCGCGTCGGAGTGGCGCGCTTATTTCGAGGACTTCCACGATCCATATCTCCGGCTGACGCCCGAAGAATATGCCGCCCTCGCAGAGCGAAACGGCTTCCGCGTGCTGCACCTCCAAACCCGTGATCACGCCTGGGACTTCCGTTCGCGCACGGCCTTTGCCGCATTTTGCGCAGTGGGTTTGGTGGCATGGACGGACCGTGTACCTGCCACTCAACGCCCGAAGTTCCTAAACGCCGTTCTCGATCACTACCAACGTGTCGCGCCGGATGAAGCCGGCGAAGGGAACACGTTCGAATTCTATCAGATGGATATCCGCCTGATGGCGAACGACGCTCGCGACGCGAGGGCCGTTACGCGCAGTTAGTTATCAGTTAATTAGGCAAGGGGGCGCACGGTACGCGCCGCCTTTATCCTTTGCGCTTTTTTTTCCCTAACGATTCCAAACCAGAGTCGCGCGGAATCGACTACTCGCGAGGGGGTAACCGTCTTTCTGTCAATTCTGAGGTTAGCTGCGGTTTTTCGCTGCGGATCCCGGGCTCGCGGCCTGTCTGGCCTGGGCCTGAGTCGTGGCCGCGGAGACGCGCGCCGCTTTTTCGTTCGCTTTTGGTTGAAGTAAGGTGTCGCGGTTGAGTTGGCCAAGTCCTGGCCCAGCGCGGCCTGGCTGAGGCAGGCGAGCGAAATCGCGATTGTTATGCTTTTCATCCTCTGTCCTCCGGTCTCTGTCTCTGTCCCCCGGGCTGCGGCCGGGAACGCTGACATTTCTTCCCGAAAGTGCTTTTCGGAATGTGGGAGGGGCCTTCGTGCGGGGATCACCGATCCCGGCTATAACTTTCCCCTCGCCCTCCTCAAAAGGCCCAGACGCCCTGGGCGAAACGGGCGGCGTAGAGCGCGAAATAGAGCAGCGACCAGACTGTAACCATGGCAAACCAGAAACGGCGCCCGGTGCAGGCCTTGGAGAAAAGGAGAAAGATGGGGAAGAGAGTGAGCGCGTAACGCGGCACGCTCAGGACATAGGAGGTGCTGCTGATGAGGAGCCAGTTCAGCGTGATCCAGACGGAATAGGAGGGCCGCATGACGAACCACGACCAGATGGCGCAGATGGTGACCAGGATGATGCCGATGAATTCGTTCAAGCCCTCGTTGATATTCATCCCAAGGGCGCGCAGGTAAACGTCGTGGACGCCAAACCAGGGCGAAGCAAATCTCTTATACCAATGTTCCTGCATGATCCTGGTAAAGGCGAAGAAGTCACCGGTGACTTCGTGGTTGAGCCAGAGATAGCCGAGGAAACCAAACGGGACCAGCCCCAGCCAGAGCCAGCGGAAGTTAATCCGGCGTGTCTGCCAACATTGGAGACCGACTTCGGTGGCCAGCGCGGGGAGGAGGACGAGGCCGTTCACCCGGGTAAGGCAGGCGCCCGCGCCGAGGACACCGGCCAGCGCCCAGTGCGCTTTCCGTGCGGCTAGGAAGCAACCGAGGGTCAGGGCGAGGAAAAGGCTTTCGGTGTAGGCGATGTGCAAAAAGTAACTCGTGGGAAAGATAAGGAGAAACCAGACGGCATTGCGGGAGACTGCTTCCGTCTCGTCGCACCGCGCCAGTCGGCGAAGAAGGAGCGCGGTAGCGACGGAAGCGAAGCCGGAGACGATGAGGGCCGACAAGATGTAATCGCGGGCGACGGAGGCAGTGAGCCTAACGAGCCAAGGATAGAGCGGGAAGAAGACGAGCGAGACGCGGGCGTCGCCGGCGGCGGCATAGCCGTTTTCCGCCAGCCGGAGGTAATGGGTCGCGTCCCAGTTATTCCATATTTCGAGCCAGCTGCGATGACTTGGGGTCAGGGAGGCCACCGCTTGGACCCCAAAGGTAAGGAGAAGGGCCTTGATCCCGAGGACCCAGCCGATAATTTCCCAATCGGACCGGGGGATGCCGGCAAACCGGCGCTCATTCCCGTGCGCAGGGAAAGCCTCGGCTGGCGCAGATGACGAATTCACCTGAAGCGTCCTAGCGAAGGCGGCCGCGCCCGTCGAGCGCCAACTGCGAGCGAAGAGGGCGAATTCGAGCGAGCGCCGAGCGCAAAACGAATCGTCAAAGGTCGATTGTTTCGCCCATTTTCGGCAGGAAAAGTTCCTTCCCGGCGGCCTGCGCGATTTCCATCGCCGCCTCGCGATTGAGCTTGATCGGCGGGAAGGTGTCGTAGTGAACCCCCACGATTTTCCTGGCGCCGACAAAGTCCGCTGCGCGGACCGCGTCCTCTATGCCCATGGTATAGAAATCGCCGATGGGCAGGATCGCGAATTGCAGGTCGATTTCTTCCCCGATGAGTTTCATATCCGAGGTGAGCGCGGTATCGCCCGAGTAATAGAAATTGCCTTCGCTCGTCGCGATGACGAAGCCGGCGGGATTCCCGCCGTAGCTGCCGTCGGGCATCGAGCTGCTGTGGATCGCGGCGGTCAGCTTGACGCGCCCGAACGGCATTTCGGCCGCGCCGCCGTGGTTCATGGCCTGGACATTTTCGACGCCCTTTTTCTCAAACCAGGAACCGACTTCGAACGGCGCGACGACGGTGGCGCCGGTGCGCTTGGCGATGTCGACGAGGTCGGCCACGTGGTCTTCGTGGCCGTGCGAGACGAGAATGAAATCGGCCGCGATTTTCTTCACGTCGATTTTTTCCGCGAGTGGATTGGGGGTGATGAACGGATCGAAGAGGAGCGTCTTCCCGCCCGCCTCGACCGCGAAACAAGCGTGTCCGTAAAAAGTAAACTTCATGAGATTAACTACTGATCGATTCCCGAGGGCGCAACGGCCCTGCTCGAAAACGAGTGATAAACGCCTCGCGGGCGGGGTTTTCGACAGCGAACGGAAGAGCCCGGTTTGCGTCGTGCCCCGAATCGTTTCAAATTCGCCGTAATGAAACCGAGAAGCACGGAAGACGAGACGGATGGCCTGCGGTATTTTCCCCGTCTCCTGGACAAGATTCGGCTCCACGCCGCCGGGAAGCTCGATCCCGAATATCATGAAAATTTGGGACGGGGCGCCGACCGGCGGCTGATCAAATTTCTCCGGATCGAATACGACAAGCTGCGCGAGCGTGTCCTGAAAGGTGGAACGGACACGGAAGTGCTGGAGTGGTGCTACAAGCACGGCCACCACCTTTACAAGAACGACATCGAAATCTGGAACGGATTTATTTCCAAACTCGGCTGGAACGATTTCGCCTCGAATCACCTGGCCAAGTCCAAAGCCGAAGCCGGTGTGGCGGAACGCGACGACATCCAAACGCTGGGTCACTTGTTTGATGTCGAGGAGGGGCGCAAGAAATAGCGCGGCCTAGAATCGTTAGGCCGGATTGGTAAGCCCGGGCGGGACGGTTATTTCCAAGGCGAGCGGCTGCTACCATTTCCAGCCTGCGCTGGAACTTTGCGGCGGCGGTGTGGCCGCGCCGGGGACGGGCTCGTCGGAATTCGCGGAGCGATGCGGGAACGGATTATCGTCATCGGTCGCACAGGCGGCGAGCAAGAGAAGCCCGGCGATTGAGAAGGCAGCGGCAAGCACCCATCGATTCATGGGGAAATATGGAGCTGCAATCCCGCCGACCGCAAAGTGAAAATGCGCCGCCGGGCCGGCGGCGAAGTTCAGTTTTTCGCTTTCAGGTCGGGGAGTGAGCCGGGCGCGAAGTCGTTAGGCGCGGGTTTGAGCAAATAGGCCTTGCGAAATTTCTCGAGATAATCCAACTGGCGCGCTCACATCGTGGCGCCTTTGCGACGGTTCAGGGTGCGGGGCAGCAATTCCAGGTTGGCGATCTCCCGGTCGAAACCCGGCTCAGAGCGGGACGATGTGATCGATCTCCGCCCGTTCGCCAGCATAGGGCCGCGGCTAATCACCGGCGACCTGCCGTGTCGCAGACGGTCGAGATTTTCCGAGATCAGGCAGCCGAGTTTCCCTGCAATGTCGAGGTTGCGGATCAAAGCGCACTCGACGAGCAAGGCGCGCGGCTGCCAGAGACGATCGCTAAGAACGATTTTGCTTGCCCTGGCTGCGCTAACTCCTTAGATGTGACGCCTCATGGAAACTCACAGCTACTACAAAGTCGGGCCGCTCAGGCGCATCACTGGTATTCTTTTTCTTGCCGCCGCGGCGGCCATTGTCCTCGGGGCGGTTGCTTCGTCACGAGCCGTCAAACCGGCAAACAGTCCGGAGCAAACTGCCGCACTACGCAAGGTCGCGCCTTGGGTGACCCAACACACTGCGGATGGCAAACAGGCGGAATTCATGGTCGTCCTGGCCGACCAAGCCGACCTGAGGGGCGCGGCTCTTCTCAAGACGAAGAAAGAAAAGGGACGCTTCGTCCGTGACGCCTTGTGGAACAAGAGCCAGACCACACAAAAGCCGATCCTGAAGTGGCTCGACGCCCATCACCTCGAGTATCGCTCGTTCTACATCGTCAACGCCATCCTTGTGAAAGGCCGCTATGACGATGCGATGTCGCTGGCTTTACGCGGCGATATCTCACGCGTCGAAGGCAACCCGCAGGTGCGCAGCCTGCCCGAGCCTAACGCAGGAATTCCAGCACCTGAGAGTGTAGACGCTCCGGCGACAGTGGAGCCGGGCATCTCCTATACTCACGCGCCTTCAGTCTGGGCGGAAGGTTTCCTCGGCCAGGGTATCGTGATCGGCGGAGCCGACACCGGCATTCGCTGGACGCACAATGCGCTCAAACCGCATTACCGCGGCTGGAATGGCTCCACGGCGGACCATAACTATAACTGGCACGACAGCATCCATACCGGCGGCGGCATTTGCGGACCTAACTCTCCGGCGCCCTGCGACGACTTCGGCCACGGCTCGCACACCATCGGCACGGCAATCGGCGACGATAATGCCGGCAACCAAATCGGCATGGCACCGCAAGCTCAGTTTATCGGTTGCCGCAATATGAATGTAGGCGTCGGTTCGCCCGCGACTTACACCGAATGCTTCGAATGGTTTCTCGCCCCCTACCCTGTCGGCGGCGATCCTTCCCAAGGCGATCCCACTAAAGCCCCTGATATCACAACGAACTCCTGGACGTGCCCTGCCTCGGAAGGTTGCTCGCCGACCACCCTACAAGCCGGGGTCGAAGCCCAGCGCGCTGCCGGTATCATGATGGTGGTGGCCGCCGGCAACTCCGGCCCGAGCTGCTCGACCGTCTCAGATCCGCCGGCTCTATATGATGCTTCCTACACGGTGGGTGCCTTGAACACCAGCACCGACACGATCGCGTCGTTCAGCAGCCGCGGGCCGGTCACATCCGATGGCAGCATGCGCTTGAAACCCGACATCACCGCCCCGGGCACTAACACTCGTTCGGCTTATAATACGTCCGACACCTCCTACGCCTTCCTCAGCGGCACTTCAATGGCGACGCCCCATATCGCCGGCGCGGTCGCTCTGCTCTGGTCGGCCCATCCCGAGCTGCAGAATAACGACGACGCCAGCGAGGCCGTGCTCAATAGCACTGCCGTCCATATCTTATCCAATGCCTGTGACGGTGGCTCGCCCGTTACGCCGAACAACACCTTCGGCAATGGCCGGATCGATATCCTGGCCGCGGCGGATTCGGTCCAAGTCGATACCGTGACCATTACACGGGCCCAGTACACCACCTCGCGGAGTCAACTCACGGTGCAGGCAACCGATTCCAACTCAACCGCTACCTTGACGGTTTCGGTGACGAGCACGGGTCAGATACTCGGTCCGATGCAAAATCGGGGCGGCGGGAGTTACCAGGCTAAATTCAGCGGGGTCGCGAATCCCGTGAACATCACCGTCACGAGCAACCTGGGCGGAAGAGCCACCGCCGCAGTCAGAGCAAGGTAAGCGCTGCTCACCGACGGAATAATCTGGGTAACGTCCTGTTACCCGCGTGATGTGCCGCTTTCTCCTTCGGGGGAAAGCGGCATTCATCTTTTCGGACGTTTCGCCCTGCGAAATCGCCGGATGAGAAGCGAAAGGGAGCACTATCTATTTCGGTCCAGCCAAGGTCCGGAGAAAAAGGTGCCTGTCCTCCTCATCGGCATAGCTCTTTTCGCGCCAATCCCCCCAATCCAGCACGTTGATGAACCGCTCCGGCAAACTCAACCTGCGCCCTGCGCGCCATGCCTTGCGGGGCCACCC
Organism: Chthoniobacterales bacterium; assembly: GCA_051003415.1. Taxonomy (GTDB): domain Bacteria; phylum Verrucomicrobiota; class Verrucomicrobiia; order Chthoniobacterales; family UBA10450; genus Palsa-1392. Next base: position 32,369 of record JBPCLI010000074.1, on the reverse strand, counting down.
AGCCTCTTCAGGAAATTTCAACATTCACAGACCGGCCCCGATTCCGACCCACTATTTCCCTCTACCATTTTTCCCCTATTCCTTCTTCTCGGCCGCGCTCTTCTCCGGCCCGCTTCAGGCGTGTTGTTAGGGCGCTGGCCGCCGCTCTCTACAATTTTATGACCGGTTTGTTCGTCAGGGAGAGCTTCGACGCCGCACCAACCTCCCGTCACAGCCAGTCTGCTGTGGAAATTCCTAAACGGCGTTTTTCAACGGGATGCTAGCTGGGTTCGCTTTAGTTACCCTTCGAATCAAGGGCGAAGTCACTAAACTCACCAGCCTTCAACCCTTGCGCGCGCGGGATTTGACGAAATCGCCGGGCGGTCGTTGCTGGTCGTCCGGAGCGGCGCCGGCGGAGTTGGCAAGACCGGCTTCATCCGGGGGCAGAAATTTCTTAAAGAGATTTTTGTCGATCGCCTTCATGAACGCTTCGTGCGGCGAGATGACCCCCTGCTGGAGCAGCGCCCAGATGGCGTCGTCCATGAATTGCATCCCCTGCCCTTTTCCGCTCACGATCACGTCCTGCAATTTCTGGGTCGCGCCTTCGCGAATGATGGAGGAAACGGCGTTGCTCGAGATGAGAATTTCGTTCACCGCAATCCGTCCGCTGCCATCGGCGCGCTTGAGCAAGAGTTGAGCGAGAACGCCGCGGAGCGAGTTGGCCAGCATGGTGCGCGCCTGGGGTTGTTTGTCGGCCGGGAAAACGTCGATCATACGGTCGATCGTTTTGCGGGCGTTGTTCGTGTGCAGGGTGCCGAAGACGAGCAAGCCGGTCTCGGCAGCAGTTAAAGCGAGCGAGACGGTTTCCAGATCGCGCATTTCGCCGACGAGGACGATATCGCAATCTTCGCGCAGAGCGGCCTTCAATCCCGCGGGGAAGGTCGAGGAATGCTCCGGCACTTCGCGCTGGGTAATGATGCTGAGCTTGTTGTTATGCACGAACTCGATCGGCTCCTCGATCGTGACGATGTGCCGCGCGTACTTCGTATTGATGCAATCGATCAGCGCCGCCAGCGTGGTCGACTTGCCCGAACCGGTCGGGCCGGTGACGAGAACCAGGCCACCGCGCAGATCGCCAAATTGCCTAACGATCGGTGGAATCCCCAGCTCCTCCAAGGTCGCGATGCGAGTCGGGATGAGACGAAAGACGGCGCCGTAGCCGTTGGTTTGCTTGAGGAAGTTGCACCGGAAGCGTGATTTTTCGTCCATCTCGTAAGCGAAGTCGAAATCCCCGCGCTCCTCGAAAATTTCCCACCCTTTCGGCCCGGCGATTTCGCGTAACATCCTGACTGCCTCCGTACGCGTGACCGGCTCAGGGCGAATCGCCATGACATCGCCGTGCCGGCGAATTTTCGGCGGCTGGCCTTCGCCGATGTGCAAATCCGAGGCGCCTTCGTTAACGAGGACTTCGAAGAATTTGTCTATGTACGGCATTTTCGACCGCGGATTTCGCGGGGCGGTGGGAAGTTTTTAAACACGGATTACACGGATTTCACGGATTTCACTGATGGGGAGTCAGGCATAAAGGTCGGGTGGTCTGGCGGCGGTTTCTGGCCATGCGACTCGCTTCCAAGAGAGAGTGGCATTTTTGAAGTTGAGGAGCAGCGCGAGTTTCAACTTTGTGATGATTAGGTAGCCGATCATTTCGCCGCGATAAAAGACGGGATACGAATTCTTTGAGGCGACCACATGACCAGCCCGCCGCAACTCGATCGCCATCGCAGGCTCGTAGAGTTTCTCATCCAGTACCGGCTTGAGGGCATTCAGCACTTCCATAGCAGCACCGATGATCGATCGGCTCAGCTTCTTATGTATCAAATTCCCCATCCGTGAAATCCGTGTAATCCGTGGTCAAACTCCCCGTTTCCCAACGTGCGCGCGCATGGCTGGTTTTTGGTCGGCACGGCTGCAGGCTTCTTCGGCGCTGATCAAGCCCTGGTCGTAAAGTTGGACGAGTGAGTCATCCATCAGGCGCATCCCCTGTTTGCGCCCCGTCTGGATAATGCCGGGCAGCATAAACGTCTTGGCTTCGCGAATGACGTTGGCGACGGCCGGCGTGTTAGCCAAGACTTCGAGAGCGAGGACGCGACCTTTACCATCGATCCGCGGGACGAGTTGCTGGCTGATGACGCCACGCAAAGATTCGCTGACCATGACGCGGATCTGATCCTGTTGATCGACCGGGAAAACGTCGAGAAGACGGTCGAGGGTGCGCGAGGCGTTACTGGTGTGGAGGGTGCCGAGGACAAGGTGGCCGGTTTCCGAGGCAGTGATGGCGAGCGAGATGGTTTCGAGATCGCGCATTTCTCCCACCATGATGACGTCCGGATCTTCACGCAGCGATCCACGCAGGGCGGCACCGAACGACTTCGTGTGGGTGTGCACTTCGCGCTGCGTGATGTGACAACCCTTTGGCTGGAAGACGTACTCGATCGGGTCCTCGAGCGTGATGATGTGCTCCTTCCGCTCGATGTTCACCTGCTCGACCAGCGACGCGAGAGTGGTCGATTTACCGCTGCCAACTGAGCCGGTGACGAGGATGAGGCCGTTGTGGAAACGGGTGAGCAGCTTGAGGTTTTCGGGCAGCCCAAGCTCATCCATCGTCCGCACCTTGGTGCTGATGATACGGAAAACGATGTCGATCCCGAGGCGCTGCCGAACGACGCTGGTTCGGAAGCGGCCAAACTCGGTTGCGTAGGCAAAGTCGACGTCGCCGCGTTCGGCGAGCTGCTCGCGCTGGGTTTCGTTGAGAAAGCCGGCCGCCAGAGCTGCGGTGTCTTCCGCCGTCAGCTTCGGAGCGTCGGGCCAGATCGCCTGGAGAATTCCGTAATGCCGCCAGATCGGCTGGGCGTTGACCCCGAGGTGAATATCGGAAGCGCCGCTTTGCTGCCCGATCTCCAAGTATTGATCGACGTGCGCCGTAGCGGGGGTGGAAGTGGTGGAAATTTCAGCAAGCATGCAGAAGCGGCCTCAGAGGATAGGCAACCGCTTCCCGGGCGTAAACGGAATTCAACTACCAACTGCTCGCGGGCGTGCTTTTTCGCCGCCCTTCTTGGCCCCCTTTTTCGCGAAATAGCTCACCACCATCGGCTGCACCAGCGTCATGCCGATTTTCAGCAGGCCCATCAGCGCACCGGATTGGAGCAATGTTTTTTCCTGGGTCCGCGCCTTTTTGCCGCCGATTCCGACGTAAACCTTTTGGGTGCGCGCGCGCAAAAGTGCGAGGCAAAGGCCGACGGCTAGCGCCGCGCCTACCCAGACGATTGTGTGACGCTGGAATGCCTTCCGGAACTTGAGCGGGAAATTCAGTTCATAGCGCACCCCGTCCATGTCGCGCACAACCAGCGCGCGCGAACGGGCGATCTTCTCGCGCAACTCTACGGGCGTTTCGTCTGATCCAGATTTTTCAGCCATTCAGTATCCTCTTTCAAAACGCTCGCCGTATCTCGGAACATGGGATGCTTCAGGTTGCCTCGCGCGATGACGAGGCACAAAAGCGCGATCCCGAAATGGAGCAGCGCCACGACCAGCGCCACCCAGATCCAGGAAATCCCGAGCAGATGCGCGATCCCGACGATCGCAAAGACGATCAGGTAAACGAATCCCAGCAGCGAAAGGATGAGGGCCGCGATCGCACAGACCAGGACGGTCACGAGATGCCGAATCGCCGACTTGGACTCGCTGGCGGCGAGCTTGAGCCGGGTCTCGACAAACTGCGTGAACGACGCGATCAGCGATTTCAGGTTTTGCCGCAACCCGCGGTGCCCCGCGGGATTACGGAACGGCATGGAACCTTCCGCCATCGACTCGCGCCTAACGACGGAAAATCAAGCCGAGCACAAACCCGATACCGAGCGCGGTGAAGACCGCCTTCGTCGGGTTATCACGGACGTATTGTTCGGTGTCGTCCTGGAAAGTCCGGACGCGGTCGGTGGCATCGTTCCACACTTCCTCGGCCCGCCCGCGATACTGGTCGGCCACTGCGCCTGCCGCAGACTTAAATTCCTCCGTCGCCTTGCGCGCGTGCGCGGTCCCGCTTTCCACCTTGTCCTCCGCCTTGGGCGGGATCGAAGCGCTCTCTGTCTTGTTTTCGTCAGCCATATTCTTCTCCTTGTTTGAGACCGGCTTTCGTTGGCCGGTCGTTTTCCGTTTCTTCAACGGTGATTTTTTTCTCTCTGGGGATACGGAACTGGGTGGCGCGGTGCGCTTACGATTCTGACGATCGCCGCCGCCCATCGCCACTGTTTACTTCGCCCGAAAAATAATCCGCGCCTTGGTCAGGTCGTAGGGCGACAGCTCGACCTCCACCTTGTCGCCCGGGACGATGCGGATGAAATGCTTCCTCATCTTGCCGGAGATGTGCGCGAGGACGTTGCGCTGCCCGGCTAGATCGACCCGGAACATGGTGCCCGGCAACACCTGGGTCACCGTGCCTTCCGTCACGATCTGCTCTTCCTTCGGCATCGCGGAAATATAACGCCTAACGGTCGGTTCTCAAGTCACGCGCCGTTCACTCGCCGCGGACGGAGACAACCGGGAGGTAAACCCGCTCGTCCTCGCGCCGCCACCAGGCTCCCATTTTTGCGTGTTCTGCGCGGCTGCTGAAGTGGTAGCGATAAATATTTGCCCGAAGATAGCGCGGCGGCTTATCGGGGAATGGATTTTTGCCTAACAATGCCACCACGTCGGGGGAATTTTTGAGAACTCGCACGGCCAGCCCGAGGAACCAGGGATTCTGCCGGACGTCGCTGAGGGCCGCGAACCACATCTGCCAATCGAGGCGCGGCTGATGCGGCTGAACAAATGCAGGCATCCGGTCGAGCGCGCCCGGTTTCCATTTAAACTCATAGGCTTTCCACTCGGTCCCGTTGTCGCTCCCCTCCAGAATGATCTCCGGCCGTTCCTTCGTCATGACGCGGAAGAGGCCGTAGCCATTCACTATCCGGAAAGGCGAGAGCGCGTTGGAGAACGTCTCCAGCGCGGGCGGCCAGCGCAGGTCGGGCTTGAAGCCGTTGCCGATGAGCAGGGCGTTGAGCGGCATTGTGAGGAGGATCACTACCGCCGGCACCCGAACTTGCCAACGCTGTCGAGCCGGTTCAGGATTCGTTAGGCCACGACCCGGCCAGGCGACGTCATCGATCAACAGGAGGCAGAGCGCGAGGGTCAGGAGATTGAAGAAAGCGTAATTACCCGTCAGGCCGATGACGACCTGGAGCAGGACAATCAATCCGCAGCCGAGCAACCGAAAGCGCCGCGGAAACCAAACCAAAAACGGCACGATGATCTCGATGCCCAGCACCGCTGCTGTTGAGAATTGCTTCACCCACTCGGGCGATTTATCGGCCCACCAGCCGACGACGGTCGGCAAGGGCTGCGTCCAGTAGTGATAGTCGAGCGCGCTCAGGTCCCACCACGACGCGTCGCCGCTCGTCAACTTCACGACGCCGGACATCAGCATCAGTTTGAAGAGAAGAAACTGGAGGAGGAAAAGCGCGGGACGCGAGAGCGGCGCCGGCCGATCTCTCCTCGGCCACCAGCGCCAGGGGGCCAGGAAGATCGCGAGAAAGCCCGTTTCAAGGAGCAGGATGTCCCATTGAAAACTGAAAAAGGTTTGCCCAGCGACAGAGAGCGAAAGATAGAGCGCACCCAGGAGCACGAGACACAAGGCCGGCGCGATCTCGGCGATTAGCAGTGCAGAGAGCACCACCCCCACACCGCACAGCAAATGCAGAAACGCGTTGCTCGAATTCAGCCAGCAAAGTGTTGGCAGGACCAGCCAAGCGTGTTCACCGAGCTGCGTGCGCGCTGCCGTGAGAAACTGCGGCAACGGCAAAACGCCGCGCGCGCCAATCAAGCCATCCGCCTGCACCCAGAAGGAAAGAAACGCGATCAGGTAAATCACGCCCAGCAATCGCAGGAACCAGGTGCGCGCCCGGAAATAGGTCGGCTTCCGGACATCGTTCCCCCAGAACAATCGCGTCACGCGATGCGCGAACTCCCGGTGGCCGGCGATGAATCGGTAGGCAAATTCCGACACCGCGGCAAAACCGGGCAGGTGATCGTAACTCCAGCGATTAAGCGGTCGGCCGCCTGCGCCTAACGAGCGATAAACCGCCTCGGCGCTGCTCCAGACACGGCCGTCCGATTCGATCAATTTGACCGCACGCTCGAACTCTTCGCGCGGCACTTCCGGAAAACGCGCCGCCGCTTGCTGGAGCGGCTGAGACTCGACCGCTCCGCCAGTTTCCTCCTGCCAGCGCGCGAGCCAGAGTTTGCAAAAGCCGCAATCGCCATCGTAAACGAGCAGTGGTTTCGCTGGCGGATTGGCAACCTGGAACGTCGAACCGGGGCGTGCTTTCAATGGCCCTACTCCGCGAAGTCCGCCCAGACCGGCGCGTGATCGGACGGTTCTTTACCTTTCCGCATCTCGCGCGCGACGCCGGCATCGCGGCACTTTGCGGCCAACTCGTTCCCGGCCAGAATGGCGTCGATCCGCAGCCCGCGATTCTTTGGAAAGGCGAGCATCCGATAGTCCCACCAGCTGAAAATTCCCGGCTCCGGGTGATGCAGCCGCAGAGTATCCGCCAAGCCGAGATCGCCGAGCGCGCGCAATGCCGCCCGCTCTTCTTCCGAACACATGATGGCGCCGCGCCAGAGGGCCGGGTCGTGCACATCTTCGTCGTTAGGGGCAACGTTAAAATCGCCGCAAACCGCGATCCGCTCGAGCGGCCCTTCCTTTTCGCCCAGGCAATTCGTTAGGCGGCGATACCATTCCATTTTGTATTGGTAGGCGGGCGAAGCAACGGCCTGACCATTCGGCGCGTAGATGGAGATAACCCGGACGTCGCCAATCGTGGCCGCGATAATTCGAGCCTGCGGGTCTTCCACTTCATCGTAAAATCCCATCCGCACCTCGCGCGGCTCCTCTTTCGTAAGGATCGCGACCCCGTTATACGACTTCTGCCCGTGAAAAACCGCCGCATAACCTGCGTCGCGCAGGGTCGCGGCCGGGAATTGCTCATCGGTGCATTTCGTTTCCTGGAGGCAAACGACATCAGGGCTAAACTCGCGCAGCCAGAGAAGCAGGCGCTCCTCGCGTTTGCGCAGGGAGTTGATGTTCCAAGACGCGATCTTCAAAGGTAGCGCAAGCTTCCAGCTTGCATGACCCAAAGCGCAAGCTGGAAGCTCGCGCTACAAATCGATTTCGATCCCCGGCGGCGGGACGATAATCTCGCTTTCCGGCAAGGCGGCCGCCGCAGCGGTGCGCATCCATTCCACCGCGGGCACATCGCCATGGACAAGGACGAGCTTCTTCGGCGTGACCTTCTTGATATACTCGAGGAGCGATTCGCGCGGGGCATGCGCGCTGAACTGGAATTCATCCAGCTGGCACCGAAACCGTTGAGCCGGCTCAACTTCATCGAGCGAAACCAGATCGTTAGGCTGGGAATTGCGCAGCACCCCGGCGGGCGATTCCGGATCGGCGTAGCCGACGAAAAAAATGGAATGCTCCGGTTTTTCGAGAACGCGCCGCGCGAAAATATTGGAAAGAGTTTTCGGTGTCATCATACCGCTCGAAAGCGCGTAGATGCGTCCCGGTCGCGCCGGAGCGTCGGCGATCGTTTTGCCGTTAAGGACAAACGGGCCGACCTCGGGAAACAACTGCAGACCGGGCAGAACGCGCGCCGTCTGGTTCGCACGGCGATCGTAGATTCCGGTCATTTTCGAGCTCAAGCCGCCGATGTAGATCGGCACGTCCGCAATCATTTTGCTGCGCTTGAATTTGTAAAGCATGGCCAGCACTTCCTGCGTCTTGCCGAGGGCAAAAACAGGAATGAGAACACACCCGCCTCGGGCAAAAGCGCGTCCGAGGGCCTCGGCGAAGCGGCCTTCCTCTGCCTCGCGGGAGAAACCTTCTGGCAAAGGCGAATCCCCACGCGTCGCTTCGATGATCAGCACATCAATTCCAGACTCGGGAAAGACCGCGCCCTTGGTCAGCGTCTGATCGTCGAAATTTACATCGCCGGTGTAAAAGACCGTCCGGCCTTCAGCCCGCAGGAGAATGCCGGCGGCCCCGAGCACATGGCCGGCATCGTGATATGCAAAACTGAGCTCGTCGTTAGGCTGGGCCGAAGTTCTTTCGCCATCGACCGTGAACGGCTGGCCGAGCCGGCAATGTTGCCAGCGGTCCGTCGCCCGGTCGGTCTCGCGATGAGTGAAGAGCGGATAGACGGCGCCGACCTCTTCGCGCTCCCGGGTCATGACGTTGACCGAATTGTGAAGCAGCGCGTCACCGATCGCGGCCGTCGCTTCCGTCATAAAAATGCGGGCCTGTGGCTGCTGGCGCATAAGGACCGGGAGCGAAACAATGTGATCCAGATGCGCGTGGGATAGGAGCAACGCGTCGACCGGAAGCCCCGCCAGATTCGCAAGGAGCGGCAGGGCCATTTCGCCCTCCTCCTTGGGATGCATGCCGCAATCGAGCACGACCCCCTTCCCCCCTGCCCCGAGATAGTAGCAAGTGGCGCCGATCTCAGTCCGGCGTGTCAGATTGATGAACTTCAAAATTCAGCGGCAACTTTGCCGGGCGCGCGCCCGCGGGCAATCAGCAAATTTGCATCGCGCGGTAACCGATTAGGGCGCGTCAGCGATTCGTTAGGCGACGCGGCCGCAGCAGTTCTTGTATTTCTTTCCGCTGCCGCAGGGGCAGGGATCATTCCGCCCCACCTTCGGCATCTCCCGCCGCACCGGAGCGAGTTCCAATTTCACTTCGCCATCCCCTTCCGAGTTGCCGTTTCCACCGGTGGGTGCGCCGATCCGTTCGGGACGGCGACCGGGAATCGGTCCTGTCGGCATCGCCGTCGGGGTCGCGGGTCCATGCTCGCGCATGAGGAATTGCGGCAGCGTCGAGAGAAAGGTCTCGAAGGCCTGCAGATTCGAGGTGCTCCGAAAGAGATTGTGCAGCACTTCGTTTTTAATGTTCGCCATCAGGTCGACGAACATCTCGTAGGCTTCGGTCTTGTATTCGATCAACGGATCCTTCTGCGCGTAGCCGCGGAGGTAGACGCCTTCGCGGAGCGCATCCATCGCATAGAGATGCTCCTGCCAGAGGCGATCGATCGCGTTTAGGATGATGTAACGCTCGAGGCTCTTGACCGCAGCCGGCTCTTCATGGCTCGACTTGCGCTCGTAGGCTTCCTTGATCTTACCGATCAGGAACTCGGCATTCTCATCCGGCGTGCGCGTCTCGAATTGCGCCCGTTCGCTCGTTAGGCCGAGCGGGAAGGTCGTGTTTACCCAGTGGAGGAGGCCGGAATAATTCACCTCGTCGCTCGGCGCGCCGGTGCCGAGATATTCCTTCACCTTTCCCGGAACGGCCTCGTCGATCACTTCGTAGACGAGCTTGTGCGGATCTTCGGTATCGATGACTTCGTTGCGGTAGGTGTAGACCACCTCGCGCTGATTATTCATCACGTCGTCGAAATCGAGCGTCCGTTTTCGCGCGAGATAGTTGCGCTGCTCAACGCGTTTTTGCGCGGTTTCGACGGATCGGTTGAGCCATCGGTGTTCGAGTTCCTGGCCTTCCTCGAGGCCGAAACGTTCCATGATCTTCGTCATGCGATCGGCCGCGCCGAAGTTGCGCATAAGGTCGTCCTCGAAGCTGACGTAGAAACGCGTCGCACCCGGGTCGCCCTGGCGCGCGCAACGTCCGCGCAGCTGCCGATCGATGCGTCGCGATTCGTGACGCTCGGTACCGATGACATAGAGACCGCCTTTATCCTGAACGCCGGGGCCGAGTTTAATGTCGGTGCCGCGACCGGCCATGTTGGTCGAGATGGTGACGGTGCCGGCCTGCCCGGCGCGGCTCACAATCTCGGCTTCCTGCCGGTGATATTTTGCGTTCAGGACATTGTGCGGAATTTTTTCTCGCTTCAACATTCGGCTAAGCAGTTCCGACGCCTCCACGCTCACCGTGCCGACCAGAACCGGCTGCGAGGCGGCATGCCGTTCGCGGATCTCGTTGATGACCGCGTTGTATTTTTCGCGGCGCGTCTTGTAGATGCGATCGTTCGCATCGGCGCGCGCGACCGGGCGATTCGTCGGGATGACGGCGACATCCAGTTTGTAGATGTCGTGGAACTCGTTCGCCTCGGTTTCCGCGGTACCAGTCATACCCGCGAGCTTTTCATAGAGACGGAAATAATTCTGAATTGTGATTGTAGCGAGCGTCTGGGTTTCGCGATCGATCTGGACGCCTTCCTTGGCTTCGACTGCCTGGTGAAGGCCATCGCTCCAGCGCCGGCCCGGCATTTTGCGGCCGGTGTATTCATCGACGATGACGACTTTGTTTTCCTCGACGACGTAGGCGACGTCCTTCTCGAAAAGGCAATAAGCGCGGAGGAGTTGCGAGATGTTGTGAATTTGCTCGGCCTGCTTGTCGCACTGCTCCTGCCGTTCCGTTTTCATCCGGTCTTTCTCCTCGTCGGCGAGAGCGCCGTTGAGATCGATGTCGGTGAATTCGCTGATCAGATCCGGCAGCACGAAGGAGTCGGGATCGTCCGGATTTAAAAATGCGCGGCCCTGCTCCGAGAGATCGGCTTCGTGCGATTTCTCGTCCATGGTGAAGAAGAGCTCTTCCTTGAGGGCAAAGAGCTCCTCTTTGCGGGTGTCCTGGAAAAACGAGAGCTCGGCCTTGTCGATCGCCCGGCGTTTCTCCGGGTCTTCCATCATGCGCAGGAGCTGTTTGTTGCGCGGCTGGCCGAGCTTGACCTTGAACATGAGGCGGCCGCCTTCTTCGGCTTCGTTCTTGTCGAAGGCTTCCTTTGCTTCACTGGCGAGGCGGTTGCAGAGCATGTTCTGCTTTTTTACCAGCTGATCGACGAGCGGCTTGAGCCGGTCGTATTGATGAGTCGAGACGGTGGCCGGGCCGCTGATGATGAGCGGCGTACGCGCTTCGTCGATCAGGATGGAATCGACTTCGTCGACGATGGCGTAGTGATAACCGCGCTGGACCTGCTGCTCGCGCGTCGTGGCCATGCCGTTGTCGCGCAGGTAATCGAAACCGAACTCGGAGTTCGTCCCGTAGGTGATGTCGCAGGCGTATTGCTCGCGCCGAAGATCGGGCGGTTGGTCGTGCTGAATAACGCCCACTGTGAGACCGAGGAAACTGTAGAGCTTGCCCATCCACTCGGCGTCGCGGCGGGCACGATAATCGTTTACCGTCACAAGATGCACGCCGCGACCGGAGAGGGCGTTGAGATAGAGCGGGAGCGTCGCGACGAGCGTTTTGCCCTCGCCCGTGGCCATTTCCGCGATCCGCCCGCGGTGCAGAACGATGCCGCCGATGAGCTGCACGTCGAAGTGCACCATGTTCCACGTCATCGGCTGATCGCAAACGCTGAAACTTTCCTGCCGTTCAGTCAGACGCCGCGCGGCATTCTTCACGACTGCGAAAGCTTCAGGTAGAATTTCTTCGAGGCGACCGGCGAGTGCATCCGGGTCTTCCAAGGTGGAAAGCTCGATATTCCAAGCCGCGGTCTTGGCCCGCAGGTCGTCGTCCGATAACGCCTTGAACTGCTCGTCGAAGGCGTTGATCGAGCGCACGAGGGGATGCAAGCGCCGAATCTCGCGCTGATTCTTCGAGCCAAGTATCTTCTTTAAAATCCAACTGACCATGAGGGCAGCAATATCAACGAGAATCGCGTGCGATCAATCGTGGGTCATCGCCGCAAGTCTGCGGTCTCCGTTGTGCCGCCAGTTTTTGCGGCTAAGCTCGGGGCCATGAAGAAAATAGTCTCCACTAGTGACGCTCCGGCGGCGATCGGGCCCTACTCGCAGGGCATCCGGACCGGTTCCCTGCTTTTCTGTGCCGGCCAGATCCCGCTCGATCCGAAAACGGGTCAGATCGTTTCCGACGATATCGGCGAGCAAACGAAACGCGTCCTGGAAAACGTCTCGGCCATTCTGAAGGCCGAGCACCTCTGTTTCGACCATGTCGTAAAGACGACTGTTTTCCTCACGAGCATGAACGATTTCCAGACGGTGAACGAAATTTACGCGACCTATTTCCGGGAAAATCCGCCGGCGCGCTCGACCGTCGCGGTGTCTGCCCTGCCGAAAGGCGCGAAAGTGGAGATCGAGGTGATCGCGGCAGTTAGCGAGCAGCCAGGGAGCGGTGGAAAAACGGTCAGCGACACCTCGGGATAGCGGCGGACCGGGCGCGATGAATGACGATTTGCTGGCGCTCTTTCGCCAGACCGGGGCACTGCTCGACGGGCATTTTGTCCTGCGATCCGGGTTGCATAGCCGGCAATTTTTTCAGTGCGCGATTCTGCTCCAGCACACCGAAATCGCCGCCGAGGTTTGCGGTCAACTCGCCGACAAACTGCGTTCTCTGGAATGCGACGCGGTCATCTCCCCCGCGCTCGGCGGAATCATCGTCGGCCAGGAGGTCGGGCGAGCGCTGGGGAAACGCCACATCTTTGCCGAAAAAGAAGCGGGTGGGCTGGTCCTGCGCCGCGGTTTCATGATTTCGCCTAACGAACGCTTCATCGTCGCGGAGGACGTGGTGACGCGGGGCGGCCGCGTCCAGGAGACGATCGACATTGTGCGCGAGCGGGCCGGCCACGTGGTCGGTGTCGGGGTTTTGGTCGATCGCAGCGCCGGGAAACGTCCCGATTTTGGTTGTCCTTTCGTTAGTCTTATCGATATGCAAGTCGAGACCTTTCCAGCCGACCAAATTCCCCCAGATCTGCAGGAGATCCCCGCAGTCAAGCCGGGCAGCCGCTAAAGTCCCGCCGGGTTGATTTTTAGGAGGGCGGGGCTATCCGTGACTCGCCGGATATCTCGGCGCTCCATGAACAACGCTGTCGTTTGTATTGCCGGTGCTCACCGTTCCGGCACCTCGATGTTGACGCGGCTCCTCCAGCGCTGCGGGCTCTATCTCGGGCCGGAGAGCGACCTCATGCCGGCCGCGGCGGACAATCCAGACGGTTTTTGGGAGAATCTTCGTTTCGTTAAACTGAACGACGAACTCCTAAATGCCGTCGGCGCCGCCTGGGACCTGCCGCCGCGCGAGGAACAGGCTTTTGCCGGGGCTGAGTTGCAGCCGATGCGAATCAAGGCGCGGCTTTTAATGGAGGAATTTGCCGCGCACCGGGTTTGGGGCTGGAAGGATCCGCGGAATAGTCTCACCCTCCCGTTTTGGCAGAGTCTTCTGCCCGAACTCAAGACTGTCATCATCATCCGAAATCCTCTCGAGGTGGCTTATTCCATGAATAAGCGAAACGGAACCTCCTACGCCCTGGGTTTGCGGCTTTGGGAGATCTATAACCGCCGTCTGCTAGCAAAGACGGATCCCGAAAAACGCGTCCTCACCAGTTACGCGGCTTTTTTCGAAGGCCCGCAAAAAGAGTTGCGGAAGATCGCGGACTTCGCCGGTCTGGAAACGAACGACGCTTTCCATGAGGCGGTCGCGCTGGTGGCGGTGAACCGTCGCCATACTGCGTTTACGACCGAGCAGATGATCGACGCGGGCGTCGCCGAGCCCATTATCGCGCTCTACGCAAATCTGCTCGAAGGCGCAAAGGGTCACCAGCTCAGCGGCGTTGGAGAAAAGCGCGACGCTCGCCAAGGGGACCAGTTATCAGGCGCCGACAGCCAGCTTAGAACTTCCATTCCTGATAATGAAGAGATTCGGCAAGAGTTGGCGGCGCGCCGGGGCGCAGAAATTCGCCACCAGGAAGAAATTGCCCGTCACCAAAAGACCATCGAAACTCTGCGTCAGGAGCTGGTGGCCAAATCGGTTAAGGCCGCGGCTGATCTGAACCGGCGCGACGGCCGCATCGAAGAGCTCCAAAACGCTTACGCTCATCTCGACAAACTCTTGCATGGCGAACAGGAACAACGGACCAAGCTTTTCGCTGAACTGGAGCGCGTGCGCCGCGAAACCTGGGATCAGGTTGAAGCCGCGCGGCGCCAGATAAATGCGGTCAGTCAGGAGTTGGAGGGCTATCGCCAACGCGAGGATGCGGCGCGCACTCAACTAGAGCGTGACGAGCAAAATCTGAGGGCGCTCCAGCAACTACTCGAAAACAGTCAGCAAGAGACGGAATCAGCTCGCAACCAGGCGCTGCAAGAGAGAGAGGAAGCGAAGGCCGCCCGTCAAGAATTAGATCATTCTGAGAAAAACCTGTATGCCGCTCGAGAGCAGTTGAAGACTAATAAGGCGCTTCTGGATACTCTTGATCAGGAGAAAAAGCGCGATAGAGAAGAAATCCGTCAACTCCGGGAACGTTTTGTCCAGACTAACGAAGTTCTGCAAAAAACGAGCGTTCGGCTGACCGACTTTGAATCACGCACCGGCTCCCTGACCGAGCGACTGAGGAAGCAACTTTTGGAAATGCAGCGGCTCCTGCGCTTTCTCGATCAGATTGTCGATGCCTCGGAGCGCCTCCGCCGCTCCCGTCGCTGGAAGTTCGCCAATCCTATCGCAGCCGTGCTCGCGCCGATGACTGGAAATACACTCCCGGGCTATGGTCATCTCGACAAGAATGTCGAGAAATACCAGTCCTGGAAAGCGAAACATCCAGAGACGGCTTCGTTCGCCGAGGAAATTCAGGCTCTGCGACCGCGCGAAATACTTCCACCTGCCGAAACGCAGGTCGCTCCGATGCGGCAAAACCAGCCAGCTGCGCCTCCGCAACCGGCTCCCCCCAAGACTCCGGTGAGCTTTGTCGACCAAGAAACGGTGGAAATCTCCATCGTCATTCCAGTCTACAATCAAGTCGACTACACTCACGCTTGCCTGGCAGCCGTCGAGAAACATTCGAGTGGTTTATCCTACGAAGTCATCATTGTGGATGACGCGTCGACGGATACCACCAGAGAAGTTATTGGCACAATCCCAGGGCTCGTGTATCTGCGCGCCGAGGCAAATGCGGGCTTTATCGCTTCCTGCAACCGGGGTGCTTCCGCTGCCCGCGGTAGTTATCTCGTCTTCTTGAATAACGATACGACCGTAACCGCCAACTGGTTGTCCGCTTTGCGCGAGACCTTTGCTTTCGCACCAGCCGCCGGTTTGGTCGGATCAAAACTGGTCTATCCGGACGGACGCCTCCAGGAAGCCGGCGGCATTATCTGGCGCGATGGCTCGGGCTGGAACCGGGGTAAGTTTCAAGATCCCTCCAAACCGGAATACAACTATCTCCGCGAAGTAGACTACTGTTCTGCGGCCAGCTTGATGATTCCCACATCACTCTTCCAGCAACTCGGTGGCTTCGACCATAACTACGCTCCGGCATATTACGAGGACACCGACCTGGCCTTCAAGGTCGCGAAGGCCGGCCGAACGGTCTTCTATCAACCGCTTAGCGTCGTCATCCATTATGAAGGTGTGACTGGAGGGACCGACATCTCGGCCGGCACGAAAAGATACCAGGAGATCAATCGCACGACCTTCTGCTCGACCTGGGCCGCAGTGCTGGCAGGCAAGCCAGAAAATGGCAATGTTTTCGCCTACGAAGCGTTGCCGCGAGGCAAAAAGCGGATTCTGGTTATCGATCACCATCTGCCGATGCCGGATCGCGACTCCGGCTCGCTCCGCATGTTTCAGATCCTGACTATCCTACAGGGTCTGGGGCACCGGGTTACCTTCCTGCCGGACAATCTCGCCGACATTCCGCCTTATGGGGACGACCTAAGAAAGCGTGGGATTGAAGTCGTCCACCATCCGTATACGAAAAAGATCACGGAATACCTGCAGACTTACGGGCCAACATTTGACGCAGTCATCCTGAGTCGTTGTGACTTTGCGCGGAAGCACATTGACGAGGTGCGCCGCTTCGCACCGCAAAGCCGGGTCATTTTCGACACGGTCGACCTTCACTTCCTCCGGACTGATCGCGAAGCGCAGTTAACCGACGATCCTGCAACGAAAGCCGTGGCTTTGGAAAAGGAGCAACTGGAATACGCGCTTATCGACAAAAGCGATGAGACCTGGGTCGTAAGCACTGTCGAGCGAGCCCTGCTCCTGCAACAGCGTCCCAAGAAATCCATTCAAATCGTCTCGAACATCGTGGATATTCCAGGTTCAGCCACCCCGTTTTCCCTGCGCAAGGATTTCCTGTTCATCGGCAGTTTTCAGCATCCGCCCAACACAGATGGCGTCCTATTCTTTGCCCGCGACATCCTTCCGCTCGTCCAGCAGGAACTCGGGCCGGTCAAATTCTACGTCATTGGCGACAAGGCTCCGCCCGAAGTTGTAGCCTTGGCGAATGAGACAACTATCGTTACCGGGTTGCAAAGAGACGTCCGCCCCTATTTCGATAACGTAAAGTTATCGGTGGCGCCCTTGCGTTATGGCGCCGGGGTCAAAGGCAAGATCAACCAAAGCATGGGCTTTGGTGTCCCGGTGGTCGCGACATCGATCGCGGCGGAAGGCATGGAACTAACTGATCGTGAAGACGCCTTGGTCGCCGACACCAACCAGGATTTCGCCCGGGCTCTGATCGAACTCTATACGTCGCAATCGCTTTGGGAGCATGTTTCGCAGGCCGGCCTCGAAAAAACGCAGGCCCTTTATTCGCGAGCGGCAGCGGAAAAGAAATTGCGACAGCTTTTTTCAAATGATCAGCCGAAAAACCAGCCGACGGACCGCTCCGAATCGACCGGGGCCGCCACCCTCCAGCCGCTGGCCTCGGTATGATCGATCCTTCGGTTGACTCTCAATCACCTTTCACGGCCAAGCTACTCAGGGATTGCTGGTGGTGGCTTTTCTGTCTCCTGATTGTCTGCCTAAAGTTCACCGTACTGGGGATTGACCCTCATCCCCAAATGTTCATGGGAGATTCCGGCAGTTATCTCTGGACCGCTCTAACGGGTCGGATTCCGCCAGACCGCTCCTTTCTCTATGGGTTTGTCATCCGATGGGTGGCACTTTCGTCTCATAGCTTGGAGTCACTGCTTGTTTTGCAGGCATTTCTGGGTGCCGGGATCGCTATTCTTCTGGCCTTCCTTTGTCGAAACCTTTTGCTCTTGTCGAGCCGCCTCTCTTATGGCGCGGGCTTCGTTTGTGCGATTGATCCTCTCCAATTGGTTTGGGAAAGATATCTCATGACTGAAACGATCAGCCTTTTTCTTTACGCCCTGATGCTTGTATTTTGTGTGTCTTATCTGAATCAAAGAAAGGTGTGGCAGTTGGCGCTTGTTCAGATTCTCGCCGTTTTGGCGATCAGCTTTCGCATTAGCTACCTTCTCGTCGTGGAGGCGACAGCGGTTGTGCTTCCCATAATCACCTTCCATCCGCTCCTCTGGCGCGGACCCGTCGGCCACCCTAGAGGTCGGACCGCTAAGTTTCTCGGGACACACCTCGCCATTAGTATTCTTCTAATGCTGGGCTTGCAGCTTGGTTATAAGCAACTCAATGGGCGCCTGTCGGGACGTCCGCCGGCGTACCTCTACTCCAGCGGCCTGAGTATTCTGTCAACTTGGGCTCCAGTTCTGCGGCCGGCCGACGCACCCGATGCCCGCCTGTCGAACATCATCTCCCAGGGAAGCCAGTTTCATCTCACTGATCCCCGACAACGAAATAATCAGCTCTACTCTAATAACCATCTCGTTGCTCGCTGGAAGAATATCGAACCCGATCTCGCTCACGCCGATCAAATCGCAAAGCAGACGGCGCTGCACGCCCTTCTGCACAGGCCACTCAGCATTCTGACCCTCGGCACGACAACCTTTCTTGATTATTTCCACCCGCGACAAATCCACCGGCAAGCGCTGAGCGATCTAGGGACCGGCGCGTGGCCAACACCTGCCGCAGAAAAGCTGAGGGGGCGGCTACGCTATACGCCTCCTTCACTGTTGGAGGCCAGATCACACGCCATCCTGCAGACATACTTGCTCTCTGCACAACCTTACTATTACATCGTGGCCCTGTGCCCGTTTCTATGCGGCGCTCTTCTATTTATTGTTCGTGAGACTCCCATCCTGCTGTTTTTCATTCACGCCTCGATTCTTCTCGGAACGAATTCCCTTCTCGCCGTCACTGCCAGTGTGCGCTATTTGCAACCGTTGTCCTTCCTCACCATCCTCATTGTTTTCGTCTTTGGAGACTATTTACTTCGCCGGCCGCTGCCCGCTCGTGCTTCCGTGATTATATGAAAGCCTTTATTTCCGGCGGCGCCGGCTTCATTGGAAGTCATCTCTTACTTAGGTTGTTGCGAGATCCAGAGACTACCGGCGTTGTCGTCTTTGATAATTTCTCTTCAGGCCAACGCTCCTACCTCCAGGACGTCACCTCGGATATGCGGCTTCGGGTCGCGGAGGGCGATCTCAAGGACGTCGGGGCGGTGCGATCGGCGATGGAAGGCTGCTCGGTAGTCTATCACTTGGCCGCCAACCCCGACATCGCTAAAGCGGTCACCCAACCTGATATCGACTTTTGGGAAGGCACTTACCTGACCCAAAACGTTCTCGAAGCAATGCGCCTAACCGGGACCCGACGAATTTTCTATACTTCAGGGAGCGGAGTGTACGGGGAAGACCCAGATGTTGCCTTCAAGGAAACATACGGGCCGTGCGTGCCAATCTCGACCTATGGAGCAAGCAAGCTCGCCTGCGAAGGTCTTATCGCGGCCTACTGTCATATGTTCGATTGCTTTGGACGCGCCTTTCGGTTCGCAAATGTCGTTGGACCGCGCCAGACACACGGAGTCGGCTACGATTTTGTACGCCGCCTGAGGGATGATTCCAGCAGGTTGCGAATTCTGGGCGACGGGAGCCAAAGCAAGTCTTACATCTATGTGGAGGACGTTCTAGACGCAATCTGGATTGCAGGCTCGGATGAGAGGCGAAGCTTCGATATCTTTAATGTCGCAACCGACGACTACATTACCGTCAAAGAGATCGCTGACATCGCCGTTGAAGAATCCGGGCTCACACCCGAGCAAGTGCGTTACGAGTTTACCGGTGGCGACCGTGGTTGGAAGGGTGACGTTCCGGTCGTGCGTTTTGATGTGTCTAAAATGAAGTCCACTGGCTGGAGGCCCCAAAGAAACTCCGCGGGAGCCGTCCGCGATTCGATTCGCGCGATGGTTGCGCAGATCAGGGGATTGTGACAGTGAGTTTAGATTTGATGCCACTGCAAGACGAAGAAAGTCCAGTTCACCTTACGCCTCCCGATCACGTCATGGGCGACGAAGAGCTTTCCGTCGTGGTGCCGGCAATGAACGAAGAGCTGACCGTCGGAGAGTTTGTGGATTGGTGCAAGGAGGGCCTTGCCGATGCCGGAGTCCGTGGACAGATCCTGATTGTCGATAGTTCGACCGATAAGACCGCGGAAATCGCGCTGCAGCATGGAGCAGAGGTTCTTCGCACACCGCCGAGAGGCCTTGGCCGTGCATATATCGACGCGATCCCATTCATCCGCGGCCAGTGGATCGTGATGGGCGATGCCGATCTAACTTATGACTTCCGGCAGCTCGCCCCATTTATCGCACAGTTTCGAATGGGAGCAGAGTTTGTGATGGGCAGTCGCTTCAAGGGCAGCATCGAGGACGGAGCAATGCCCGGTCTTCATCGTTACTTCGGGACACCTTTGACGACATGGCTCCTCAATCGCATTTATCACAGCCGCTATTCCGACATCCACTGCGGGATGCGCGGCCTTACCCGGGAAGCCCTGTCCAAAATAGACTTGAAGTCGCAGTCGTGGGAATACGCGAGCGAAATGGTCTTAAAGGCGACCCGGTTTGGCCTTGCCACTGCCGAGGTGCCGGTTAAGTTCTACAAAGACCGTGCAGGACGCGTCAGTCATCACAAGCGACTTGGTTGGTTGTCTCCGTGGATTGCAGGATGGCTCAATCTGAAAGCGATGCTGGTTTATACTCCCGACTCGTTTCTTCTCAAACCAGGAATGGTAAGCATGGCCTCGGGCCTTTTGCTCTCCTTCGCCCTGGTTAACGGCCCGTTTCAAATTGGCAATATCGTTTTCAGTCTTTACTGGATGTTACTTGGCGTGACTCTCGCCACTCTCGGCTATAGCTGCCTCCAGATCGGCATCCTGTCCCGAATGATGCACGGATTGCGACCGGCCCTCGTGGGACGTTTTGAGCGTTTTTTTACCTATGATCGCGGCATGCTTATCGCTGGAGCGTGTTGTCTGGCGGGTTTTTGTCTTGCAGCCATTTTGGTCTGGCGTTACATCGCACACGGCCTAATACTGGAAAGCCTTTCTTACTCAGCGATCCTGGGTTTGCTGCTCATAATCATGGGATTTCAGACGTTTTGCTTCACTCTCCTGATCGAGATGGCGAGACGAGTCATGCCCCGAGATTCGGCCTAGGCCGTCTATCACTTGCTAGTTACATGATCATAACCCGGTCTCCGCTTCGGATCTCGCTTGGTGGCGGTGGGACGGATCTTCCATCCTACTACCGTGAACATGGTGGCTTTTTGATCGCCGCCGCTATCGACAAATATATTTACATTAACGTCCACCAGCGTTTCGTTCAAAACTTCCTTTTGAAATATTCTCATCTTGAGGAAGCGGCGACGGTTGAAGAGATAAAGCATCCCATTATTCGCGAAGCGATTCGGATGGTTGGAATTCAGCAACGCAATCTCGAGATTACGAGCATGGCGGATATCCCGGCCGGCACCGGACTTGGGTCATCTGGAAGCTTTACCACCGCCCTGCTCAAGGCCCTGCACGCATTCAAGAAAAACTTGGTTCACCCGGCAGAGCTGGCGGAACAAGCTTGCCGTATTGAACTGGAGAAACTGCAGGAACCCATTGGCAAGCAGGACCAGTATATTGCAGCCTTTGGTGGCATAACTTGTTTCGAGTTTTCGCCGAATGACCAAGTGAAGGCTTGGCCACTGGAGATCTCCGAGGAGACCTTGTTCGATCTCGAAGATAACCTTCTCCTGTTCTTTACCGGCTACTCGCGTTCCGCCTCTGAAATTCTGAAGGAACAGGACGACAAGAGCAAAAGGAACGATCGCGCCATGACCGATAACCTTCATTTTGTGAAAGACCTTGGTCAACAGAGTCGAATCGCATTGCAAGGAGGTAACCTCTCCGAATTCGCGCGCCTGATGGACGTTCACTGGCAGCGAAAGAAGGAGCGGTCCGGCGCCATGACCAATCAGGAGATTAATCGCTGGTATGATTGCGCGATGGCGAACGGAGCGTTCGGCGGCAAGGTAATCGGCGCTGGCGGCGGAGGCTTCCTCATGTTCTACGCTGGCAATAAGGCTGCGCTTCGTCGTGCGATGCGTGAACAAGGGTTGGCCGAGGTGCGTTTTCGTTTCGATTTCGAAGGAACTAAGATTCTGAACCAATGAGTCATACGCGTTTGGACGTGCCACTCGCTGATTGGCCAGTCGCCATCCTGGCGGGAGGTCTAGCCACACGCTTGCGTCCGAGGACCGAGCGGATCCCAAAAGCGTTGCTGGAAGTCTCAGGCCATCCCTTCATTGTTCATCAATTGGCTCTGCTGCACACATCTGGTTTTCGCCGGATCGTGCTTTGTCTGGGATATCTCGGCGACCAGATCGAGACGTTGCTGGGCGACGGCGCCCACTACGGTCTGCGAATCGAGTATTCCTTCGACGGGCCGCAGCTCCTCGGCACGGGCGGAGCCTTGAAACGTGCGCTGCCTTTACTTGGCGATCGTTTTGTTGTCCTCTACGGCGATTCCTATCTGCCAGTTGATTATAAGGCTATCGTTCAGACTTTCCTCGAACAGGGCAAACCGGCTCTCATGACAGTTTTTCAGAACGACGGCCGATGGGATAAGAGCAACGTTTTGTTTGAATCCGGCCAGATACGCTGTTACAGCAAACGCGTGCCCTCTCCCGATATGCGCTACATCGAGTATGGAGTCAGTGTGCTGACCAAAAACGTTTTCAACCACTTTTCGAACTCACGAGTGTTGGACTTGTCCGATGTCTACAACCAGTTAGTTGAGAGCGGACAAATGGCTGCCTGCGAAGTGAAACAACGCTTTTACGAGATTGGCTCACCGGATGGTCTTGCTGACCTCGATCAAATGCTCGGCAATCAGCCCGTCATATAAATGAGCTACTCCGAACAGCACCTGCGCGAAACCTCTCAGATCGTCTCCGAGCTCGATGCGGCGCTTTGTGAAATGGCGGTGCAATTACTGGTCAAGGTGCGCGAACGACACGGCCGACTTTTCATTTTGGGTGTTGGCGGCAGCGCAGCCAACGCCTCCCACGCAGTCAATGATTTTAGAAAGATCGCGGGTCTGGAATGCTATGCTCCAACTGACAACGTCTCAGAGCTTACCGCCCGCACGAACGACGAAGGATGGGCCAGCGTCTTCGTCGAGTGGCTGAAGGGAAGCCGACTAACCGGCGATGATGCGCTACTCGTACTTTCTGTCGGTGGCGGTAACTTGGAAAACAATGTGAGTCCCAATCTGGTCTCCGCTTTGCAGCTGGCGAAGGAGCGAGGCAGCACGATACTTGGAATTGTAGGTCGAGATGGCGGCTATACTGCGAAGGTGGCGGATGTTGCGATTGTTATCCCGACAGTCAACCCGACGAATACCACTTCCCACAGTGAGGCGTTTCAGGCTGTCGTCTGGCATTTATTCGTTTCGCATCCCGACTTAAAGGTTAGTGAGACAAAGTGGGAGAGCATCAAATAACTCGCCGCGCCGTTTTCCTCGATCGCGACGGCGTCCTGAATCGTCCGATGGTGGGCGACGGTCGCCCGTACCCGCCAGCGACGAAAGAAGAATTTGCGCTTTATCCGGATGTTGCCGAGGGCGCGACTCGTTTGAAGGCCGCTAATTTCCTGCTCGTCGTGGTTACTAATCAACCGGACGTTGGCCGCGGGACTCAGCAACGCGCAACGGTGGAAGCGATTCATCGCAAGCTGCAAGCCGCGATCCCAGAGATCGATCGTATCGAAGTTTGTTACCACGCCGGCGAACGATTCGGAAAAGCATGCGATTGTCGCAAACCAAAGCCGGGCATGCTTATCCGGGCGGCCGGGGATTTGGGCATCGACCTTTCCATCAGCTATTTGATCGGAGACCGCTGGCGGGATGTGGACTGCGCGCGCGCGGCCGGCTGCCGGTCGGTTTTCATCGATCACGAATACGGCGAAAGTTTGCGCGCGGCGCCGGACTTCACCGTCACGAGTTTCGCGCAGGCGGCAGATGTCGTGTTGTTCGATGCCCGTTCCGCGCTAGATTCGTCTCGCGACTGAGAAACGGAAGCGTTCTGGAACATGACCTACGATCTAGCAGATTTGCCGATCAAAATATTCGCGGACGGAGCGGATCTCGAAGGGATTATCGATCTTTATCGCAAGCCCTTCATCAAAGGCCTGACGACGAATCCCACCTTGATGCGGAAAGTGGGCATCACCGACTACGAGAGCTTTGCGCGCTCGGTGCTTGAGGAGGTTCGCTCCAAGCCCATTTCATTCGAAGTATTTTCCGACGACTTCCCCGAGATGCGCCGCCAGGCGCTGCAGATGCGAGATTGGCAAGAGAACGTTTATGTAAAAATTCCTGTGACCAATACCAAGGGGGAATCGGGAGCGGACCTGATTCGGGACCTGGCCGCCGAGGGTGTGAAAATTAACGTCACTGCCTTACTGACGCCCCGCCAGGTAACAGCGGTAGCTGCCGCGCTTGAACCGAAAGTTCCGGCTGTCGTCTCAGTCTTTGCCGGGCGCATAGCTGACACCGGGGTGAATCCGATTCCCCTGATGAAAGAATCGCTGCAGATCATGGCCGGTTTGCCGGCGGCTGAATTGTTATGGGCGAGCGTGCGTGAAGTGCTGAACGTATACCAGGCCGCTGCTTGTGGCTGTCATATTGTAACAGTGCCTCACGACATCCTGAAGAAGACTGTCGCGCTGGCGCACAAGGACTTGGAGGAACTTTCGCTCGACACGGTGATGATGTTCCATCGGGATGCGGTCGCGGCAGGTTTCAAGCTTTGACCTGACCGGCGCACTTAAAGAAAGGAGCTAGCGAAATCACGCGGATGCAGATCAATCGGCGGGGCTATTTGCGTGAAGTTTTTTGCGCCTGCTTGTTCTTTTCCACACTTTCGGCCTCTGGGGCGAACGAGGGCAGCCAACCCAAAGGCCTCTACGTCAAGGGTGGCGTCTTGATGCGACGGGGACATTCCTATTCTGGTATTGGCGCAAATTACGACACTCTTTTCGGGCGATTACTTCAGGGCAAAAGCGATAGCTCTTCACTCGATAATCTTGCTCTCCTGGGAGATAAGGGAATCCCTTTCGTTCGGTTTCGCGCGTGCGGTTTCTCGCCACGCAATGTCGATCTTTATCTAAAGGATCGATCCGAATATTTCCGGCGTATGGACCAGGTGGTGCGCTGCGCGGAACAGCATCATATCGGACTGATCCCATCGCTTTTTTGGCGACTGGCTACAGTTTCCGAAGTGGTCGGCGAGGCACCGAATCAACTCGGCGATCCGCGGAGTAAGGCGATTGCTTTTATCAAACAATACACCGCGGAGATGGTGGGACGTTACAAGGATTCTCCTGCGATTTGGGGCTGGGAATTCGGGAATGAAGCCAACCTGGGCGTTGATCTACCACGATCTGGGACGGGCGGGGGGCGTTCCTTGTTTTCCGGCGGAGACGGAGGCGTCAGACTGACAACCGACCAGTTGGGAGTGGCCTACACTTCCTTTGCGCGCGTCGTAAGGAGCATCGATCCATCGCGCGTTATTGACTCGGGCACGACGATCCCCCGCCCGGCAGGTTGGCACAATGCGAATGGGCAACCTCGCGAGCGCGACAGCGAGGCGCAGTCTTATGCTATCCTTTCGCGGCAGAACCCGGACCCGCTCAATTTGCTCTCGGTCCACATCTATCAGAAATCGCAAAAGCTCCAGCCCTATGGACCAGAATCGGTCGGCCAGTTTATCTCTCGTTACGCGAGATACGCTGCCAAAGCGGGCAAGCCGTTATTCATTGGGGAATTTCCGACCCGCGATCGCAGCCAGACGAACGAATACCTTCAGGCCATCAAGGACAATCACGTGCCTTTGTCTGCCTTCTGGACCTTCGATAACTCACAACAGGATCGAACCATGAACGTGACTTTTCAAAACGAGCGCTCGTTCGTCATCGATCTCGTCGTGAAGGCTAACCAAGGTTTGCATTCCCCCTAACCAATTTCCGGTCATTCGCCGTTCGACGCTACCGGTCGATTCTGCCCTCCAGACTCGCAATCCGCCGGGAGATCGTACTCTTTTTCCACTTTGCCGTAGGCGTCGCGCAGCCTGATTGCGATCGAGCGCTCTGCGAGACGCCGGGTAAGAAGCGCGTCCGCGACCTGGTGTAAACGCATATCCAATTCGTTGCGCCGCAATAACTCCCCAGTTAGCTTCGCGCCCAGATCGCGGACCAAGCGGGCCATAATCTCGGCTTCGTTTTGCGGTCCGGCAGAAAGGGATCGATTACGATGAGCCTGCAGTAAAGGGAGCGCCTCGGCATATTCCCCGAGAAGGGTCTGCGCCAGGGCGAGCCATTCAGCGTATCGCACAACTGTTCCGACGATATCGATTGCATCGAGACGGATAATGGCCGCCTCAAGGTCACGCTGAGTGCACTCGCCGAAGATGTGTTTCCGGCCAGAACAGAAATGCACCTGGTAATTGCAGAACGTTGTCGGACACGTTTCCAGCCGCCACTCGACGTAGTTTTTGAAATCGAGTTCCTTTGCCCTAATCGCTCCCGGGGTTTGCGCATTCTGCCCACGTTCGAACGCGTAAATGGATCCGATTCGTGCAATTGGATCCCGGGTCAGAATGCTGGTGAGAACTTTTCGTCCCCTCACCCGCGGCGCGGGCGGCACCGCCTGGTGACTTGAGATTGCGACCAGGTTTGGCTCCCGTCGCGCGAGACGCGCCAACTCCCGAGCGAAAATAACCCCGCCTGGGATCGCCGCCGCGAGAAGCGCGCCTGCCGGAGCGCCACACGAAACGCATCGCGCGGCGACTCGAGTCGATAGAAAGAGCCGAGCACCGCCCGGCTCGCCACCTCGCAATACGTCAGCGCATGGCGACCGGCGGCGGTCAGATGCGAAACCAGTTGGGGCAAATGATGATGGAGCATCGCGAAACTTTCGTGGACATTCGGACGATCGAGCGAACCGTTGCCCGGCCCGTTCATGCGCGATAGACGGGACGCCGTCAATCCTGCGTTCGATCGTTCGTTCTTGACCGGGCGCTTGTTTCAACCTTCAGAAGTGGGAGAATCTGCCGGTCCCTCCCCGGCCGGAAACCAATGTCATCCGATTCAGTCCAACACCGTCCGCCCGTTTTCATCGTCGGCTCACCACGATCTGGCACGAGCATTTTGACCTGGTGCCTGGGACAACATCCAAACCTGCTCGGCCTCGAGGAATCGAATTGGATGGCGCCGTTCGCGCTTGATCTTGCGGTTGCGTTTCGCAGGGGATCGGCGCGCGGCGAACGCTCGCACCTTTTCTCCATGGGGATCCGGCGGGATCAATTCATGCAGGAGATCGGGTCTTCAATCAACGCCTCCATCGCCGCCCATCGCGAGGCATTCGAGGATCGGCGCAGGAAGGCGGCGCGGCCCGACAATCCAGAGAACCATCCGGCCTTTCGCATTTCGCGCGACCAGTCCGACCCTAAATCGCGCTGGGTGAACGGGACGCCGGAATACTCCTTTGGAATCGGCGGACTGCGCAAACTCTTTCCCAGCGCGTACTTCATTCATCTCGTTCGCAGTCCTGATCTGGTCGTGCCTTCGATGCTGAATTTTGATCGCGTCTCCGGAATCAGATTGGTTGAGACGGATGAGGAGGGTTACGAGCGTTGGCAAGCATATGTGACCGCGTGTCTGATGGCCGAAAATGCCTACGGCGCTCTCAAAGTCTGTCGTATTTTCCATGAGGATATGGTTCGAGAACCCGATAGCTCGCTCGGTCGAATCCTGGATTTCATCGGTGAACCGTTCGACCCAGTCTGCCTCGAGCCGCTGGTGAAGCGGATCAATAGCTCGAAGGTCCAAGCCGCCGAGTTAGTGCGCGAACCGACGGCAGACTCGCCCGCGCGCAGCGAAGCACACGCGCTTTGGAAGACGCTCCGAGAAAATCCGCCGCAATCGGAACCGCAGCCGCATGCCGCTGCCTTAATGGAAGAACAGTTCGAAAAGCGCGTCGAGTATGTTCACGACCTTGATGCTCGGTGCGCTCGCGCGCGACAGGCTCACCTAAAGCTACGAAAGGAGTTCGAAGACCGAACACAATGGGCCATGCGGCTCCACAAGGAAGTCGAAGAGAAAGGCAAGCGCATCATTCATCTACAGGGTGAGGTGGCGGACCGAACGCAATGGGCCATGAGACTCCACAAAGAATTCGAAGAGAAAGACAAGCGCATCCTCCAGTTACAGGATGAGCTTGCCGACCGAACGCAATGGGCTCACGACCTGAGCGAAGAAGTGGCACGACACGACAAAGTCATCTTTCAACTGCAGAAGGAATTCGCCGAACGCACGAAATGGGCGCTCGATCTACAGGCCGAATGCGACCGGAAAGATGCGTTGATTTTAGAACTGCAAAAGCAACCGAGGCCGCCAGAAAGCGAAGAGCTTTCTTCCGGTGTATGATCCTCCATCGATTCATTCACCGGCCATGAAAAGCCCCGAGCTGAGCATCGTCATTCCTTTCCTTAACGAGGAGAAGGTCTTGCCTCTGCTGCGGGCGCCCCTGGAGAAAGTGCAGACCGCCGTGCCGGACCTGGAATTGATCTTTATCAGCGACGGTTCCACCGACGGCAGTTGCGCTTTTATTGAAAGCTGGGCCGCGCAGGATCCCAGTGTGAAATTGATCGTGCTAACTCGGAACTTCGGCCATCAGAGCGCTGTCTCCGCCGGGCTTTCCTTTGCCTCCGGAGAGGTCGTCGGGATCATGGACTCCGACCTGCAGGATGAGCCGGAGATTTTGCTCGAGATGTTCCGTCTTCTGCAAAGTGAAAAGCTCGATGTGGTCTACGCCGTGCGCACCAGGCGTCACGGAAATTCCTTCAAGAGACTTTTCTATTTCATTTTCTACCGCCTCTTCCTCTACCTGGCCGACAGCCCGGTGCAGATGAATAGCGGCGATTTCTGTGTCATGAGCCGGCGGGCCGTCCAGCTCTTGTTGGAGTTTCCGGAGAAGCTTCGTTTTGTGCGTGGATTGCGTTCCTGGCTCGGATTGCCGGGCCGGGCTTTTCCCGTTTCGCGCCCCGCCCGTGCTGCCGGCAATCCGCAATATTCGTTAGGCCAGCTAGTTAAACTGGCTCTTTCCGGTCTTACCTCCTTCTCGACGCGGCCGCTGAGAGTCGGTTTCGTCCTTGGCAGCCTGCTCTGTTTTTTCGCCGTGCTCGGTGCTCTCATCTACACCGCGATCGCACTGTTTACCGACACTCATATGGCCGCGCCAGGTTTCACGACCCTGGTCGTGCTCTTGCTGTTCTCCAACGGGTTGATTTTTCTCTATCTTGGGGTGTTGGGCGAATACATCGGCCAGATCTTCCTGGAAGTGAAAGGGCGCCCGTCCTACCTGGTTGACCGAACCCTCAACCTCGATCCGGAGGATAGAGCGGATGAGTAACATCGAGACTCTCTCCGAAGCGAAGCCGGTCAACATGGCCGATGAATGGTTCGAGATCGCGACACCTGAACATTTCTGGATGCAATGGCGGCATGCCGTTCTTTTGCGGGCAGTGAAAGCGTCTGGTATTTTGCCGGCCACAGCTCTGGAAATCGGCTGCGGCAGCGGAGTTGCGCGAATGATGCTGGAACGAGACCTGCACCTGCCGGTCGATGGTTGTGACCTGAATCGAGCCGCGCTCGAAATGGCACCTCCGGGACAGGGACGTCTTCTTTCCTACGATATCCTGGAACTCGAACCCACGCTCCTCGGTCAGTACGACGCGGTTTTCCTGCTCGACGTCCTCGAACACATCCCAGATGACACCCAGTTTCTGTCCGCGGCCCTCGAACACCTTCGCCCGGGCGGGCTCATCGTCGTCAATGTCCCCGCAAGCATGCTCTTCTTTAGCGAATACGACCGGGTTGCGGGGCATGTCCAACGTTATACCCATCGGTCGCTGACTGAACTCTTCCAAAAATGCGGGGTGGAGTCTGGAGCGATCGAGTATTGGGGCTTTTCCATGATTCCCGCGCTCTTAGCGCGCACCATTTACCTAAAAGTAATGACGCCCGCCGACGTCGTTCGAACTGGCTTCGAACCGCCGAACTCCTTTATCCAATCTTTCTTTCTCGCTCTCAAGAACATCGAGACGAGCCTACCCTTCGCCATGCCCTTCGGAACTTCTCTCCTCGCCTGGGGGCAACGGAGCCATCGCGATGCATAGCCCGATTTCGGCGCTCGCAGAACGCACCTTGCGAATCGCCGTATTCCTCGTCGCGGCTGTCTATCTCATCACGGGGGTAGCCTACCTCTGCCTTGATTACTGGCCGTATACGGAAACGGACTTCTGGCAAATTTACCAAGTCTGCTTCTATTACCCATGGTGGCAGAGCGCCCTCTTCAAGATACATAACCACTCACTGTTCTTCCCTTCCTTCTTCTGGCTGGCTGACCTCCATTTCTTTCACGGCTCGCAGCTCGTGCTCTTTGTGGCTGGACTATGCCTCCAGACGATCTGCACTGTGCTCCTCCTGCTTCCGCTCTGGCGCGACTCCACCCTCGAGCCAACTGCCAGGTCCCTTGGCATTATGACTATCGTGGTCGCCAGCTTTTGGATGGGCCGTGCTGCGATTACGACTTCCGGAGGTTTCAACTGCATCACGTCACTTGCTCTCCTGGGCGCTGTTTCGGCCTTTCTGCTCCTCCCGCGAATGCAACTAACGTCTCGCTCCCGGTGGCAAACCAGCAGCCTCGTCATCGGCTGCGGTTTTGTCGCGACCTTCAGTTTCGGGAGTGGCGCCGCCGTCTGGCCGACACTTTTGTTTCTGGGATGGAGTCTCAGAGTGTCGTGGCGATCGCTCGTCAGCCTCTTCCTGGCGGGCCTGGTGGCAACGTTAATTTACAAGTTTCTCCCGCCACCGGAAGATCAGTCGGAACTCTGGCATAGTTTAGACTCCACGCCGATCCTTGCGCTTGCTTCCTTCAAGCATCTCTGTCGATTTATCGGCGCTCCCGCCTTCTACTCGATCGAGGCATGGCAAGGAGTCAAAATGACTGGAGCTTTGATCGAGTCATCCAGACTGCTTCTTTTCATTGGTGCCGTCGGCTTGTGCCTGGCTGTGCTGCTGCTGGCAACCAGTTGTTTTCGGCGAAATCTTCGTGGCCAGCAGTTGGAATTTCTTGGATTAGCTCTGATCGGATTCAATCTCTGCGTCGCGCTTCTTGCAGTGATCTCAAGGGTGGAACGGTTTCAAGACTTACCGGTCGACGCGGCGGCGCCTCGATACTTTTATTGGAGTTCCCTATTTTGGGCCGGGCTCCTCTTAGTGGTGATTAATCATGCTAACTGTCACAGATGGCTTCGTGGCTCTTGTATCGCCCTGGTCGTGGCTTTCCCAGTTTTAGGCTGGCAGTTTCATCGGGATGAGGGACTGCACTGGAGGTATGCCAGACTCCTCGCCATGGAATGTGGGACCAGTCTGATAAACAACGTCGCCGACCCGGAGAGATTGCTCGCCCCTAGCCAGGATCAAGTGGACAACCTGCTTCCCACATTGCGCGCTCGTCGACTTGATATGTTCGCGGCTCGTTTGCAGGACCTGTTAGGTCAACCCGTTTCTCGACTCTTCAACGGCCGGGAAGATCCAATTCCCTTTCGAGGGCGCGCCGCCGCGGAACTACTCCATGGGGGACGAGACCAGGCGACCGTCGTTAAGATATCAGGCCAGCTGATTCCGCAAGGCACACCACTTCCGACATCCATGGTAATCGTTGATTCGCAAGAAAAGGTCGCTGGGATCGCGAGCTCGTTTGAGTCCAACACCATCATCAATAAAATTTTGTTTGGAGGGCGGATGCCGAATGGCCGACTTGTTGGTTACATTCGGGATTACCAGGCAAGCACACCATACGTTCTGCGCGCGATCAGCCAAAACGGTGTCTCGACGAAGCAAATCCCCATCGCGCCCCTCCCTCGCGGTGTAAAATAGACTTTCAACCGCCCGTTGCTGTTCGCTAGGGGCGTCGAACGCAAAAGTAGGGCGAGTTGGGAGGCTAAATTCAACCGTCTGTGCTGTTCTTCCTTGACGATGCGCTTGTTTCAAACTTCAGAAGTATATGAATGTGGCTCGTCCCACCCGATCGAAACGAATTTCTCGCGAAGGATCCACTTACCGTCCCCCCGTTTTCATCGTCGGCTCGCCGCGTTCCGGTACCAGCATCCTGACGTGGTGCATGGCGCAGCACCCAAATTTGCTCGGCCTCGAAGAATCGAACTGGAGGGCCACTTTTGCGGTCGATCTGGCGGTGGCGTTCCGCCGGGGATCGGCGCGGGGTGAGCGCTCGCAGTTCTCCTCGATGGGAATTGAGCGCGATCAATTCATGCAGGAGATCGGCGCCGCCATCAACGTCTCCATTCTCCGCCACCGGCACGCCTTCGAGGACCGGCGGTTGCGGTTGGCGAATCCAGACTCGCCTGAGAATCACGCAGCTTTCAAGATATCCCGCGACCGTTCGGATCTTAAGTCGCGCTGGGTCAATGGCACGCCAGAGTATTCCCGTGGAATAGGCGGCTTGCGCAAACTCTTCCCGGCGGCGCGCTTCATTCATCTCGTCCGCGATTGCGATCTGGTCGCACCCTCGATGCTGCATTTCGATCGCGTGGCCGGGAAGAGGCTGGTCGAAACGGAAGAACAAGCCTACCAATACTGGCTCGTCTGCGTGCGGGCCTGTGTTACCGCGGAAACGGCTTTTGGCCCTGAGATCGGCTGTCGGATCTTTCTTGAAGATCTGATTCGTAAACCAAAGGAGTCAATCCGCCGCATCCTCTCCTTTATCGGAGAGCCTTTCGCCGCGACCTGCCTGGAGCCGCTGACAAAGCGGATCAACAGTTCGAATGTCGCCGCCGAAGAGGCGCAGCGCAGCCCGGCAGCCCACCTCCCCGTGATTGAAGCGCGCGAGTTGTGGAAAACCCTGAGGGAAAATCCACCTCCCGAGGCGCCGCAGCGGACCGCGGCCGGCTTGATCGAAGAAGAGTTCGAGCTTCGCGTTGACTATGCTCACGACGTTGATGCCGAATACGCGAAGAAGTGTAAGGCTCACGAAGCACTGCAACTCGAATTTGACGAGCGCAGCGAGTGGGCT
>JBPCLI010000073.1:0-3243 GCA_051003415.1 Chthoniobacterales bacterium | reverse complement strand
GCCCGCTTCCGTCGCCTCGCCCGGGACTACGAAAGGTTGCCTTCCTCCCTGGCCGGACTGCACTGGCTCGCATTTCTTACCCTGATGCTCACTTCTATCTTCCATCAAAGTGCATGACACGCTCTAGAAAGAGAAGGCGAAGCCAGTGTCGCCACCGACGGAGTCAATGCCACGGTTAGGCAGCTTGATTGAGCCGTCGGAAATATGCCGGTAACCCGCCTCGAGAAGGATTGACCAGTGACGGGTCAAGATGAAGCGCAACCCGCCGCTGCCTTGCAAATTGAATTCAACCGGCAGACTTACGAGCCCATGTGACTCGCGCTCGGAGATATCGGTATAGACACCGCCGCCTCCGCATGTAGGGAACGACGCGTGCTCCCGGTTGGATGAAGTTATAACGAATGAACATGGTCGCACCGGCGGTGATATCGCCCATCCCCTGGAAAATCGGCGCGCCGAAGACCTCGGCAAGAAGCTCGTAGTTACCCGCGAAAAAGCCCGAGCCACGCGGGTTGCTCTGCATCAGGCCAAAGCGGAGACTCTCGACGGCGAGATCAACCGACGGCCCATCGTTATCGCCCCGATCAAAGAAGTAAAATACGCCAGTAACATTCTCAAACTCCATTGATCCCTTCTCGAAGATCTCAGGAATATTCTGCCGGTAAGCGATTGGCGGTCGCTGCACCATTCCGCCTTGGGCGATGTTCGCAATCAAAATCGCCACGAAGCACGAGACAAAACCCTTGGACATATAGGCGCGAGAAAACGACAGGGTTCGCCTCCTGTCAAACCGACGTCTCTTGCCGCGTTTTCACCTACCGCCGCCGACCAGAAACCGGACTATTTCAAGACCACCGAAACATCGGACCGCTTGGCCGTGAATTTATATGTCTGTCCCGGGTGTACCGTGACTCGAGTCTCAGTCGCCTCAGGGCGTTCGCGGCTACCGACCGGCACCACGCTGATGACGTGCGGACCAGCGGCCAGCGGAGCATCATACTTTCCGCCGAAGTTGATTTTCATGACTTCTTTGCCGTCGATCGAAACCCCCACGATGACCGTTCCCAGATTAGCTGCTCGGGCAATAATCAAACGGCCAGGTTGCTGGGTCTGCTCCTGCTTCGCCGCGGAGGCAGTCTTGCTCGCTGCCAAGACGGCTCCTGGAATGAGGCATGCGAGCACCACGCCGACCATGGTTAGCGCAAGAATTCGGCGATTTCGACGGAGATAAGTTTTCATCATACGGACACCGTCGCTCCATATCGCTCTTTGCGCTACTTACCATTTAAACCCCCAATTGCGGGATGAGAGTGCAACTCGCGACAATCGCGACCTATGCGCGGCTAGGTTTGGCTTTTAGCGCTCGGAAATCTCGTCTCCCACCTGGAGATTGCCGTCATTTAATATCTCCGCCACCAAACCCGCGCGGTAGACCAGGCCAGCTAATGCCTCTGGATGAGTCAAGCGGGCCAGGTGCGTGCATGGCTCGCTCAAGCGCAGACCGAGAAGCCGCACCGCGCCCACTTGGAATTCGCGACCGACGAAGTCGTTTAAGCGCACTCCTTGAGTCAGCAGGTTGCGTCGCGCCTCCGCTGGCGAAATCTTCCTGCCGCTTTCGCGTTCGTAGGATTCGAGCGCTTCTAGTTCAATTAGTGTGACGTCCCGTTTGCCGGGATTATCGGAAAACGTCCCGCCGCCCGCGGCATAACGATCGCCCTCCAGGCCGCGCCCTGCCAGCGCTCGGATATGATCCACAGCATGCGGCAATTCAGTCGCCTGTGCCGCGACATAAATCCCAAGCAAACGCGCGGGAGTGGTCATGGGGCGAGAATAGACTGGCACGCCTCGCGCCGCAATCAGGAGTGCTGGCTCTTCCCCCAGGAATATTTTGAGCACTCTGTTCAACTTTCGGCGGATCCCTTTTCGGCGTATCCTACCGCCTCATGTTCGAGATTAAGGCCAAGGACAAAGCCGTCGAGCGCGCGTTGCTTGTGGGCGCCTACATCTCGGCTGAGCTGAAACCAGAGGCGCAAAGTCTTCTCGAGGAACTAACCGATCTCGTCGAAACCCTTGGCATTCCCATCGTCGGGCGCGAACTCATCTCTTATCGCGAAAACCACGCCCGTTATCTCATCGGCTCGGGCAAGGCTCAGGAGATCGTCGACCGCGCGAAGGAACTCGAGTGCGACGTTCTGATTTTCGATAACGAGCTCAGCGCTTCACAGCAGCGCAATTGGGAAGAACTCGCCGGCATGACGGTGGCTGATCGCCAGGAGATAATCCTTGATATCTTTGGCGCTCGCGCCCAAACCCGGGAGGCTCGTATCCAGGTCGATCTCGCCCGGATGCAATACTCTCTCCCGCGCCTAACGAAAGCCTGGAGCCACCTTGGCCAGCAGGGCGGCGGGATCGGCGCGAAAGGCGAAGGCGAGAGCCAGCTCGAGCAGGACAAACGCAAAATCCGCCTCCAGATCGACCGCTTGAAGGGCGAACTGGCCGAGGTCCGCCGCGCGCGCGCCACCCAGCGCAAGGACCGCAAGCGCGCGCCCGTGCCGAATGCGGCGATCGTGGGTTATACCAATGTCGGTAAGTCTTCGCTCCTGCGTCGACTGACGGGCGCTGATGTCTTCGTGGAGAACAAGCTCTTTGCGACCCTCGATACCACCACGCGCAAAATCGCGCTGCCGAACAATCAGCCGTTGCTCCTGACCGACACGGTCGGCTTTGTGCGCAAGCTGCCGCATCAGTTGGTGGAAGCCTTTAACGCCACGCTGGAGGAAGCCGCGCTGGCTGACTTCCTCATTCACGTTCTCGATGCCTCACAGGATGAGGTGATGACTTTCTATAACACGACCATGAGTGTGCTCGGGCAGCTCGGAGCGGAGACGAAGCAGACGCTGGTGGTGTTTAACAAGATCGATAAAGTCACCGACCCCCATGCGTCGGCCGCGTTGCGCCGGCATTTTCCGGAGGCGGTTTTCGTCTCCGTCCAGACTGGTGAAGGGATGGAGGAACTCATCCAGCGGATCTCTGATTTCGTGGCCCGCGGCACGGTCACGGTAGAGCTGCGGATACCGCCCGACCGCGCCGATCTCCTGGCGCGGCTGCATCGCGACGGAGTGGTGCGGGGCCTTCGTTACGACGGAGCCCATACCTAGGTGGTGGCGACCATGTCCAGCCGGTTACTGGAGCTATACTTACCTTACCTGCGCGCACCGGCGGCAGAGCCAGAGCTAGTCGAAG
>JBPCLI010000072.1:0-1180 GCA_051003415.1 Chthoniobacterales bacterium | reverse complement strand
CCGCACACCAGAACCTGGTCCCGTCCGGTCGCGGCCCGAGCAATACGCACGGCGCCCGCCGTGGCGTCCGAGCCGTTCTTGCCGAAACGCACCATTTCGGCGCACGGCACCATCCGCACGATGCGCTCGGCCACTTCGGCTTCAAGTTCACTCGAGAGACTGAAAATCGTGCCGTCGCGAAGCTGGCGCTCGACGGCTGCGTCCACGTCCGGATCGCAGTAGCCCAAGGTGATTGAACAAAGAGCGTTTATAAAATCCGTGTACTGATTTCCGTCCACGTCCCAAATGGCGGCGCCCTTGGCCCGGGCGGCGAAATATGGCGACACCCCCAATGGATACTGAGTGAAGCTCTTGGAAAAGGTCTGCGCGCCGAGTGGAATGCTCCGCCGCGCGCGGGCGAGCGCCGCTTCAGACTTCTGGTAGCGCGAGTTCATCGGCGGCTCCTACCCGTCAAGCATAGAGAGCAACTGCGCGCCGCCGAGCCACTCCTCGTTCAAATTGCTGGAATAGGCAAATTCGGCCGGCGCCCTCACGGCGCCATCGTCGGCCAAAGACCGGCGTTCATACTCAAAGAAGCTCGGCTCGACGGCGTACCGATCTTCGAGATCGACAGTCGAGCGGGCATCGTCGCTCGAAATCATCATCTCGTGAAGCTTCTCGCCGGGACGAATGCCGATGTTTCGGATCTTCATTCCAGGAGACATTGCCTCCAACAGGTCCACAATATTCATGCTTGGAATTTTGGGCACGAATATCTCGCCGCCGCGCATAATTTCCAAGCAGGACAGGACGAAGGATACGCCCTGCTCCAGCGTGATCCAAAATCTTGTCATTCGCGGATCGGTAATCGGAAATTCCTTGGCTCCGCGCTCGATCAGTCGCTTGAAAAGCGGAACCACGCTGCCGCGCGAACCCACCACGTTGCCGTAGCGGACCACCGCGAACCGCGTGCCGATGTCACCGGAAAGATTGTTGGCGGCGACGAAGGTCTTGTCCGAAGCCAGTTTGGTCGCGCCATACAAATTGATCGGGTTGCAGGCTTTGTCGGTCGAAAGGGCGATCACACTCTTGATCCGGTTGGCCAGGCTCGCCCAAACCACGTTTTCGGCCCCCAGCACATTGGTGTGGATGCATTCGGAGGGATTATATTCCGCCGCCGGCACCTGTTTGAGGGCGGCGG
>JBPCLI010000071.1:0-65458 GCA_051003415.1 Chthoniobacterales bacterium | reverse complement strand
GCGCAGGAAGAGAGTGAGGTCAGGGTGCGAATCTGTTCACGCGACATGCGGATCACCTCCCTTCGTTAGGGTAGTGCGAGCTTCCAGCTTGCACTGGGATGGAAAAGGCAAGCTGGAAGCTTGCGCTACCTTGAAGGCGGAGAGGATAGGAATCGAACCTACCTCGGTCCATGAGGACCGACGGCGATTTTGAAGATCGCGAGGGCCACCAGGCACCCTTCACTCTCCCGGAAGAGGAAAACGCCCAACGCTCAACGCTCAACGTCCAACGTCCAACGCCGAGGAACGATCGCGCCAGGCGACTACTTGAGCTTCTTGATCTGGCTAACGACGTCGTCGAAATCCGGCCACTCGCCGGAATCGAGTTTGGAATGGAGCAACTTGTCATTGGCGCTGACTTCGAAGGCGCCGCCGCTCGATGGAACGAGGGTGAGCGACGCGATCCGATCGCCGAGATCGAGAATCTTAGCCGCCAAACTGACGGCTTTCGGTGCGTAGTTTCAAACGCTGCAATACTCGATCCGGATTTCGGTTTTCATCGCTCCCTCCTTT
Source organism: Chthoniobacterales bacterium (assembly GCA_051003415.1). Taxonomy (GTDB): domain Bacteria; phylum Verrucomicrobiota; class Verrucomicrobiia; order Chthoniobacterales; family UBA10450; genus Palsa-1392. The sequence goes on along the minus strand of JBPCLI010000071.1, from coordinate 64,906 downwards.
CTGCCCCTGAGACTAGCGGGAAGGGAGGGAGGGTCAAATGTAGACGCTTCGCTCAGCGAAGCGCGGGATCGATCCTGCTGCGACGCGCAGGCCCGGCGACGTCTACAGGCTCGTTAGGCGGCGACGGCGTTTGCGGCGCGCTTGCGGGCGTTGGCATCGAGCACGCGCTTGCGCAGGCGGAGGGACTTCGGAGTCACTTCTACATACTCATCCGCTCCGATGTACTCAATCGCACGCTCCAGGGTCATTTTTAAGGGCGCTTCCAATTGAATGCCTTTTCCGTCACCCTGGCTGCGCATGTTGGTGAGGTTTTTCGCCTTGCAAGGATTAACCGGGAGATCCTCCGGGCGCGCATTTTCGCCAATGATCATCCCCGCATAAATTTCCTCCTGCGGTCCGATGAAAAGTTTACCGCGCACCTGAATGTTGTTCAGGGAATAGGCCTTGCTCGTGCCCGCTTCCATCGAAACCATCACCCCACGATTGCGGCCTTCGAGTTCGCCTTTGAAGGGAGCATACTCGCGGAAGATGTGGCTCATGATGCCTTCGCCCCGGGTCAGGTTGACCAAGTCGCTCTCGAAACCGATCAGGCCGCGGGTGGGGATGATCGCCTCAACGCTGACGCGAGTGGCGTGGTGATCCATGCTGACGACCTCACCTTTGCGACCGGCAATTGCCTGCAGGACGTCGCCCAGGTTATCGTTGGGCACTTCGGCGTAAAGAGTTTCAATCGGCTCGAGCAGGGAGCCATTTTCGTTGCGCTGGAAGATGACTTCCGGGCGGGAGACCATGACTTCGAAGCCTTCGCGGCGCATTTGTTCGACGAGGACCGCTATCTGCATTTCGCCGCGCGCGTTCACTTCGAAGGCGCCGGAAGATTCAGTGTCTTTAACCGCGAGGGAAACGTTGCCGCGGGTCTCGCGGATGAGGCGCTCGCGCACGTGACGGGCGGTGACAAATTTGCCTTCGCGCCCGGCAAACGGGGAATCGTTGACCAAGATGCGCATCCGGATGGTGGGCGGATCGATGTCGACGAACTGGAGCGGCGTGCGCTCTTCGCGATCGGTCAGCGTTTCGCCGATGAAAACCTCCTCGAACCCGCAGAGGCCGACGATATCGCCCGCGCTGACGTGCTGGGTCTCGACTTGCTGCATGCCGGCGTACGTGAAGAGCGCTGTCACGTTGCTGCGCTCACGGCGTCCGTCGCGATGGATGCAAACGATCGGATCGCCGACGGTGACGCGGCCGCTGACGATGCGCCCGAGGGCGATGCGGCCCAGGTAATCGCTGTAGTGCAGGTTTGAGACGAGCATCTGAAAGAAAGGCTCGCTCGCGATAGTCGGAGGCGGGATGAATTTGATGATGGCCTCGAAAAGCGGGGTCATGTCTTCGCTGTTCTCGTGGATCTCGCGCATGGCGAAGCCGTTCTTGGCGCTGGCGTAAACGATCGGGAAATCGAGCTGCTCGTCGTTCGCTTTCAGCTCGACGAAGAGATCGAAAACCATGTCGAGCACCTTATGTGGCCGGGCGTTTTCGCGATCGACTTTATTGATCACGACGATGGGCTTGACCTTGTTCTCGAGCGCTTTCTTCAGCACGAAACGCGTCTGGGCTTGGGGGCCGTCGTGCGCGTCAACGACGAGAAGAACGCCGTCAACCATTTTCATAATCCGCTCTACTTCGCCGCCAAAATCGGCGTGGCCGGGGGTGTCGACGATATTGACCCGGTAGCCGTTCCAGTTAAAAGCGGCGTTCTTGGCGCGAATGGTGATACCTTTTTCGCGCTCGAGATCCATCGAGTCCATCATCCGCTCCTCCGTCTTTTGGTTGGAACGGAAGGTGCCGGATTGGCGGAGGAGCTGATCGACGAGCGTGGTCTTGCCGTGGTCGACGTGAGCGATGATTGCGATGTTGCGGATTTTGTCCATGACGTTGAGTGCCTCGTCGTGCATAAGGAGGCGCGCCGCCTGCCGGAGCGATTCTGGCAACCGAAGCGGCTGCCAACGAGGAGCGCGGAATATGGATGCGACCACCCTCCCCGTCAACCCGACGTGCTACGGACGTCCCCTCGACAAAGCAAAAACGGCAGGCCATTGCGGCCTGCCGTCTCGCGAATGATTCTGCGTTGTGGCTTTAGTTGAGCGGAGCGCGGACAGCGGCTTCGGCGTTGATGAATCCGAAGCCGTCCGTTTTCGACCAACCATCACCGATCTTGTTATTGATCGTGCCACTAAAGGTGCCCCCATGCGACGTCGTGCCGCTGAAGGTCATACCGCGTTTCGTGACCGCGCCGTCAGGCAGGAGCAATTCGCCGCCAAAAAGGTCCGCCATGACAAAGGAGGTAGAGGTTGCGCCTCCATCTTGGCCGAGGCCGTTTGTTACCACCCGATTGTGCTGCGGCCCGTGACCGACGGTGAATTTCACTACCTTGCCGTTGGTGAAGCTATCATTGGCAAACGCCAGACTCATCGTCCACCACTGACCTGCGATCGAGGGGAGCGGAGCCTGGTTACTAAAGCTCGCACTGATATCGCTCGCGCTGACATCGGAGTCACCGACCGTGAAGGCCTTGGTGAGCGGCTCGAAGACAATACCTGGATAGACATTGCTGAAGTAGGTATTGGTTAGATCGAGCCCGTTATTGCCGCCGGTAGTATTGCCCGCCGTGTCCGCCGTGCCTTCCGGGTTAAACACCAGACTGGTGATAGACCCAGGTCCCTGGTAGGTGATGGTAAGGTGGTTCACGTTGTTGATACCTGAGCTCGGGTTCAGGCCGAGATCGGTATTAGCTGTGAACCGGACCGAACCACCCTCGGAGGTTGTGGCGTTGCCGGAGGCATAGTTCGGGTCGAGGTCATGCTGGAAGCTGGTACTGTGCAGAATGTCCATCATCTGCGAAGGAGTCACTGTGCCCGGGCCACCATGCGCTTCGAGGACGAGGGCAGCGATGGCAGCAGCATGCGGAGCGGCCGCGCTGGTGCCGTAGAAGTTAGGATCGAGATCCAGATCGCCTACGTCGTCGCCGCCGAAGAAGGAAGTGTTGGCACCGTCAGCCGCGGCAACGCCGGGCTGGAGACGCACTTCGGGAATGGGCAGCCGGTTACCCATCGTATCAAAATAAACCGTCGCCGGGCCAGGTGAGGTGAAATATTCTGGAATGCTCGGCCGGAAGACGCTATAAGCCGCCGTGCCGTTGCAACCATTTGCCATCGCGTGGCCGTGAATGTTCGGTGTGTTGACAGTGAAGTATTCCGCCGGACCAATGCCAGAAAGGCCGTTGCCGCGGATGATCCAACGTATGTGGGTCGCAGGTTGCGGCGCGGTTGGCACGCTGGAGCGCGCGATTACGTATTGGACCTGGGTTTCGCGCTTTTTTGGCAATGTAACACCGTATTCGAACGGAATATTCGTGGCGTAGTTATTCGTGGTGAGTGAGCTGGACGGGAGGTAGTGACCTCCCAAGTCGAAAACAAGGAGGTTGAAGTCAGTCGTGAGCTGCGGGTTAAGACCGTTGTAGATGTTGACGGTGAAGGCGCCCGTCGTCCCGCCAAAGCTCATTACGATGATGGTATACTGACCAGTGACCGGCGGATAGAAGTTGATCGTCTCGTCGGTACCGGTGTCCTGAGCATCCACCACAACGTTACCGTTCGGATCTTTGATGGTGACGATCGCGTCGAAGGAACTGCCTTCGTCAGCCGTGACCGTGATGACGTAGTTCTGTCCCGCCGTTAAGGTAGGCGTCGTGAAAGTCAGGTCCATGTTGGTGTAGTCACCGTGCGCGGTGTAAATCGGGTTTGGATCAAAGTTCAAAACCTGATTATAAGGGTCGTCCCATTGGAAGTTGGTCGCCGGCTCGCCGGCGCTCGGGGGGAGAACGTTGACCGTCTGCGCCACATCCTGTTGCCCGGGATTCGGATTGAAGTTGTGGAATCCGCCCTGGTAAAGGTCGGTCGGCACGCCGGCTAGCTTAATGTTAGTACCATCGAGGGCATTGGGACCGTTAGGCACGTTCCGATAATCAGAGTCATAGTCATAGGTGCCAATATCGTTCCCCGCGGAAGAAAAGTAGCTGACGCCAGCGGCAAAGACCTCGTCGACGGCATTGCCAATCAGGCCATCTTCGAAGAACGGCTCGTCGCTGTAGCCCACGTCGTCGCAGATCGTGTCCGCCTTGAAGCCCTTCTGGACCGCAGGGGGATATTCGAAGCCTGGCAACGCGGCCAAGGCTCGGATGTTGTTCGCGAAATTCACCTCGCCCCCATCGGCAGTAGCAAAGGCAATACGCGCCTTGGGCGCCATCTTATAAACGATCTGGCCCATGCCGCGTCCTTCATCCGTGCCGGGAAGATCTTGTAGTATGACGACCGGCTGAGTGTTGACCGGGTTATTGCCTGCACCGGGCAAGTCGAAGTTACGCACGTCCCTCGTAATGCGGCCGATGCTATCGGAAATGAAGCCGATGCTCGTGCCCGAGCCTTCAAAGTCCGACTTGGCCGACGGATTGTAGAACTTGTTTATCTGATCGACGCGATGCTGGTAGACGCCCTGATCGGTTGTCGTGCCAAGCAGCCTGAGCGCGGTACCAGGCTGGATGCCACCACCGGGATTCACTGGCCGGTTCAATTCGGGTTTCAGCCCCAAGGTGACGGAGCGGACCTCACGCATATTGCCGAGCGCCGGGACCTCATCGAGTGAGATGAAGCCTTCGACTACCCCGACGCCATGATATTTCGTATCCAAAGCCGTGAGGGTGAAAGACGGAAAGTTCTTTTGCAATATCGGCACGAGCTTCTCCGCGGTGACACTGCTGTTGCGCGGATGGATATCGACCAGGAAGCGGCCGGTGCCGGGATCCTGGATCGCGACGCTGGCGTAATATGCTGCCTGTTGCGTAGCGTAGCCGTTAAAAAGCGCGTTTTGGGCGCCATTGGTATCGGTCTGCGACTGAAGGGTGAGGTTACTCTCGACAAGCGCACCCAAACCGCCGGCCAGATTTTGCGGCACAGGGCGCGCTTGCAGAGAAGCGGCGGCAAAACCGAAGCAAAGCGAGGCGGAAGTGACGGCGAAGCGTCTCCACGGCCAAGCCGAATTAAACCGAGTGAAGTTAGATTTCATATATGGCTAGTTGTTTTTGTTGTTGTATGATCGACCCCGACCGGTCCTAAGCGAACTGGGGCGAATGCCGAGTCTTGAAAAGGTAATCCCAGGGCAACTCAATGTTCCGGAGCGAAACTCCCCCAAACCGGTTGCATGCGACTGCGACTAACACTGTCGCCGATGCATTTGTAATTCTGCAAGCTTTGGTTTGTTCACCGACCGGGAGATTTCGCAGGGAAGAAAAAAGACCGAATTTTTTGAGCCAGTCCAGACCTTTTTCGTATTTTCGAAAAAAAACTTCAAAGGAGCGGTTGGGCGCTGCCGAACGCAACCCCTCGTTCGCCGGCCAACGAATTCTTCAGAAGGCGCCCGCTTCAGCCGCGAGTTCCCCTGATTGGCTCGGGTCGGGGTCGACCCATTTGCCGTGTTCGCGAATCAGATCCTGCAATCGATCCACCGCCTCGGCTTCCGGAATGTTGAACCTCACCGCCGTCTTGCCGACATACAGGTTTACCTTACCCGGCGCGCCGCCCACGTAGCCGAAATCCGCATCCGCCATTTCGCCCGGGCCGTTCACAATGCAGCCCATGATCGCGATTTTTACTCCCTTGAGGTGAATGGTGGCGGCTTTGATTTTCGCGGTCGTGGTCTGGAGGTTAAACAGTGTCCGCCCGCAGGAAGGGCAGGCCACGTAATCCGTCTTGAAAATCCGCGTCCCGGCGGCCTGGAGGATGTTGTAGGATAGGCGCAACGCCTGCCCGGGACCGTGCTCGCCCTGCACCAGGACGGCGTCGCCGACCCCGTCGCAGAGGAGCGAGCCGATATTTGTCGCGGCCGTCAGGAGGGTGGGGAGAAATTCCGCGTCGGAGTTGTGCGCGATCGTTAGGTAATCTTTCAGCAGAATGGGGTGTCGCGGGTCGAGCCGGGCGGCGAGCAACCGGTAGGCGGCGATGACCGGCAAAGCGAGGTCGTTCGCGACTGCGACCAGTTGGGCGTCCGGACTCTGATTGAGCGAAGCGATCTGGGCATCGTCCCGGGGATCGATCTCGACCAAGCCTGTCTTTTCGTAAACGAACTCCGGTTTGTAATCGCCCATTCGCTCCACTTTGTGCGCGATTTTGTCGAAGCTGGCCTGGCGGATCGCGACCCGCACCGTTTCCTCGCCGCCGAGGGCAACACTGTAGGCGGGGTAGCTGACCCCGGCCGGCACGGGCGACATCGCAGTCGGGAGACCGGGGTCAGCGACCCCGGCTACGAGGAGCGCGTGAGAGGCGCGGCGTTGATATGAAAATGGATCGAAGGAAAGACCGGAGACCGGGGCCACAAGCGCAAGCTGCTCGGATCTCGCAGCCGCCTGCGTCGTCTCGACCAGCGCGCGCGCAACCGGAATCTCGTGGACGCTATCCTCGGTTAACGACACCCGGATGGTGTCGCCAATCCCGTCGCTTAGGAGCGAGCCGATGCCGATCGCGCTCTTGATCCGGGCGTCCTCGCCTTCGCCAGCCTCGGTCACCCCGAGGTGGATTGGGTAATTCCAATCCGCACCCTCTTCCCGGAGCCGCGTCACGAGCAGCCGGTAGGCGGCGATCATCACCTTGGGATTGCTCGATTTCATCGAAAAGATAAGCGCGTGGTAATCCAGCTCGCGGGCGATGCGGGCAAACTCGAGCGCGCTTTCCACCATCCCGAGCGGAGTGTCGCCGTAGCGGTTCATGATCCGGTCGCTGAGTGAGCCGTGGTTAGTACCGATGCGCATCGCGATCCCGCGCTCCAAGCTCAGCTTCACGAGCGGAGCGAAGCGCTCCCAGATGCGGGCCAATTCGGCGGCATATTGCTCATCGGTGTATTCGATGATCTTGAACTTCTTCGAGTCGGCGTAGTTGCCGGGATTGATCCGGACCTTCTCGACCCATTTGGCGGCTTCCATCGCGGCTTCGGGCTTGAAATGGATATCGGCCACGATCGGCACGTCGCAGCCGCGCTCGCGCAAGCCCCGCACGATATGCTGGAGGTTGGCCGAGTCCTTCACCGTCGGCGCGGTGATGCGCACGATCTCGCAGCCGGCTTCCGCCAGCTCGAGCGTCTGCGCGATGGAGGCTTCCGTATCCATCGTGTCGCAGGTGATCATGGACTGGACCCGGACCGGATTTGCTCCGCCGACACCGACGTTGCCCACCATCACTTCACGCGAAACGCGGCGCTGGTAGTGCAGCAAATCGTCGCAGTAGGAAAGCCGGCTCATGGCGAAAGGTAGCAAAGCACGAACGCTTCGCTTTAAAAACGCTGCAAGGACCCCTTAGCTTAGGGGGTCGGGCTGGCCTGTACGTCCGCGGCGGGCGCAGCGCCACGCTTTTCGCCCAGCCAATCGCCGACATCGAAGAAACTCACGTAGGCGATGTAGCCGATGATCAAAACCGCGCAGCCCGTCTGCACGATCTCGAGCACGCGGATGTTGACCGGTTTCCGCCGCACTGCCTCGACCAGCGCGAGCACGATGTGCCCGCCATCGAGGACCGGGATCGGGAGCAGGTTGAGGATGGCGAGGTTCACGTTCAGAATCACGCTGAACCAAAGTGCGAGCTGCCAGCCGCGATCGCTCTCAAAGAGGAGATAATAAATGCGCACAATCCCGACCGGGCCGCTCAGGTGCTGCAGCTTCACGTCGGATTTCGGCGAAGCCACGGCCTCGATCGTGTTCAGCGTGCTGGTGATGCTGTCGTAAACCTGCTCGACCGGGTTCGGGTGTGAGATGGTCATTTTCCCAGTCGTATCCCAGGCGATGCCGATGCGCGGGACCATCTTGCCCTTCGTCATGAGGGGGACGGGAGAGAGCGCGGTCTCGAGGCGGCGATCGCCGCGCAGGACGTCGAGTGTCAGCTTGTCCTTGGGATGTTGCCGGATGAAATCGGCCAGTGCGATGGCGTTATACATCGGATGGCGGTTGAAGCCTTCGATGATATCGCCCGGCTGCAAACCCGCCGCCGCAGCCGGCGAACCAGCTTCCACTTCATCGATGATCGGCTTCGAGGCCGGATAAATGAGGACCTGCCGGACGCTCTTGCGTCGCCAACCGCTCGTCGGCGCGATGTAAGGAACGACGGAAAGCGAGAGCCGCTGCCCGCCGCGATCGACCACGAACGGGATCCTGTCGCCTTCGCTCCGGATGACGTTCCAAGTCACGCTATCGCTCATACCGGAAAAACGCGTCACGCGTTTGCCGTCCACTTCGAGAATCTTGTCGCCGGCTTTGAGCCCCGCCTTTTCCCCCGGTGAGCCGGGCTCGACGTAACCGATGATCGTCGTCGTATCTGCCTCGCCGACCGGGTGACCCACGCCCCAGACGAGGGTGGCAAAGACGAGCGCGAGGAGCAGGCTGAAAACCGGACCGGCGACCGCGACGATGATTTTATCAAGAACGGAAATGCGCGGGAGTGTGGCGCGGTCGGCGTCGGTCTCGCCCTCGATCATATCCATCGGAGCGAGCTGCGGGAGCGCGACAAAGCCGCCGAGCGGGATCGAGCCTAACGAGTACTCGACGCCGTTAAAGGTTTTCTTCCAGAGCGGTTTCCCAAACCAGACCCCGAACTTCTCGATCACCAGCCCACGCCAGCGCGCGGCCAGGAAATGACCCACCTCGTGGACCACGATGAGGAGGTTAAAGAGGACGATAACCTCGAGCAGGATAAAGATGATGCGAAGGGCGTGCAGAAACATGGCGCTCGGAACGGACGGACTTTAGCGGGCCAAATCAGCGGCCCGGCCGGCGGCTTCCTCGCGCGCCCAGCGATCGGCTTCCAATATGGCATCGAGGGAGGGGTTGGCAACGGAGGTATGTCGGTTCATCACTTCCTCGACCAAACGCCAGATGCTCGGGAAGGAAATCCGGCGATCGAGGAAAGCTGAGACAGCGACTTCATTGGCGGCGTTCATAACAGCGGGCAGGGTGCCGCCGGTTTCGCCCGCGCGTCGGGCGAGGTTGAGCGCCGGAAAATCATCGAGGCGCGGCGCGGCGAATTCCAGCTTCTGGAGTTTGCCGAAATCGAGCGGAGGGAGGGAATTCGGCACTCGGTCGGGCCAGGTGACGGCGTATTGGATCGGGAAACACATGTCGGAATGCGAGAGCTGCGCTATGACCGAGCCGTCGACGAACTCGACCATCGAATGGACGATGCTCTGCGGATGGACGACCACCTCCACACGCGCCATCTCGACCCCGAAAAGCCAGTGTGCCTCGATCATTTCCAGTCCCTTGTTGAAAAGCGTGGCGGAATCGATCGTGACTTTCGGCCCCATGTTCCAGGTCGGATGCTTCAGCGCCTGCTCGGGGGTGATCGCCGCGAATTGGTCGTTAGGCGTCTCCCGAAACGGACCGCCCGAGGCGGTCAGAATAAGCCGGCGAACGTCCGCCGATTCGAATGTGGGAAGGGCCTTTGCCCCCCGATCTGCTGCGGCGTCCCTGCTCAGGGCACAAAGGCCCCTCCCACCTTGCAGGCACTGGAAGATCGCGTTGTGCTCGCTATCGACCGGCAGGATCTGCAAACCCTTGGCGCCTGCGCCCTCCATCACCGCCTGCCCGGCCATGACCAGAATTTCCTTGCTCGCCACGGCGAGATCTTTTCCCGCCTCGATCGCCGCCAGCGCGGGCCGCAAGCCGCCCGTGCCGACGACCGCAACCAGGACCATCTCCGCGTTCGTTAGGCGAGAAATTTCCACGAGGCCGTCCTCGCCCGTAAAAATCGTCGGTTTATATTCCAGCTTGGCGCAGAGCTCGCCCAGACCCGCTTCGTCGACCAGGCAGATCGCCTCCGGCCTAACGAGATTGGCCTGGGCCGCCAACTTCTTGGCGTTCGACTTCGCCGCCAGGCCGACGATTTCCATCCGCTCGGGGATGTCACGCGCCACCTTCAGCGCGCTTTCCCCGATCGAGCCGGTCGCGCCCAGCACCACTACCCGTTTGCGTTTCATCACGGCACCCGGATGACGAGACGCAGGTAGAAGAAGAGGAGTGGCGCGGTAAACAAAAGGCTGTCGATGAGATCGAGCGCGCCGCCGATGCCCGGCAGCATGTTGCCCGAATCTTTCACCCCAGTGCTGCGTTTGATAATCGACTCGGCCAGGTCGCCAATGACCGCGGCGAATCCGAGAAGCAATCCAAGCACGACCGCATGCGTCCAGTTCAGCACGGAAAGATGCCCGGGCATGAGCGCGAAGAGCCCCACGCTCGCGAGCAACGAAAAAGCAAGCGCACCAAAGAATCCTTCCCACGTCTTCTTCGGGCTGATGTGCGGGACCAGCGGATGACGCCCGATCGCACTTCCGGTCAGATAGGCTCCCATGTCGCTGAATTTCGTAATCGCGATACAGTAGAAGACATAATACTGCCCGGTCACGGCGCCGTTAGGCAAACGCGGGGTTACGTAAACGATCTTGGTGATGAAATTGTAAAGCCAGAGGACATAGAGCAGCCCAAAAAGCGTGTAAGCCATCGTCCGCAACGGCGCATCGTCCCGCAGCCCGTCGAACATCTGCCGGGTAATGACGGTGAGGAGAAAAAACAAGAGGACCGCCATCTCGTAGTCGTAGGAGCGGGCAGGGCCGTAATGGGAGAAGTAGTAGAAACTGCCGACGAGCATCGCCGCACCGGAAATCATCGCCGTGACCTTGAAATTTGGGAGCCCTTTGTGATCGAGCATCCCGTAAAACTCCCAGAGCGCGATCAAGCCCAACGTCCCGATGAGAGCAAAGAAGCCGAGCTCATAACCGGAGAAAATAATGAGCAACGCGACCGACCAGAGCACGATCGTGCTCGCAAAACGAAAGATGAAGGTGAGGCGCGCGGTCGGGGGCGAGGCCGAAGATCGTTCGATGGTCGCGGGCATGCAGTCTGCATCATCCCCGTCATAGGAAAAATGTCCACCCCGGACTCAGGCTGCCCTTCTCCCTCCTGACTTCTTACTTCCCTAGACTGGCATGAAATCCGCGATGCGGTCCGGCTCCTCGCCGAGCCATTCTGGATTCTTGGCGGTGGAATCGAAAATGGTGCGGGTCTTGAAAAGCTCGAACTCGCCCTTGGCGGCGGCCTCCTGCGTCTTGGCAAGGAGCGCTGAGCGTTCGGACTCGCGCATGGGCTGGAAGTTGCGTGCCACCGCACAGGCCTGGTCGAGAATCTCCATGCTATCCACCCCGGTGATGACGACCGAGGTCGGCTCGCTCAAGGCGTAGCGGAGACATTCCACAGCCGTTGCAGTCTTGGATTTCAAGATGATGCCGTTGCCCATCGACTTCATGCCGAGCACGCCAATTCCATCGCGGACCGGCTCGGGGACGACCAACTGGGAGAAGCTGCGATAGTGCGCGTCCATCACATTGATCGGCATCTGGACGGTGTCGAAGCGGAACCCGTGCTCGCGCGCCACCGCCAGCATGTGAAGATGAACGTGCGGATCCTTGTGCCCCGTGAACCCAATGAAGCGCAGCTTGCCCGCTTCGCGCGCCGCGAGCAGCGCAGCGTTCGCCCCCATCCGAATCAAAAACCCGATGCGCATCATCGAACCGGATGACCTCGTGATGTTGCACGAGATCGAGGAAATCGACCTGGAGCCGCTTGAGTGATTCCTCAATCTGCCGTGTCGCTTCCTTCCTGGTGCGCCCGTCGATCTTGGTCATAAGAAAAACTTTTTCGCGATAACCGTCACGGAGCGCCTTTCCCATGCGCTTCTCGCTTTCGCCTTCGTTATAATCCCAGGCGTTATCCATGAAATTGATCCCGCGATCGACGGCTGTGCGGACAATGCGCGTGGCCAGTTTCTCCTCCACGTCCGGCACGGGGAGGTGCCACCCGCCGAGGCCGATGCACGAGATGCGTTCGCCGGTGCTACCGAGGTCGCGGTACGGCATTTCTAAATTCGAGCCCATAAGAAGGAATACGTTTAGCCCGAAAGAATCGGCGGTAGGATTTGATGGGAATAGCACACTTCACCGCCCCATCGGTTGAGCGGAGCGCAGCCCGCGGTGGTCTATTTGAGCGTGAGGTTATCACACGCGTCTCTTATCACAGCGACGGCTTGCGCACGATCGCACTAAAGGCGCCCGCAGGTGGGATAGGCGATGAGAGCCGATTCCAAAGCGTCGGTCGGGGCACGATTAGTCGCCTCAATTTTCCGCCTGCTGGCTACTTCCGTCTGACGCACCCTTCCAGTTATCATTTGTCGCCAGGATATTGCCGTTACCATCGTGCAGCTCAAGCATTGAATCCGCCAAGGCGTCAGAGGCACCCCTCAGAGAAGGGCCTATCCCTGCCACCTCGAGAAAGTTCAGATCCATGACGAATCGTTGTTTCATTTTTGATACAGGCAGGTGACGTTTTGTTACGGTTTGTGAAGCTCTCATTAGTCTCGTGGTTCACGGCGAGATGTTATAAGCCTCGACCAGGCCGACGCCGGTGCCGCCATCGGCTCCTTGGACGATTGCGGTATAGGCGCCTGGAGCCAGGGTGCCGAGGACGATGGATTCCTTATCATTCGTAGGGGCGAGGTTGTCATCGATGAAGGTTTGTTTGTCCGGATTGTCCATCCAGTTATCGTTCGAGTCGACGATGTCGCCGTCGCCGTTGTGTAACTCGAGGAAGGGATCCGCCAGTGCGCCCATCACACCCGAATCAGTCAAGGAAGGTCCGATCGCGCGCAGGGCGATGGTGGCGGTGTCACCCCCGACGATGAAGCCACCAATCATGACGTTGTCGCCGGTCTCAACCAACCCGCGGGTGCTGATGTTAGCCAACTGAGAATCGACCGTCTGATCGAGGTCGTAAGCTTCGACCAGGGCGATGCCGGTGCCGCTGTTCTTACCACTCACGATCGCGGTGTAAGCGCCGGGGTCAAGGGTGGCGAGAATCGCCGATTCGAGGTTATTCGAAGGCGCAAGATTCGTGGCGGCGATCTCCGCTTCCTGGGTGTCTTTCCAATTGTCATTTGTGATCACCGTGCCGTCGGGTTCGTGTAGCTCCAGAACGGTATCGGCCAGAGCTCCGACTACACCCAGCTTGCCTAACGACGGCCCGATCGCGCGCACGATCACTTGTTTCGGCTGCGTCCCGGTGATGATGAACCCGCCGATAAGGACGTTGTCGCCGATCTGAACATTGAGGCGGGTGGAGATATTCAAGAGCCTCTTTGGGTTGAGATCGAGGCGAAACACTACGCCGGCGTTGGTAGCACCTCCGCCAGTTGTCGTGCCATAAAGCGCGCCATCCTTGCCTTGGATCAAAGGCCCTTTGGGGAAAGCGCCAAAAAACTGTTCGCTGTTAGGGAAAGAATATACCGTCGTCAGCACGCCTGCGGTCGTGAGTCGAAAGATGGTGCCGACACCGCCGCTGCCGCCTGAGTAGGTTGTCCCGTACAAATTACCATCGGAGGCCACGACCATCTCGCCAAACGGTTGACCGCCGTTGGCGGCGCCGGTGAAACTGCCCAGCATTTCGAATACTCCCGCGTGCGAGATGCGGTAATACGAGCCGAGATTGCTAGAGCCCCCACGCTCGGTCGTGCCATAGTATTTGTTGTCAGGGCCCAGCACCAGTCCACCTTCGGGGCCGCCGGTGGTGTCGGTGAACTCAAAGAGTTCCGTTTTCACGCCGGAGGCAGTAACCCGGAAGATCGTCCCGTCGCCGATCTGTCCCCCGCCGTGGGTCGTGGAGTAAAAGGAGCCGTCTGCGTCGAGCACCAGCGGAGCCTGCGGACCCGCTCCCTCGAAATTAGGAGCCACGTTTGACGAGTGAAAGGTAAACAAAGTCTGAAAGGCACCCCCAGACGAGATCTTGAAAACGGTGCCATTGCCAAAGTCGTTTGAAGGGCTCCGCATTCCCTCGAGGGTGTTCGTGCCATAGAAAGCGCCATCGCTCCCTAGCGCCATCCCAGCGGCGGGCTGACGGCCGTTCAGATATTCGCTTCCATTCGTTAGAGGGAAGGCAAAGAGCGTTTGGAGGTCGCCGCCGGTCGTCATCTTGAAGATGGTGCCATTATCGGTCGGGAGCGGGCCCCCGCCCAGGGTAGTGCCATAAAGCAAGCCATCGCTCCCTTGGACGAGCGCGCACTCCGGGTTTTGGCCGTTGGCGCCGGTGAAGTTCACCAGGACGGTGAAAGTACCGGTCGGCGTAATCTGGAAAACTGTGCCCAGATCGGCCGTGCCTTTACTGGCGGTCGTGCCGTAAAAGTTACCGTCGCTCGCCTGCACCAAACCGTGCTCGGCATTGGCGCTGGAGGGGCCCCCGTCGAAGTTATGCAGAACGGTCAGGGTCGGAGTTTGCGCGTGAACGAGCTGTGGCAGCGCGGCGAGCCCCGCGAAGAGGAGCACTGCGGTCGTGAAGCGAAACGCGGCCTGCGCCGGGATTTTCGCGAGGATATTTTTATGGCTGGAGTTCTTCATTTTAGATTTGCCTTCACTCAGACATGTGAAAAATAGCAGTCAGAACGGACATCGAGTTCAAGAAATTTTGCTACCAGCTCGGGACGCGTTGTGTCAGCCTGTGGGAAGGAACGAAGACATGCGCATGAATTCGGAATCATCGGAGGACGTCACCGAGCTATTGCTGAACTGGCAAAGTGGCGACGACGAAGACGTGCCCGCGAAGTTAATGCCTCTCGTTTACGAAGAGCTGCGACGGGTGGCGCGCGCCTACCTGCAGCGCGAACGCGGCGATCACACCCTTCAGGCCACAGCGCTCGTGCATGAAGCGTATTTGCAGCTGGTCGATGACAAGAAAGTTACCTGGAAGGATCGCGCGCATTTCTACGGCGTCGCTGCACGACTTATGCGGCAAATTCTCATGCAGCACGCCCGGGCGCATCACGCCGCCAAGCGCGGCGGGCCAGAACAACAGAAATTGTCGCTCGAAGAAGCCGGCGAGCTGCCCGGCGATTCCGCCATAGAATTACTGGCGCTGGATGATGCGCTGGAAGATTTGACGAAAATATATCCGCGCAAGAGCAAGGTAGTGGAGTTGAAATTTTTCGGCGGGATGGAGGCGAAGCAAATCTCCGAAGTCCTCCAGGTCTCGGAGAAGACCGTCTTGCGTGATTGGAGCTTCGCCCGGCTCTGGCTTTCGCGGGAGTTGCGCAAAGATGCAGCCTGAGCACGCTGAGCGGCTCGCTGGGTTGGTCGAACACGCCTTCGAGTTGGATGGTCCGCAACGGTCGTCCTACCTCGCCCAAGCCTGCGCCGACGATCTGGAACTGCGCGCAGAAGTGGAGGCGCTCCTGCGCGAGGAAGAGTCCGCGGGGCGCTTAATGTCAACGCCGGCGGCCGAATTCGGCGCAGAGTTACTGCGCGCCGAGTTTACGGACGGCGAATTAAAAAGCGGCGAAATGCTCGGTGACTACCGCATCGTATCCCTGTTGGGGGAAGGCGGCATGGGTGAAGTCTATCTGGCGGATGACACGCATTTTGGCCGGCAGGTCGCGATCAAATTGATCAAGCAAGGTTTGAGCACCAAGGAGTTCGTCAGGCATTTCCGCCAGGAGGAGCGCATCCTCGCCGCGCTTAATCATCCTAACATCGCACGGCTTTACGGTGGCGCGGTCACTCTAAAGGGCCTGCCTTATTTCGTGATGGAATACGTGGAGGGAATCCCACTCGAGACATACTCGTCGCAACATGGCTTAAGCATGCGAGACCGACTAAGTCTCTTCCGCGAGGTTTGCGGGGCTGTTTCCTATGCCCACCAAAATCTGGTCATCCATCGCGATCTCAAACCGGCCAACATCCGCGTCACGGTAGAAGGCGAACCGAAGCTGCTCGATTTCGGCATCGCGCGTCTCCTTGATCCGGAAACCGGGGAGACAGATAATCAAACCGTGATGACGACCCGCGCCATGACTCCCAGTTACGCCAGCCCGGAACAGCGGCGGGGGGAACGCATGACCACCGCCAGCGACGTCTTCAGTCTGGGAGTAGTTCTCTACGAATTGCTCGCCGGGAAAAAGCCGGGCGTCAGGAAAGATGGCGAAGCCGACTTGAAGAAGCTCGAGGCCGATCTCGATAATATTATCGGCAAAGCGTTGCGGACGGACCCGGAACGCCGCTACGCATCGGTCGGGCAATTCTCCGAAGATATCCGTCGCTACCTGGAAGGGCTGCCGGTCATCGCCCGCAAAGACACGCTGGCTTATAGGACGTTAAAGTTTGTCGGCCGCCATAAGATCGGCCTAACTGTCACCGCTTCCGTGGCCCTCCTCCTCATCGGCGCGACCGTCTTTGCTTTATGGGAAGCGCATCTCGCCAATGCCCAGCGCATCCTGGCCGAACGGCGCTTCGAGCAGGTGCGGCGGCTGGCCGATTCCCTAATGTTTGAGATTCATGATTCGGTGAAAGACCTGGCCGGGTCCACGCCGACGCGCCGCCTCATCGTGAGTCGCGCGCTGGAATATCTCGATAGTCTGGCCCACGACGCCAGCGGGAACCCCACGTTGCAACGCGAGCTAGCCACCGCCTACGAAAAAATCGGCGACATTCAGGGTAATCCCTATTCCGCCAACATCGGCGATACGGATGGCGCCCTGGCGAGTTATCGCAAAGCGGTGCAAATTCGCGAGAGCTTTAAGCCGGCCGCGCTTACCACCGAGACTCAAATGGAACTCGGCCGGAGCTACCGCGCGCTGGGAGATATCATGGATCAGAAAGGAGACATTAAGGAGATGCTGCGCGAATACCGCCACTCGTTGCAGATTTACACCCAACTCGCGGAGAGTGAGCCGGAGAATCCTGCTGTCCAGGACGAGCTCGCCCGCGCCGAAGAGACACTGGGTGATGGCCTGGGCCGGACGACAAACGCCAACGCGGAAGTCATCACGAGTTACAAGAAATCGCTCGCCATCCGCGAAGAATTACTGCGGCAGGACCGCTCGAACCCAAAACGGAAGCGGCCCGTCGCGATCAACCTGATGAAAATCGGCGGCGCTTCCGATCCGCACCAACCCGAGGCCATCGCCGCCCTCCGCCAGGGGGTCGCCGCGCTCCAGTCGCTCGCCGCCATCGACCCGAATAACGGTCGCGCCCGGCGCGAAGTAGGATGGGGTTACAAGCAACTTGGCAACACTCAGGTGGCCGCAGGGGATTATCCCGGCGCAATCGAGAGTCTCCAAAAATCACTCGCCATTAAAGAAAGCTTCGCGGCCGCCGATCCGCAAAATGCTCAGGCCAGTTTCGACCTCGCGAGCGGGCATAACGATCTCGCGGAAGCCCTCACCGCCATGGGCGAAGAGGTGCAGGCGGTCGCGCAGGCGCGCCAGGGAATTACAATCATGACCACTCTCTTAGGCGCTGATCCCACCAACGCCATCTATTCGCGCAACCTCGCGATCGACGAGGAAAGACTCGGCGACGCTTTCGCGCGCTCTGGCGCGGACAACAGCCGGCCGACTGCACACCGTGCTCAGGCCTGGTCCGAGGCGCGCGGAGCGTATCAGAAAGCTGAGCAGATTTTCTCCACGTTACGCGATCATGGCACCCTGCCACCGGCCGACGCGGGCGCGCCTCAAAAATTTGCCGACCTCATCATTCGCTGCGGACAGGCCATGCAGCAACTAAGCGCCAGCACCGATCGTTAGGCACGAGCCGAGCGATGAGGACGAAGCCGCGCTCTTGCAATTTCTCCCGGTGGGCGTCTCCACAGCCATCGTCCGGGGCGAGGGTGAATCGTTGGGCGTTGAGTTGGTCGAGATTTACAGCCTCAGTAGCTCTTCCTGAGGTCGCTGAGCGGCGATCCAGAGCCGTCACCGCTAGCGCTTGACGGAAATCTTGTTCTCGACGTCCTGCACACCGGCCACATCCTTGGCAATCTTTTGCGCGGCTTCCTTCTGATCGTCGGAGACGACGAAGCCACTTAACTGCACGGTTCCTTTGAAGGAAGCGACTTGCACGTCGGGGAATTTGAAGCTGGCCGAACTGGCAAAACTAGCTTTCACCTTGTCGGCCAGTTTTTGATCCTCCTGCTGTTCGGAGACCGTCCGCTCGACCGGCTCGCGTTTGCAACTGGTCAGGACCGGGCTGAAGAGCAAAACGGCGGTGACGCCGGCGGCGATCGTTACTCGGATTGTCTTCATTTGGTCAACTCTGTGGCGTGAAGCGTCACCTTCTTTGCCACGCGTGCCTTTGGTTTTCGCACGGTCTCGCGCCCTTACCTACCAAAAAAGCTGGAATTTCGGGGGCGGGGTCGCGTTCGCTAAACCAGAGTCGATTCCGCTTCCTCAATCACTTCCGGCGGCTTGGGTTTGCCGTAGAAGACGGCAAGAAGCACACCGGCCACGACTAACGAAATGCCGAGCACGCTCTGCATCGAGTAGCGTTCACCGAAGATCGTGATGCTGAAGATGACGGCGTAGACGAGGCCGATGTAATTCAGCACCGCCACTTTCGCGATCCGCTCGGACTGGAGGGCTTTGGTCAGGCGGATTTGTCCGACCTGGGTGAGAACGCCGCACATGAGAAGGGAAATCCATTCCCACGGAGACGGCGTGCGCCAGCTGAACAGGATGAAGACAAGTCCGGCCGCGATCCCGACAAGCTGGAAATGGAGCACGACGACAATCGGCGCTTCGCGTTCCCGGAGCCGGCGGACGAGGTTGTAGGCCATGCCGGAGCAGAGGGCGGAGGCGATTCCGATGAGCAGGTAAAAGGTGGAGATGCGCGAGTCAAAACCCTTAAGCACGAAGACGCCGGCGAAGGCGATCCCGTAGAAGAACCATTGCCGCGCCGGGACCATCTCGCGCAGCACGAAGACGCCGATGAGCGCGGTGAATATCGGGGAGAGATATTGAATCGTGACCGCAGTGGCGAGGTGCAGGTGTTGCACAGTGACGAAGAAAGCGAAGAGGGCGAGCGTGCCGAAAGTGCCGCGCGCGATGAGGAGAGCGTGGTTGTTCCCTTTCCAATCGAGCTGCCGTCGCGCGATCTCAAATCCGCATATGATCCCCGAGACGAGACAGCGAAAAAAAACAATTTCCATCGCCGGAATGCGATCAAGCTGTTTCACGAAGACGTTCATCGTCGCAAAAGCGAGCGTAGCGAGGAGCATGTTGCCGACGCCGCCGGAGAGGAAGCGCGAGCCGGCGTGGGGAACGCTCTCTGCGGGCTGATGCATGACGGGATGTCTTACGCGGGCACGCTGCTGGAAACAAGGCGGGGCAAACCTTGTCGCGTCTATCCGGGCTTCACTTTCCTGCTTTCCTGCTTACCCGATGCGCATACTTTCCCCGGTGCAAAAGACGATGAAAGCATTGGTCAAACAGAAGGCCGAGCCCGGTCTCTGGCTCGAGGAAGTGCCGGTACCGGAAGTCGGCGGCGACGATGTCCTGATCAAGATTCGCAAGACCTCGATCTGCGGGACCGATGTTCACATCTATAACTGGGATGCGTGGTCGCAGAAAACCATCCCAGTCCCGATGGTGGTCGGTCATGAATTCGTCGGCGTCGTGGAGCGTGTCGGCGAGCGGGTGCAAGGTTTTGCGCCGGGCGATCTCGTGACCGGCGAAGGTCATATCGTTTGTGGGCATTGCCGGAATTGTCTCGCCGGGCGGCGGCACCTCTGCCCGAACACCCAGGGCGTGGGTGTTAATCGCCGGGGGGCGTTTGCCGAGTTTCTATCCATCCCGACGTCGAACGTCTGGCACGCCGACCCGAATATCCCGCTCGATGTTCTTTCCTGTTTCGATCCGTTAGGCAACGCCACTCACACCGCGCTTTCCTTTGACCTGATCGGCGAGGATGTCCTCATCACCGGCGCAGGACCGATCGGCTGCATGGCGGTCGCAATTGCCCGGCATGCCGGAGCGCGCAACGTCGTCATCACCGACATCAATCCCTACCGGCTCGACCTGGCGAAGAAAATGGCGCCGAATGTTTTCGCACTCAACGTGCGCGACGCCACCCTGGCTGACGCCATGAAAGAGCTCGGCATGAAGGAGGGGTTCGACGTCGCTCTCGAGATGTCGGGCAGCCCAAAGGCGATGGCCGACCTGCTCCCGGCGATGTTTCACGGGGGTAAGATCGCATTGTTAGGCATCATGCCCGACTCGGCCGCGATCGATTGGAACGTGGTGGTCTTCAACGGGCTGACGATCAAGGGAATCTACGGCCGGGAGATGTATGAGACCTGGTACAAAATGACGGCCATGATCCAGAGCGGGCTCGATATTTCGCCGGTCATCACCCATCGCTTCCCCTACACGGAGTTTAAGGAAGCGATCGAGCTCATGAAGTCCGGCAACTCCGGCAAGATCGTGCTCGACTGGTCGGCGGCGTAGCGCCGAGAGAACCGGAGGGCGAGCCAGAAAAATTTGGCCGGTTTCCGGTACTTTTCGCGCGTTACCGGGTATGGGCCAAACCATTCCACGCAACGGTTTCGCTCGACATGCCCGAAAAATTGTTAGGTAATCGGCAGAACAAGTCGTGATGCCAGATACCGATACTGAGATTGTCCTGATCGACAGAAAGGTCATTTTTCTGTGCGAAAGCCGCCCCGCGACCGGCCGCGACGTGATCGATGCGGCGATTTTCCGCGGAGAACTGGAGCCGGAATGGAAAAACCTCCTTCGCCTGCTGGCCGTCGAGCAACGGGCCGACGAACAGAATCTCGAGTGCGCTGACGATGCGATCGATGCGGCGGTTGAGCAATTTCGTTACCAGCGCGACCTGATCACGGCCGAGGAAACCGAGCAATGGCTGGCCCTTCGCGGGCTCTCCCTGAGCGATTTCAGCGGCTATTTCGTGCGCCATTATTGGAGCGAGAAATGGGACGACGTCGAAGCCGACGGCCTCGACTACTTCAGCGCGCCTAACGACACCCGCAAGCTGCTCCTGGACGAGCTGATTCTCTCCGGCGAGCTCGACCCGATGGCGGAACGTTTCAGCCGGCGGCTCTCCTCGAAATGCGCGGCGGGCGGGAGCGGCGCCGATCCGCAATCGATCGAGGAAGAACGGGGCGCTTTCTTCGAGCGCGCCGGGATTAGCGCGGAGGACCTGCCGGCTTGGCTGGAGAAAATTGGGCGCGACCAGGAATGGCTCGACGAGGCCCTTGCGATGGAGGCGATTTATCGGCAGAGCATGGGCAGGCTTCTTTCCCACCAGGCACGCGAACACCAGCTCGCGGCCCTCCGTTTACCGCTCACTCGTTTTGAGGTGGAAACGATCGAATTAGACTCACTCGATGCCGCCCGCGAGGCCCTGCTTTGCGCGCGCGAAGACGGCATGTCGATGGAAGAAGTGGCCGCGGAAGGACGTTATCCGTACCGCCATCCAGAAGTGCTGCTCGAGGAAGTGCCGGAGGATTTACAGCAGAAATTTCTCAGCGTGCACCCGGGCGAAATCCTCGAGCCGATCGCCCGCGGCGATGGCTTCCATCTCTGCCGGATCATCGGCAAAGAGGAACCCGACCTGAACGACCCGGTGGTGCAGGAACGGGCCGACCAGTGCATTCTCGACCGGCATTTTTCCGACCTCACAACCCGCTACATCCAGTGGCGGATCCTTCTCGCCTAACGACATGAAAGCAAACGACGAGAATCTCCTCCGCCGTTCCTCGCTTTTTCAATTCCTGCCCGACGAACATTTCGAGCAGCTCCGCCCGCTCTTGCAGGAAGAGAACTACGAGTTTGGCGACCTGCTCGTTAGGCAAGGCGAACCGGCCGATGCCTTCTACATCCTCATCTCGGGCCGCGCGCGGGTCGTGAAAGCCGATCAGAACGGAAACGAAATCGTGCTCGCGACCTTGAAACCGGGCGACAGCTTCGGCGAGGCGGCCCTCTCCGAAGGCGGGACCCGCAACGCCACTGTGCGCTGCAGCACAGCGGTCGAGGCGCTGCGCCTGGATCGGACGGATTTCCTGCAACTGGCCGAGGAAACCCCGGAGCTGAAGCATTACGTCGAAATGACCGGGCGGCACCGCGCGCTCCACGGTTTTCTTTACGAGTTCAGCAATTTCGGACGGCTTCCCGTGCCGGCGCTCCGGACTTTGGTGGAAAAATTGACACCGGTAGAAGTGGCGAAGGGCGAGTCGATCATCCGGCAGGGCGATCCGCCGGGCGCGATGTTCATTCTCGAGAAAGGCCGGGCGCGCGCTTTCAATTCCAACAACGGCACGGAGCACAACCTCGCCTTCTATCGCGACGGCGATTTCTTTGGCGAACTCTCGATCCTGAACGGCTCGCCCCGCGCCGCCTCGGTCGAGGCGTACAGCGATTGTCGCCTCCTCGCGCTCGAGCCGGATGCGGTTCGCGACTTGAAACGTCGCTACCCGGAATTCAGGACTTTGATGGAAGAACGGCTCGCGCAATACGAAGCGAAAACGGAAGCGCGCGTCCCACTCGATTTCACAAGCGAGATGCTGCCGGCGGAAGTCGCCGCGCACGACAAGATCGGCGTCGACAAAAAAGCCGCGCCCGCCAAGGAAGGCACGGAAGATCCATTCGCGGACGAGAGCGGACTCTTCCGCAAAAGCAAAAAGCGCATCCGCAAGATCGAGGCGATCGAGCAAATCGACGAGATGGATTGCGGCGCGGCCAGTCTCGGCATGATCTGCCGGCATTTCGGGCGCAAGGTGAGTCTGGCGCGGATTCGCCAGCTCTGTCACACCTCCACGGACGGCACCAGCTTGAAAGCGATCTGCCGCGCGGCCACCGAACTCGGGCTCGCCGCTCGCGCGTTAAAGGTGTCACTGCGCAATCTGCCGCTGATGCCATTGCCCGCGATCGTGCACTGGGAAGGCAACCACTGGATGGTCCTTTACGACGTCGCCGAGACTTACGTGAAGGTGGCCGATCCGGCGCGCGGACTGCGCAAAATTTCGCGAAAGGAATTCGATCAAAGCTGGTCCGGTTACGCCGCGCTTTTCGATTACACGACGGCCTTCGATAACGCGCCGGAGAGCAAGCCTGGGCTGGGCTGGATCATTCCATTCATGCTCAAGTTCCGCACCATTTTCCTCCAGGTCATGCTGCTCGCGGTCGCGATCACTTTCCTCGAGCTGCTCTTCCCGGTTTTCACCGAGATGGTGGTCGACAAGGTGATCGTCGAAAAAGACGTCAGCCTGCTCAAAACCATTCTCCTCGGGATGGGCGCGGTGCTTTTTTTCGTCCAGGCGTCGTCGCTGGCGCAGGAGTATCTGCTCTCGTTTGCCGCCGTTAGGCTGGACACCGCGATCCTCGATTTCCTGAGCCGGCAAATGTTGTCGTTGCCGATGAGTTATTTCACCAGCCGGCGGACGGGCGACATCCAGCGCCGGCTCGATGGCGCGCGACAGGTGCGGGAATTTGCCGTCCATCACGGGATCGGCGCCCTCCTCGCGCTCGTGCAACTCGCCGGCGCACTTTCCCTGATGGCGCTTTACAGCCCGTCGCTCATGTTTGCCTTCCTCGCGACCACGCCGCTCTACGGCGGGCTGATGTATTTCTCGCAGAAGGTGCTGCGACCGCTTTTCGCCGACGTCGAGGAGAGCCAGGGGAAATACAGCTCGCACCAGATCGACGCGATCAAGGGCATCGAAGCGGTCAAGGCCGCCTCCGCCGAAAACGTTTTTCGCGACATGATGCTGAACGAATTCCTCTCCGTCTCGCGCAAGATTTTCCGGAGCAGCTTTATCGTCATGACCTATGACAGCGTGCTGCAAACAATCGGTATGATCTCGACCGCGATCTTCCTCTGGGTCGGCGCCAATCAGGTCATGTCTGGGAATCTCAGCATCGGCGGATTCGTCGCATTCAGCTCGCTCACGGCGATGGCTTACGGCGGGATCCTGCGAACGTTAGGCGTGTGGGACAACATGCAGTTCGCGACCGTCCTGCTCAATCGGCTGAACGACATCTTTGAACAGGAACCGGAACAGGGTCGCGACCGTTCGCGCCTCGCGCCGGTGCACAGTCTGGAAGGCCGAATCGAGTTGAAGCATGTGAGTTTCAAATACGGCGGACCGGAAGCGCCTAACATTCTTCAGGATATCAGCCTCGACATCGCGCCCGGCCGAATGGTGGCGTTTGTCGGGCGCAGTGGCTGCGGGAAAACGACCTTGATCAAACTCATCGCCGGTCTGCTCGAGCCGACCGAGGGCACGATTCTCTTCGACAACACCGACCTCAAGACTCTCAACTACCGCGATGTTAGGCGGCACATCGGAATGGTCCTGCAGGAGAACCACATCTTTAACGAATCGATCGCGCGCAACATTGCCTTCGGCGACGCCGAGCCCGACCTGGATCGCGTCCTCGCCGCCGCTCAGACCGCCGCCGCGCACGACTTCATCATGCGGCTTCCGTTAGGCTACGAAACCAAAATCGGGGAGTCCGGCCTCTCCCTTTCCGGCGGGCAAAAGCAACGCGTCGCGATCGCGCGCGCCATCTACCACAACCCGCCGGTCCTGATTTTCGACGAAGCGACGAGCGCCCTCGACACCGAATCGGAGCGCGCCATACAGGACAATCTCGGCCGCCTGACTGCAGGCCGGACGACGATCGTAATCGCGCATCGCCTGAGCACGATCCGCGAAGCAGACTCGATCGTCGTCCTCGAACGCGGCATGGTCGCCGAGGTGGGGAACCACGATCAACTCATGGCCCAACGTGGCCTTTATTTCTATCTCTCGAGCCAGCAACTTGGAATCTAATTTTTCCTAACGATGCCTGCCGAACTCTTACAACGTGGCGCGGCCAACAGCGATTCGGAAATGTTGCCGCAGGATCCGCCGCCGTGGTTCGTCCGCTCGATGGCCTGGCTGCTGATTGCGATGTTCGGGATTGCTCTGCTTGCGGCGATCGTGATCAAGCTACCGGAGACGGTGAATTGTCCGTTCGTTCTCGTGCCGGCGGGTGGCGCAGACCCGATCCAATCACCGCGCCTCGCGGTCCTAAGCCAAGTCAGCGTGGGCGTGGGGCAGAGCGTGAAAGCGGGCGAGCCGCTTTATGTTTTGCGCTCGGATGAAATCCGCGGTTGGGGCATGGAGCAACAGACGTTAGGCCAGGATTTACAGACCCACCAGCAGGGCTTGGTAAAAGCGGACATCTCCTACAAATCGGCGCTCGAAATCAAGAGCGCGGAGATCGCGCAGGCGGAAAGCGAAGTAACCTTTCGCGAGAAACACGCCGCCAGCAGTCGCGAGCTGCTCAACCGCCTCGAGAAATTAACCAAGAGCGGCGGCATCTCCGCCGTCGAAGTCCTGCAACATCGGCTCGACGCTGCCGAATCGGAGAAAGACCTGAGCGTTGCGCAGCGCACTCTCGAGCAAGTGAAACTCGAGCGTCAGCAGATGGAAGCCGAATATGCGCGAACCCGGGCAGAGAACGTCGCCGAGATCGAAAAGCTCAAAATGCGGCTGGCCGCGCTCCATGGGGACCTGGCCGATTCGAAACAAAATCTGCTGGTCATCCGCGCGCCCTACTCGGGTGTGGTGATTTCGCAGGCGCAACAGAACGCCGGTAGCGTGGTGCAGAATGGACAGGAGCTTTGCCAGCTCGCGCGGACCGATGCGAAACCACGCGCGCAACTGACGTTCGGCGAAGCCAGCGTTCCGAAACTGGCCCAGGGAGAGCGCGTTCGCCTCTTTTTCGAGGCGTTCCCCTACCAACGCTACGGGACAGTGGACGCGAAGCTCGATTGGGTGAGTCCTTCCGCCGTTTCCACTGCTCAGGGTCAACATTTCGCCGGACTGGCCTCGATCGACGAAACCGAGCTGACGAAAAAGAATCACCTCGCCCTGCGCGTCGGGATGGGCGGGGAAGCGCGGATCGTGGTCGGGCGCCGCACGATAATCGAATACGCCTTCGAACCAATCCGCCAATTGCGCGAAAACATGCGCAACTAGATCGTTATGCAACGCACCCTGTCCCGCCTAAAAGTTGAAGACCTGACGACCGCGAACGTCGCAATGAAGCGCTGCCTGCGCCTGGCCGCGCTCGCCGCCACAACCAACGTGCCGGTTGTCTTGCTCGGCGAGACCGGCACCGGAAAAACCCTTCTCGCCCACGCGATTCACAACTCCTCCGAGCGCGCCGAGCGCGCCTTCGTCGCCTTCAACGCTTCCGCGATGAGCGACACGCTGATTGAAAGCCAACTCTTCGGCCATGAGCGCGGCGCGTTCACTGGCGCGCAGCAGACCGTGAAAGGGAAGTTCGAGCTGGCTAACCAAGGCACGCTTTTCCTCGACGAGATCGCCGACATGAGCCCGCTCGCGCAGGTGAAAATTCTGCGCGTGCTGGAGTATGGAGAATTCGAGCGGCTCGGCTCCGAGCAGATGCTCCACGCCGATGCGCGAATCATCTGCGCCACCAACTGCTCGCTCCTCGAGCGGGTGCGGCAGGGAAAGTTTCGCGAGGATCTATATCATCGGCTCAACGGCCTCACGCTCCTCATCCCGCCATTGCGCGAGCGGATGGAAGAACTACCCGCCTTGATCGCGGCCGAGCTCAAAGCTTCCGCTGCCAACGAAGGAAAAAGAATCAACGCCATTCATCCCGAAGCAATGGACAAGCTGCTCGCCTATCCCTGGCCGGGGAACCTGCGCGAACTCAGTCACACCGTCCGGACTATGACTCTCTTCTGCGAGGGTCGCGTCATCCTGCCCGAGCACGTGGTTTTCCCGCCGGATTTAAAATCCGTTTCCACCCCGCTGCCGGAGGAACCGTCCCCGGCTGCCTTGCCTAACGGAAAGCTGGACGGCGTGCGCGATCTTTCCCTCGCCGGGGCCGTCGCCCGGCACGTGCAATTCGTTTTCGACCAGGCGGGACGCAACCAGCGACGCACGGCGCGGATGCTCGGCATCTCGCGGGCGACCCTTGCGCGGCATTTGAAGAGCGTGGCCCAAAAATGAGACGTAGCTGGAACCAACCCAGTTCCGCTAGCCTCGCTTCAAGGCCGCGCTACCGATCTCGAATTTGACGAAATCCTGCTCGTTAGGGAATTTTCTCGCAGGTCCGAAAAAGACGTTTTACGAGGGAGAATCGCGCCTAAAATTTCAGCTATCAGTCCCTCGAAAGGGACTGCAGACTGGCCGTGGCATGAATGGTGTTAATAGGATGCAAACGTGAGTACGCCGAAAAAAAATGCGCCCGCTGGCGAATCAAGGATTCAAAAGCGGTCACGGAATAAAGAAAAGTTGATCAAGCTCGATGACCTCATCCCAAAAGGGAACGTCTCAGGCGGCCGTCAATTGCTCTTCGGTGCGACTGACATCAACCAAAGCACAAACAAAACAAGGAGACAGAAATAGTATGGCTACCAAGAAAAAAGACATCAAAGTGAAAGACCTCAAACCGAACAAGGACGCGAAAGGCGGAGCAGCTCGTAATGCCACTTCCTCGATGAATCGCAACGCGACCAACCGCTCCTCGACGAACCGCAACGCGACCAATCGCTCGAACACGGCCAGCCGGACCCTTCAATAACGCCGCCGGGATATCGGTCGCGTCCGTGTAAAGCGGCGCGACTGATCTTTCGGAGTTTGGCTGACCCCGGGTCCTTCAACGGACAAATCACCTCGCGGTCCGATCCCGCCAGGCGGTTCCAATCTCGGTAGGTTAGGATGCAACCGGTCCACTCGGGCCGGTTGTCTCGTTTTCC
Organism: Chthoniobacterales bacterium; assembly: GCA_051003415.1. GTDB lineage: Bacteria > Verrucomicrobiota > Verrucomicrobiia > Chthoniobacterales > UBA10450 > Palsa-1392. The sequence goes on along the minus strand of JBPCLI010000071.1, from coordinate 37,213 downwards.
GAAATGCTAGAGCCTGTCCGGATGGCGTGGCGCAAATCCGCGCGGAAGGATGCCCAGCACGAGACTGCCGAGGAAGAGCGCAAAGCGAAAACCGGTAAACGTCAAGACGTAGGAAGAGCTGCGGGCGTGCAAAGAAACGCCCGGCGCGGCGCATTTCGCAGTATCGATATCGACGCATTGAATTTTCCGCGCAACAATTTCCTGTGCCGGAATTAAAGAAAGAGCAGATCATCGACGTGCTCGAGACGATCGCGACCCTGCTCGAATTACAGGAAGAAAACCCATTCAAGATCCGCGCCTACACCAACGCGGCGCGTTCGATTGAGACCTGGGGCGGCAGCCTGCGCGAGCTGGCCGAGCAGGACCGGCTTCAGGAAATCCCAGGAGTTGGCAAGGCCATCGCGGGAAAAATTTCGGAACTCGTCCTGACAGGCGAATCAAAATTCTTCGACGAACTGCGGGCGAAATTCCCTCCGGGAATTCTCGAGCTTTTCGGTCTCCCGGGACTCGGGGCAAAAAAGATCAAGGCACTCTACGAAAAACTGCAGGTCGGTTCCATCTCGGACTTGAAAAAGGCGTGCGCTGACGGTCGGGTCGCAGAACTGCCGGGCTTCGGCAAAACAACCCAGGAGAAACTTGCCCTAACGATCACGAACCGGGCCAAACATACGGGCAGTTTCCAGCTCGGAGCGGTCGCGGCGGAAGCGGAGCAAATGCTCGACGATCTGCGCCAGCATCCCGCTGCGACGCGGGTTAGCACCGCCGGAAGTTATCGGCGCCGGAAAGAAATTGTGCGCGATCTCGATTTCATCGTCGCCACCAAAGCACCAGAAGAGGTCACTGAATTTTTCGTTGGGCATGCGCTCGTCGAGGGCGTAATTGCGCGCGGTGCGACCAAGACCAGCGTCCGATTGCACTCCGGCATCCAGGCCGATCTGCGCGTCGTGAGCACGGCCGAATATCCCTTTGCCCTCGGCTATTTCACCGGGAGCAAGGAGCACAACATCGTTCTCCGGAACCGCGCGCTGCAGCGCGGCTGGACCTTGAACGAGTACCGGCTCGCGCCGGTCGCGAACGAGACGAAAAAGAAGAAACTTGTCCTGCAAATTCCGACGGTGCGCGACGAGACCGAACTCTACCGGGCGCTCGATCTCGATTTCATCCCGCCCGAATTGCGGGAGAACTGCGGCGAAATCGAAGCGGCCGCGGATGGGCGCCTCCCCCGCTTAATCGAGCCGGAAAATCTGCGCGGCACCTTTCATTGCCACACGACGGCGAGCGACGGGCGCAATTCGCTTGAGGAAATGGCCGAGGCCGCACAGGAGCTTGGCCTGCAATATCTCGGGATCGCCGATCACAGCCGCAGTTCCATCCAGGCCGGCGGCCTGGATCCCGCCCGGCTTAGCACCCAAGTGGCAGCGATCCGGCAACTGAACAAGACGTTCGAAGGCTTTCGTCTCTTCGCCGGAGTCGAGTGCGACATCCTGCGGGACGGGTCGCTCGATTTTGACGACGAAACGTTAGGCGAACTCGATTACGTGGTGGCCTCGGTCCATTCCGCTTTTCAACTCCCGGAAGCGGAAATGACGAGAAGGATCATCCGCGCGATCAGCAATCCGCATGTCACCTTCCTCGCCCATCCGACAGGCCGGCTCCTCCTAAGCCGGGAGCCCTACGCGGTCGACATCCCCGCGATCATCGAAGCGGCCGCCGAAACCGGCACCTGGATCGAGATCAATGCTGCTCCGAAAAGGCTCGATCGCGATTGGCGCTGGTGGCCGCTGGCGAAGGAAAAAGGAGTGAAATGCGTTATCAACCCCGACGCGCACGGAGTCGAGAAGTTGCAGGAACTATGGTTCGGAGTCGGCGTTGCGCGCAAAGGCTGGCTGACCAAAGACGATGTCGTGAATTGCCTGCCGCTGGGAAAAATCGAGAGCGCCCTGGCGCAAAAACGCGCGCGCTAAGTCTTGCTCGGCGCGAACCAGGGAGTCTCGGCGGTTTCCCGTTGCGGCAAAAGCATGGTGAGACATTTGCAGGCCCCGCCGGCCTTGAGGAATTCGGTCATCGGCAGCGGATGACAATTGAAGCCGCGTTCCCCTAACGATTCCATCAGCTTCGGCGCGCCCTGCGGCAGTACCACTTCGCGGTCGAGCACGACCGCGTTGCAGGAAAAGTGCGCCGCCTCCTCCTCGACCACGTCGATCAGGTTCGGAACATGGTTCCGGATCGCGCGCTGGCCGTATTCGTCGAAAGCCGCAGGAAACCAGACCGCGCCGCCATCGGTCAGCGGACAGAAACAGGTATCGATGTGATAAAAGCGCGGGTCGACCAGTTCGACCGAGATGACGCGACAGCCAAAAATCTCGCCGACACTGCGATGGGCACTCACGTCTGTGCGAAATTTGTAGCCGCAGAAGAGCGCATCACCGGCAAAAAGAGCGTCGCCTTCGCCTTCGAAAAATTGGTCCTCCGGCAACCAGACGATTTCGTAACCGTGTTGCTCCATCCAGTCAGCGAAGAGCGGCGCTTCCGCGGCCCGCTCCTTGTGGCGAAAATTGCTCGGGATGAATTTCTTTCCCACGGTCAGGCCGGCGTTGGCTGTGAAGACCATGTCGGGCAGCTTCGGCTTGGGCGGCACAAGGTTCACGTTGCAGCCAAGACTAACGAGTTTCTCATGCAGCCCCCGCCATTGCGCCTGGACGAGCGGCGTATCGGCACCGCGAGCGCGGCTCATCCACGGGTTGATCTCGTATTCGATGCCGTAGTGATCCGGCGGACAGAGCAAGAGGTCGCGCATAAGATCCTCGGCCTAACGATCGGCGGCGATGAAATCGGTCAGCTCGCGCAGGAAGGGCTCGATGTCGGTCACGAGACCAACTGCCTGGAAGCTTCCGCGATCGGCCAGCTTCGTCACCACCCCGGGATTAATGTCGACGCAAAGTGTTTTCACGTTGGCCGGGAGTAAATTTCCGACCGCGATCGAATGCAACATCGTGCCCATCATGACGGCGATCGTCACTCCCTCAATTTTCGCGCACATCGCTTTCTGCGCTTCGATCGCGTCGGTGATGACATCGGGCAGCGGCCCGTCGTCCCGGATCGAGCCGGCGAGGACGAAGTCGACTCCGTTCTTCACGCAGGTGTACATGATACCGCGGGTGAGGAGGCCGCTTTCGACCGCCTGTTTGATCCCGCCGACGGCGCGGACGGCGTTGATCGCGCGCATGTGGTTCTGCGTTCCCTGGTCGGCCAGCGCACCGTGCTCGAGATTTACGCCTAACGAAGTCTCAAAGATTGCGTTCTCAATGTCGTGCACGGCCAGCGCGTTACCGGCGAAAAGGAGGTGGATGTAGCCCCATTCGATCAATTTCTCGAAATGCTCGGCCGCCCCGGTATGGACGATCGCGGGACCGCCGACCACGAGAATGCGGCCGTTTTCTTCCCGCGAGCGCTTGAACTCGCGCGCCATCTCGCGGATGACCGCGCTCTTCGGTTTTTCGATCGACACGTTGCTCGACATGAAGCCAAAGACATCGGCCCGGGCGGTCGAGCGCTGCAAGGGAACGACCCGGATGCCCTGGTGGCCGACCACGATTTGCATCCCTTTTTTTACGCCGTAAAACTTGACCGGCTGCGCTGTCTTCGCTTTGGGATCGACCACGATCGCGCTGTCCATCAGGGCCGGTTTTACCTCCACTTCGCCATCGTCGAGCTGGACGAAAGTCTGCTGATTGTTCGTGACGTAGAATCCCTCCGGGTAAACCCCATCCGCCGGTGCCTCGGCCAGTTGCACACTTTTCTTTTCCGTGACCTCGGCTCCATGCTGCCGCATCCGCAGGAGGAGCTGGTCGAGTTCGTCGGCACTGGGCGCATCGACCTCGATCCGGGCAAAACTCTGATCGGTGCGGTTCTCGCCGATCCTGATTTCGCCGATCTTGAAGGTGCTCCCGCAGGCGATGATCTCGTCCAGTACCTTCGGAAGAATCAGGGAATCGATGATGTGGCCGCGCAGCTCGATGGTCTCGGTTGGCATCGCCGGAACTTAGCCACGGAAGGCTTTCGCGCCAGTTGAAGCGAGACTAACGAGTTCGACCGGCCTCGTTTACTGGTAACCGGAGTCGGTCCGATTTCCGCTTGTCGACCTCGCGCCCGCAGCTATCTAATGCACGCTTCTTCCACTGAAAATACCGCGTGAACGATTCCGAGACATCCGCACAATCCGATCCGCAATCCGCCGAAGGATTCCGCATTTCGGACGAGCCGCTGGTGCGCTCGAGGGGCAGTTGCGCCACGGAAAATGGCGCTTTTCCATCATCGCACGACACGGACCTGCTCTATGTCATGGCGCGCGATCCGAAGTCACTTTTCGTCTATTGGGATCTGAACTGGACGAAGATTTTCTCCCGCGCCGGAATTGCCGCGCGGCAGGTGCACCTCCGAATTTATCGAGAGGATGGATCGGTCGAAGGCACCCGCGAGATCAATCCCTTCCTCGGTCATTGTTATGCGGACGTGGCGACCGCGGACGCCAACTATTACTGCGAGATCGGGTGTCTGGAAGGCGATGACTGGATCACTCTCGTCCGCTCCGGCAAGGCCGCGACGCCGGCGGACCGCATGTCGGATGATCTCTCCGCGCAATTTGCTACCCTTCCGCTCCATCTGAATTTCCAATGCATGCTCGATATCCTGCGCACGACGCAAGCGGAAGGCCGAACCCTCGCGAGCACCGTTGCTTCCCTGCAGGAAAGCGCACGACTCGAGCCCGGTGCGGTCCAGTCCAGCAACTGCGCTGATGGTTCTGCCGGCGTTGATTTCAGAGCGCTCGCGCAGGGATTCGAGCGAGCCGCCCCAACTTTCGAAGAGCAGATGCGCTGGGCGAAAATTTCGGAGGAGTTGGGCTGCTCGAGCTGGGTTGGCGCAAGCGGCAGCGGCTTTGGCGGGAGCAGTCCCGCCTAACGAATCGCAGGCTGAAGAAATTTTCGCCGGGTTGCGCCAAAACTGAGGTGTGGCGAATAAATCTCGTTGCCAGCCGAACTCGATTGCCGCTAATGAGTGGACGGATACGAAGATGTCGCATCCTTCGTCTTAATATTACGATTACAGCCTAACGATCGCAGAAAATCCGGCACTATGAGTAACGAAAAGAAAACAGTGGAATGGGGAACGCGGGTCGGAGTCATCCTGGCCGTTTCCGGGTCGGCGGTCGGTTTGGGAAATTTCCTTCGCTTTCCCGGCCAAGCGGCGGCCCACGGTGGCGGCGCCTTCATGATCCCCTACGTCTGCGCGCTGCTCTTCCTCGCTCTGCCGATCGGCTGGGCGGAATGGGCGATGGCGCGACACGGCGGGACGAAGGGCTTCCACAATGGAGCGGCGATTCTCGGCATCGCCGGTCGCGGCCGGATCGCGCGCTATTTCGGCGTCCTCTCGATCCTCATCCCGATGGTTGTCTACATGTACTACGTTTACATCGAGGCGTGGTGCCTTCGTTATGCCTGGGAATACCTGACCGGCGGCGTGCAACTCACCGGAAGCATCGGAGACCAGGTTAAGACCGCGGGAATATTCTTCGGCGAAGCAACCGGGACGAGCACCAATGGCGTGCTGAATATGAGCGTGGTTTTTTGGGTGCTTGTGGTCGCCTTGAACATCGCCCTCGTTTACCGCGGATTGAAAGGCGGGATCGAAAAGTTCTGCCAATTCGCGCTCCCGGCGATGGCGATTCTGGCCGTCGTCGTCTTGATCCGGGTGCTGACTCTTGGCACGCCCGATCCGACTCATCCCGGGCAGAATGTCTTGAACGGCCTCGGCTATCTCTGGAACCCGGATTTTTCCAAGCTGACCGATTTTGAAACCTGGCTGGCCGCCGCGGGACAGATCTTTTTCAGTCTGTCGGTCGGCTTCGGTGTCATCCTGAATTATGCCTCCTACTTGAAGAAGAAGGATGACGTCGCGTTATCCGGGTTAACCGCGAGCGCGACTAACGAACTTTTCGAAGTCGGCTTTGGCGGCTTAATCACGATCACGGCCGCCTTCGTTTTCCTGGGCGCTAGCGGGATCGTCGGGACGAGCACTTTCGGGCTCGGCTTCCAGACGTTGCCGGTCGTTTTTCATCAAATGGGCGCAGCCGGGCCATGGATCGGGTTCGCCTGGTTTTTCCTTCTCTTCCTCGCCGCGATCACCAGCTCGATCTCAATGCTGCAGCCGGTAAAAACGTTTTTCGAAGAAGCGCTCGGGATTACGCATGGCAAAGCGATCGCGCTCACTTCGGTAATCTGCGGGCTTGGCTCGTTCTGGGTCATTTGGTTCAGCAAAAATACGATGGCTCTCGACACGATGGATTTCTGGGTTGGAACTTTCTGCATCTTCCTCCTCGCGACGGTGCAGATCATTTGCTTCGGCTGGGTCTGGGGCACGGAAAAGGGAATGGCCGAGTTGGACCAGGGCGCGCTAATCAAGGTCCCGCGCATCTTCTTGTTCATCATGAAATGGGTGGCGCCGATCTACCTGCTCGTCGTCCTGATCGGATTCAGTTATTCCCAGTTGCCTGGAAAACTGCGCGACATTGCGGGTAATCCGATCGAGCTCTGGACGGTAGTGATCATCGGCGTGACGCTGCTCCTGCTCGTCGTGGTGCTGGCCATCGGCGAACGGCGTTGGCGCGCGGCTGGGCTCGATATCGACGGACGGAATCCATGAGAGGACTAAACTGATGAATACATGGGGCTGGATTTTCATGCTCATATCTCTCACCCTCGTCTGGGTGACCACGATCTGGGCCTATTGTCGTTTGTTGAGCGCCCCGCGCGAGGACGGGAAAGAGTAGGATCGGCCGAGCGGCGGGAACTGTCGGCGCATGCTTGCTTACGTTGAAGGCCCGAGTGTGTTCGGGGTGCCGCTCGACTTCATTCTTTTCGGGCTGACCCTGCTCGGCGTCGCGCTGTTCCATCACCACACCTTGCGGGTCGCGCTGACCGGCCTGGTGACAATTTCGCTCTACAAGGTCGTCTTCACCGGTTTCAAGACCGGCCCGGGCGCGCTCGGATTTATTTTCCATCTCGAGCACGAGTGGGTCATTCTCCTCAACCTGTTTTGCCTCCTCACCGGCTTCGCGCTTCTTTCGCGCCACTTTGAGAAAAGCCACGTCCCGGTTGTGCTCCCGAAGTTCATGCCGGGCGACTGGAAGGGTGCATTTCTGCTCCTCGTGATGGTTTGGATCCTGTCCGGCTTTCTCGACAACATTGCGGCCGCGCTGATCGGCGGGGCAATGGCGCACCAGCTTTTCCGCGCCAAGGTGCACATCGGTTATCTGGCCGCGATCGTCGCCGCCTCCAATGCAGGCGGCGCCTACAGCGTAGTCGGCGACACCACGACGACCATGATGTGGATCGATGGCATCTCGCCCCTCGTGGTTTTCGAAGCGATCATCGCGGCTTCCGTCGCGCTCTTCATTTTTGGAATCCCGGCAGCGATCGTGCAGCAGAAATATTCCCCGATCCTGAAGCACTCTCACGAGCATACCCGGATCGATTGGACGCGAGTCTCAATCGTTCTCCTGATCCTGGTCCTCGCGATCGGCACCAACGTGACGGTGAACCTGAAGTTCCCGCGTTACGCCGACCACTTCCCGTTCATTGGTGTCGCTGTCTGGGTGGCGATTCTCCTTTCCGTCTTTGTCCGGCGGCCCGACTGGGAAGTGCTGCCCGAAACTATCAAAGGCTCAGTCTTCCTTCTCTCCCTCGTACTTTGCGCCTCCATGATGCCGGTGGAGAAACTGCCTGCCGCCTCCTGGCACACCGCACTCGGGCTCGGATTTCTCTCGTCGGTTTTTGATAACATTCCGCTTACTGCTTTGGCCCTGAAACAGGGCGGGTACGACTGGGGTTTCCTCGCTTACACGGTTGGGTTTGGCGGCTCCATGGTCTGGTTCGGCTCGTCGGCGGGCGTTGCCCTAACGAACCTTTATCCCGAAGCGCGTTCCGTCGGGCTTTGGATTCGCCATGGCTGGGTGATCATCCTGGCTTACGTCATCGCATTTTTCGTCATGCTCACAGTGTGGGATTGGCATCCCGACGCGCCGCACAAGCAAAGAGTGGCTCCTGTTCACACCGGACATTGATCGAACCGGGACGGATTTCCCCATTTCCGCCGACGTGCTAATCTGGCGCGTGCAAAAACCTGGGCGCTTTCATCAAGAAAAAAGATTCGCGGCGCTGCTCGTTTTCGGCGCGCTTCTCAGCGCAGCCCCCATTTGCAGCGCGAGCGCGAAACGCACGCAGGCCGCCTTGGAGAGTTCGCAATTCCAGGCTTTGCCGCTGGAACGTTCCCAGCAAAATCATCTCCTGATCCGGGCCGAGATTAACGGCAAGCGGGCCCTCCTCGGCGTCGATACCGGCGCACCGGTCAGCGCGATCTCCGCCTCGCGGCGGGCGCACTTTGGCCTCACCGCACTCCCTGGTTCTTCCAAACTTCCGCCGCGTCTGCGGATCAACGGCGGCTTTAATCGCGTCACGATCGCGCATCACTTGCGGCTCGGCGCGCTCACCCTCGTCGACGAGCCGATGGTCGTGGTCGACCTGAGCGGGCCGGCGCGTGCCGCGCACGAATTTCACGAACAGGAACTCGATGGCATTCTCGGAGCCGACATTCTTTTTCCGACAGAGGCAGTTCTCGATTGCAGAAAGCAGGTTTTGTTCATGAAAATCGATCCCGACGCGAAGGGCACGGTGCCGGGAATCGATCGGCGCGGTTGGAAAAACATGCCGATTCGCGTGACGAAAGGCTGGAATCTGTACGTCGACAGCAAGCTGAATGGAAAACCAGCACAGCTCATGGTCGACACCGGTGCCTTTACCACGCTGATCCACCGACCTTTCGTTAGGGAGATGCGTCTCAAGACGCACGACACACCTTACACGTCCGGTGCGGTTAACCTCGATGAGCGCGGCTTGCAGCTGGCGGTCATCCAGCGTTTCGCGATTGGGCCGTACCTCGTCAAGGGTAAGGAAGTCGGCGTCATGAACCTTGATGGTTTGATCCACGGCGACCTGTTGCAGGGTCAGCCGCCCGTCGCGGGATTGTTAGGCTCGGAATTTCTCCGGCGGAATAATGCGATCATCGATTTCGGGAATCGCACGCTCTACCTGAAACTCTGACTCCTACTCCTAGTCCTGCTCCTGCTCCTGCTCCTGCTCTTAATCCCAATCGACGTCTATCCCTGGAACAGGATGAAAGAGCGGAAAAATCGAATGCATCTGCCGGCCATCCATGCCACTGGTCTGGCATGAAACAATTGTTGTTCTGCTGCCTGCTCGTCTGCTCCCTTGGCCTGGCAAATGTTCGCGGCCAGGACGCCAACAAACCCAGAGAAAAAAAAGCTACGGATCAGAAAGAAGCGGCGGTACTAAAGACCAGCGAGGGCGAAATGGTGGTAGAATTCTGGCCCGCAGACGCGCCCCAAACCGTGGCAAATTTCAAGAAACTCGCGCGCGAGGGCTTCTACGACGGCACTCTTTTCCATCGCATCATCGCCGGCTTTATGATTCAGGGAGGGGATCCTCTCACCAAAGACCCGTCGAAAGAATCCCTTTGGGGACAGGGCGGCCCGGCCCACACCGTGCCGGACGAATTCAACGAACGCCCTCACCTCCGCGGCGTTATTTCGATGGCGCATACCGACCTACCGAACTCCGCTAGCAGCCAATTCTTCATCTGTCTCGGCACGGCGAGCCAGCTCGATCACAAATTCACCGCCTTTGGCAAAGTAATCAAAGGCCTCGATGTTCTCGATAAGATTGGCCGGACTCCCGTGACCCGCGGCCCCGACGGACAATTGAGCAAACCCACCGCGCGCGTCGCGCTCGCGAGTGTGAAAATCGTTCCGGCAGACTCAGTCAAATAATTTCGGCTGAGAAAAATCGCGCGAGCAACTAACGAAAATATCTTCTCTATGGATACAAATCAAAACGACCTAGCCGTCTTAAAAACCAGCGAGGGCGAAATGGTCGTCGAATTCTGGCCCGAAGTCGCCCCAAAGACCGTCCAGAATTTCAAGAAGCTGGCACAGGAAGGTTTTTATGACGGCACCGCTTTCCATCGCATCATCAAGGGATTCATGATTCAGGGCGGAGATCCGAACACCAAAGATCTGGCCAAGGAAAGCAGCTACGGCACGGGCGGTCCGGGGTACAAAGTCCCGGCGGAATTCAACGATCGTCCGCACGTCCGCGGCGTTATTTCGATGGCGCGCTCGGCTGATCCGAATTCGGCCGGCAGCCAGTTTTTTATCTGCCTCGGCACCGCCAGCTCGCTTGATCGTCAATACACCGCCTTCGGCAAACTGATTGAAGGCCTCGACATCCTCGACACCATCGGCAGCACTCCGGTGGCCCGCAGCGCGATGGGTGAAACGAGCAAACCAACCATCCGCGTCGCGCTCGAGAGCGTGAAGATCGTCCCCGCCGATTCGGTCAAGTAACATGCCTAACGAGCGCTCCAGGGTCGCACTCATCCAGATGCAGTGCGGCCCGGAGCCGGAGGCCAATCTCGACAAAGCCGTCACGCGTGTGCGCGAAGCGGCCGAGCAGGGCGGGCAAATCATCTGCCTGCCGGAGCTTTTCCGTTCGCAATATTTCTGCCAGTCTGAAGACCACGCTAATTTCGAGCTCGCGGAACCCATTCCCGGTCCGTCGACCGAAGCGCTGAGCAAAGTGGCGCGCGAGACCGGCGCAGTCGTGGTCGCGTCGCTTTTCGAGAAACGCACCGCCGGTCTCTACCACAACACCGCCGCCATCATCGGCCCCGACGGCGAACTTCTCGGGAAGTATCGCAAGATGCACATCCCGGATGACCCGTCGTATTACGAGAAGTTCTATTTCACTCCCGGCGATCTCGGTTTTCGCAACTGGCCGACCAAGCACGGCAACATCGGCGTCTGCGTTTGCTGGGACCAATGGTACCCCGAAGCTGCTCGCCTAACGACTTTGCGCGGCGCCGAGATTTTATTCTATCCGACGGCAATCGGCTGGCATCCGTCGGAGAAAGCGAAATATGGTTACGCCCAGCATTCCGCCTGGGAAACGATGCAGCGCAGCCACGCAATCGCCAACGGCTGCTTCGTCGCCGCGGTCAACCGCGTTGGCCACGAAGCGCCCGTCGGCGGTGACGGAATCGAGTTTTGGGGCCAGAGCTTTATTGTCGCGCCGAGCGGCGAGATCCTGGCCAAGGCAAGCGTCGACCGCGAAGAAATCATCTTCGCCGACGTCGAATGGAAGCGGGTCAACGAACACCGCACCCACTGGCCCTTCCTGCGCGATCGCCGAATCGACGCCTACGCGGGCATCGAGGAGCGTTTCCTCGACTAGGGAACTTTCCGTTTCGCGGAGAGTTGTTAAATTCTTCACCAGCAACCAACAAGAAAGAAAGATCACCATGGGCATCATGAATTTCATCCGCGGCCAACTGATCGAGATCATCGAATGGACCGACGATTCGCGCGACACGATCTCCTTCCGTTTCGAAGACAACGACGCCGAGATCAAACGCGGCGCGCAGCTCATCGTGCGCGAATCGCAGGTCGCGCAGTTCGTTTACCTGGGCGAATTCGGCGACACCTTCGGCCCAGGCAAGCACACCCTAACGACCGACAATATCCCGATCCTGACCACCCTCAAGTCGTGGAAATACGGCTTCGAGTCGCCTTTTAAGGCCGACGTCTATTTCGTTACCACGCGCCTCTTCACCGGCAACAAATGGGGCACCTCAAACCCGATCATGATGCGCGACCAGGATTTCGGGATCGTGAGGGTGCGCGCTTTCGGGACCTACGATTTCCGGGTGAGCGATCCGAAACTGATGCTCAAGGAAGTCGCCGGGTCGGACCGCAATTTCCGGCTCGAAGAATTCGCCGAGACGATGCGTTCGCGCATTGTCAGCATCTTCAGCGACGCACTGGCGAGCGCGAAAATCCCGGTGCTCGATGTCGCGACGCGTTACCAAGAAGTGGGCGAAGCGCTCCTTCCGCTGATCAACCCAATCATCCAGGGAAAATACGGAATCGAGCTGGCCAGTTTCGTTCTCGAAAACGTCTCCGTTCCCGAGGAGGTCGAGAAGGCAATCGATAAACGCTCGAGCATGGCCGCAGTCGGGAATCTGAACGACTACGTGAAATTCCAGATGGCGCAGGGGATGGAAAAAGGCGGCAGCGCCGGCGGAGTCGCGACCGAGATGGCGGTAGGCCTCGCCATAGCGCAACAGATCATGCAGCAGCAAAACAGCATGCAATCTACCGCGCCTTCCGGAAGCCCCGCCACGCCCGGCGGTCTCGCGGCCGGCGCTTCTGCCATGCCCGAACTGCTCTCTCCTTCGCAGGCGGCGGAAGCGATGGGTGTGAGTGAAGCCGACGTAATGCAAAGCCTGGAAAGCGGCGGCCTGAAGGGAAAAAAAATCGGTTCCACTTATCGGATCACGCGCGCGGCGTTGAACGAATTCCTGAAAAGTTAATATGGCCGAACTGACCGCGCAGCAGCGGTTCGCGTGTCCGGCCTGCGGTGGCGCGGCGGAATGGTCGCCCGCAAAACAGGCGCTCGTCTGCCCGTTTTGCGGCACCGTTTCCCCTTTCAAACCGGACGCAGCCAGCCAGCCCGGCGCGGTGCAGGAACACGATCTCGTCACTGCGCTGCGGGCCATTCCGGAGAGCGATCGCGGCTGGCAGATGGCGACGCGTTCGGTGCAATGCCAGAGCTGCAAGGCGATCTCCGTCTTCAAGCCGGAACGGGTCGCGCAGCATTGTGATTTCTGCGGCTCGCCGGCCCTCATCCCCTACGATGAAATCAAGGCTCCGATCCGGCCAGAGAGCGTCCTGCCTTTCAAGATGACCGAAAGCGACGTGCGCGATCGCGTCCACGCGTGGTATCGCAGCCGCTGGTTCGCGCCGAATCGTTTCAAGCACCGCGCCTTCACCGATACGATTCACGGGCTTTACCTGCCTTATTGGACCTTCGACGCGCAGGTCGCCGCGGAATGGACCGCGGAAGCCGGTTACTATTACTACACCACGGAAAGCTACCGCGATTCGAATGGCCAAACCCAGAGCCGCCAGGTCCAGCACACGCGCTGGGAACCGGCCAGCGGCGCGCTCGAGCATTTCTTCGACGACGAGCTCGTGCCCGCCTCACGCGGCGTCCCGGCCGATCTTCTGCGCCACATCGAACCTTTTCCGACAACGGAACTCGCGCCCTACGACGCCGGTTACGTTTCCGGCTGGGTCGTCGAGCAATATCAGATCGACCTCGTGGCCGCGGCGGCAAACTCGCGTGAGATCATGGACACCAAGCTGCGCCAGCTTTGCGCCGCGCAGATTCCCGGCGACACGCAGCGCAACCTCGAAGTCGTCGCCGACTACAGCGGGCAGACATTCAAGCACGTCTTGTTGCCGGTCTGGCTCCTGAATTACCAATACAGCGGCACCACCTTTCGCATCGTCGCCAACGGCTTCACCGGCACGATCGCCGGGAAATATCCGAAGAGCTGGATCAAGGTCAGCCTCCTCGTCATCACGATCCTGATCATGCTGCTGATCATCTTTTATTTCGGGCAAGGCTAGGCGCAGGGGCCGTAAATGTGGGAGCCGCCTTTGCGCGGCGATCTGCCCCGCAGATCGGGACCCAAGGCCCCTCCCACATTCGCCGAGTTTCCCCTGTCCAATGCCGGGTGACCTGTGCGAATTTCCATCCCCATGAATCTGATGACCCTCAAGGAAATCCGCCAGGCCGTCGCCCAGGGCCCGGTCGAGGCGCGCGTCCACGTGCAGCTCGAGACGGTCGCGGCGAAATTCACCCGCGAACAAAAACCCTATTGCGAGCTCACCCTGGCCGACGCGGCCGATCGCATGACCCTCCGCGTCTGGAGCGATCACCCCAGCTATCGCGCCTGCGATTCGATGCAGAGCGGCGATTTCGCCGAGATCAGCGGTGAGTTTTATCAACACCAGCAGTACGGACTCGACGTCCGGAATTGGAAAACGCGTCCCCTCAACCCCGACGAAACATGCGCCCTGCTCCAGGGCCCGCCGGCGCTCCGCGCCAAACAAGCGGCCGACTGGGAATTCATCGTCGCTACCACCGCCGCCATTCACGATCCGCGCCTCTACGCGCTGTGCGCCGAGTTCATCGCACAATACGGCGAGCGCTTCCGCAACAGCGCCGGCGCCCGCACCTACCATCACGCCCGCCGCGGCGGTCTCGTCGAGCATACCGCGCAGATGATGCGCGTCGCGACGCAGATCGCCCCGCTTTATCCGAGCCTCAATCTAGACCTCCTCGTGGCCGGCGTTCTCTTCCACGATTCCGGCAAGCTCTGGGAAAATTATTTGCCGGAAAGCGGCTTCAGCATGCCGTTCGACGAGCGCGGTGAGTTGGTTGGCCACATTGCACTCGGGCTGGACCTCGTCAACGCGCTCTGGCGCAAGATCGAGACCGACGAGCGCGCGGCGGAATGGAAAAACATGACGCCGTCGATGGAGGATTGCCGTCTGCATTTGCTCCACCTCATCGCCTCGCACCACGGCGAGATGCAATTCGGCTCCCCCGTCTTCCCGAAAACGCCCGAGGCCCACGCCCTCAGCTACATCGATAACCTCGACGCGCGCCTCGAGATGATCTTCGCCGGTTATCCGACCGCAAAGCCGCTGGCCGAGCGAATCTTCGAGCGCGTGCGGCCTTTGCCCGGGAACCTGGTCAAGCCGCTCGAGAAATTCTCCGGGTAGTCCGCCCGGGTAGCACGGGCTGCCAGCCCGTTGGTCGGCGGAAGTCTCCGCCGACGAACTTCCGAACCGCGCCCGATTCGCGACCAGTCCCGCACAAAGGAAAGTCTGCGATGGCAGACAGCCATCGCTAACGGACTGCCAGGGCGCGCTACCCGAGCCTGCGCTCTGCCTCGCGCAGATATTCTTCATCGATCTCAAACCCGACGAAGCTCGTTAGGCCACAACGCTGCGCCGCGACCGCGGAATTTCCGATCCCGAGAAACGGATCCAGCATTCGCTCCACCCTTGTTAGGCCGTGCAGTCGGATGCAATTCACCGCCAGCTGCACCGGAAAGGTCGCCGGATGCGGGCGCTCTTTCGCTCGACGCTGGATCGTCTCATACGGAACAAACCATGTATTTCCGCGACAACGCCGGTCCTGCCCGCCGGTGTGCCCCCAGCGCGCAATGTTGCTCTTGTCCTGATATGGAACCCCGAGCGCGAGCCGATCGAGCGGCGTCGTCCCGTTAGGCGTGAGGTGGAAGACGTATTCCTGACAATCGTTCAGGTAGCGCGGCGAATTGATCGGCTTGAAATGCCCGCGCGAAATCTCTTCGCCGCTGTCGTTAGGCAACGCGATCGACTTCACCCAGTGAATCGTGTTCTGCAGCACGAAAAACTTCCGCAGCCGCAAAACCAGCTCATGCGGCAAGAGCGGATTCGACGGCGCCGCCCCGACATTAAGAAAAAGCGAGCCGTCAGGCCGGAGCAGCCGCCGCACCTGCGCCGCCCACTCCTCACCCCAGTCGAGATACGCTTCCCGGCCGCCGCTATCGACATATTTGCCATAGCGAATCCCGAGATTATAGGGCGGCGAAGTGACCACGAGATCGATCGAAGCCGCCGGTAGCTCCGCCATTCCCGCCACGCAATCGCCCAGCCGCAAATCGAATCCCGTCACGCGCCGACCTTAATGGACTTGACCGCAAAGTCCGCCTCACAATTTATATCGTCAAAGCACGACCGGTCGCGGAGCCCTCCGGGGAGGCACGCAAGGCGCGTGCGCTCCCCGGAACGTCGCATCGCCCGTTCCGCCTTCTACATCAGAACCGGATGACAACGACGCGTTGCCCATTGTAAGTTAGCGCGATGTCCGACAAGCCCTCGAAACTCGTCATCGCCGGCCGCGAATTCACCTCGCGCCTCCTCGTCGGCACCGGCAAGTTCGCCTCTAACGAACTGATGCGCGACGCCCTCGCCGCCAGCGGGACCGAGCTCGTCACCGTCGCCCTGCGCCGCGCCGATCTCTCCGGCAAGAACGATCCCTTCGCCAACATCCTCGATTTCATCGACCCAAAACGCTACCTCCTCCTACCTAACACCAGTGGCGCCCGCAATGCCGACGAAGCCGTCCGCCTCGCCCGGCTCGCCGTCAGCGCCGGCCTCCCCAGCTGGGTCAAACTCGAGATCCACCCCGACCCGCGCTACCTCCTTCCCGACCCGGTCGAGACCTTCGCCGCCGCCAAAATCCTCGTCGCCGAAGGCTTCACCGTCCTGCCCTACATTAACGCCGACCCCGTCCTGGCCAAGCGCCTCCAAGACATCGGCACCGCCACCGTCATGCCCCTCGGCTCGCCCATCGGGAGCAACCGCGGCATCGAAACCCGGGCCCAGATCGAGATCATCATCGAACAAGCCACCGTCCCGGTCGTCGTCGACGCCGGCCTCGGCGCGCCGAGCCAGGCCGCCGAAGCTCTCGAGATGGGCGCCGACGCCGTCCTGGTCAACACCGCCATCGCCATCGCATCCGACCCGGTCCGGATGGCCAACGCCTTCCGCCGAGCCGTCGAAGCCGGTCGCGACGCCCGCGAGATCGGCCTCGCCGAAGCGCACACCACGGCCTCTCCGACCAGCCCGCTGACCGCTTTCTTCAACGCCCCCGACCTCTCCTAATCCTGCTCTGCTCGTGATAGGCAGCAGCGGGCTGGATATCACTACGAATTCCACGAAGGGATTCTGGCAGAAAGCACCATCGCGCGAGATTTTGAAGCTGACCCCGATCGCTCTCAGCGAATTCCCCGCAGATCCATTCGGCAACCGAGCCAATGAGCGGCTCGCGAGAGAGTAAGCGGATGGCCGCGGGCGCTTCGCGCAGGTCATCGATGCGATGGAAGACGCGGCGGTCTTCCACGCACGCCCCCATCCAGACATTCTTCGGCCACGTCAGCTTCGCGGCCAGCTCCCGCATCCGATCATCACGTTTCGGGAGGAGCTGGTTCGGACGAGCTGTCTGGACGGCCGAAGGCAGGGGGACGACGGGTTGGGACGAAAGCCTTGGCTCGGTCCCGCTCATCGGCTCGCGGCGAGGAAAACGGCATCCGAGAATGTATCGCAGGACGGGCGGGGCGTGAGGCGGCCCTTATTCGAAGCGTTCGTCTTCCGGGCGCGAGTGTCCGGTGCGAACTCGTTCGATCCGCTCGAAGGCGTCGTTAGAGAACTCGATCTGGCGGCCGCCGACTCGACGCACGACGCGCCAGCCATGCTCATGCGCGAAGCGGCGCAGAGTTTCGTCGTTCACGGCGTGGAAAAGTTTCAGTTCGGAGGGATGCGTGATAAAGTGCTCGGGACGGACGGCCAGCGATCGAGCGATGACGCGAGCCATCGGCTCGAGCGCGGCGGCGATTGACGGGTCTTCCATCATCGGGTGCTCATTCCTCTTTCACCGGGCGGCTCGGCGGCGAGCGGCGCGGCGGCGGGAGGTTGTCGGGTGTAGGCGGCGGCTTCGGCGGCCGGTTTAATTTTTGGCCAAGCGCTTTCCGTGCTTTTTCCGATGGACTCGGGCCGCGTGCTTCAGGTTTCTTCATGAATAACAATAGCGTCTTCTTCCTTACGGCTGGGTTAGTGGCGGTTTCCGGATGACAATCCGTTTCGTGCGACAATGCAAATGAATCTCTCTCCTCGCTCCCAAGGCGCCTACCTCCTGCCGAGGGGCGGGGTGCGCTATCGCACCTGGGCACCGGGA
Organism: Chthoniobacterales bacterium; assembly: GCA_051003415.1. Lineage (GTDB taxonomy): Bacteria > Verrucomicrobiota > Verrucomicrobiia > Chthoniobacterales > UBA10450 > Palsa-1392. Next base: position 19,448 of record JBPCLI010000071.1, on the reverse strand, counting down.
AAGAAAGTGTCGGTCGCGGTCTCGAGCGCGGACGGAAGCGTCAAGCGGGAGTTGTCGTTAGGCGAAGAGAAAGGCGGCTATCGGAGCGCGCTCGATCCGGAAGGACGCGCCGGCGATCGCTACAAATACCGGTTTGACGGAAACGGCTGGCCCGATCCCGCTTCGCGTTTCAACCCGGATGGTGTCCACGGCGCCGCGCAGGTGATCGATCCGCGCGATTTCACCTGGAGCGATGAAGGCTGGGTCGCGCCGCCGCTGGCCGAACTAGTGATTTACGAGCTGCACATCGGGGCATTCACTCCGGCGGGGACATTCCGCGCGGCGATCGAGAAGCTGGATTATCTCGTCGCGCTCGGCGTGAACGCGATCGAGATCATGCCGGTAGCCGATTTCCCGGGCGAACGGAACTGGGGTTACGACGGGGTCCTGCTCTACGCGCCGGCGCGAGTCTATGGCGTGCCTAACGATTTAAGATCGCTGGTCGACGCGGCTCACGAGCACGCCCTGGCGGTGATCCTGGACGTAGTCTACAACCACCTCGGGCCGGACGGGAATTATCTGGGCAGTTACAGCCGCGACTATTTTAACCCGGCGCACAAGACACCATGGGGCGATGGCTTCAATTTCGAGCTTTCGCCGGTGCGGAATTTTTTTGTCGAGAACGCGGTCTATTGGCGGGAGGAATTTCATGTCGATGGTTTCCGGCTCGACGCGACGCACGCGATCGCCGACGCCTCGGAGAAGCATGTCCTGGCCGAGATCGCGGAGCGTCTTCACTCGTTAGGGGCGTTTGTCGTGGCAGAGGATGAACGCAACGAGGCGGCGCTTCTGCGGCCGCAACAGGAAGGCGGGATCGGCCTCGACGGGATGTGGTCGGATGATTTCCATCACGTCGTGCGCGTCATGCTGACGAAGACGCGCGAGGGTTATTTCCAATCCTATCGCGGAACGGTCGATGAATTGGCCGCGACGCTCGATCACGGCTGGCTCCTGGCTGGCGAGAAACGCGTGCCGCAGGTGCTCGGGCAACCGGGCGAGGCGGCGGCTCTGCGCCCGGAGCAGTTTGTCTTTTGCATCATGAATCATGACCAGGTGGGGAACCAGGCTTTTGGCCTGCGTCTGAACCAATTGGTGTCGCCGGAGGCTTTCCGCGCTGCCTCCGCGCTCCTCTGCCTGGTGCCCTATACGCCGCTGATTCTGATGGGACAGGAATGGGCCGCCTCGACCCCCTTTCTCTATTTCACCGATCACAATTCCGAACTCGGCCGGAAAGTGACGGAGGGACGACGCGAGGAATTTCGCAGTTTCGCCGATTTTCGGGACCTGCAGGGGCGGACCGGAATTCCCGATCCGCAGGACGAGGAAACTTTTCTGCGTTCGAAGCTCGAGTGGTCGGAGGCGAGCCAAGGGCGCCACGCGCGGATGCTGCTGCTCTACCGCCAGTGCCTGCGCCTGCGCCGCGAGTCGCCGGTGCTGCGGAACCGTTCGCGGGAAAATTTCGAAGTGTTGCCAGCGCTGGAGGGCGTCTCGCGCTTGAGTTTTGGCAAACCGGAAATCGAGCAATGGCTCATCCTGGCGGACCTCGCTGGCGGCCATCGCCTGCCGCCGCTCGAAGGACAATGCTCGTGGGAGCTTGTTCTTTCCAGTAACGAGACACGGTTCGGCGGGGAAGATGGGCCGGCCTTTCTGCAACCGGAGGTGCGATTGCTCCGCCTAACGAGGCCGGTTGATTGACCGACTGAAACAGTCGGCGAGAATGAGCGGATCGACCCGGAGATGAACGCAAAGATTTTGACCTTGGATGAATTGGCGCAGCGGTCGGAAGAAATTCGCGAGAACGGAGGACGACTTGTCCTAACGAACGGGTGTTTCGATCTTCTGCATGTCGGGCATGTTCGTTACCTGCAAGAGGCGGCAGAACTTGGAGACTGCCTGGCGGTGGCGCTGAATGGCGATGAATCGGTGCAGGCTTTGAAGGGACCGGGGCGCCCGCTTAATCGAGCGGACGATCGCGCGGAAGTCCTGGCAGCTCTGGAGTGCGTGGATTTTGTCACAATCTTCCCGGCCGTGCGCGCGACCGCGGTGATCGAGGCGGTGCGCCCGGCGATCTATGTGAAGGGGGGCGATTACACGCTGGAGAGCCTGGAGCCGGAAGAAGTCGCCGCTCTGAAAAAAATTGGCGCCGAGATCAAGACCCTGCCGCTGGTTCCCGGAAAATCGACCACGGGGTTGATCGAGCGGATGCGGCCGTAAAGGGGATGGAGCGACTCGCGATCGGTATTCTCGGCTCCGGCAAAGGTTCCAATTGTCGCGCCATCCTCGAGCAAATCCGCGCCGGTAAACTGGAGGCGGAATGTCGGGTCGTAGTCTCCGACGTGGCGGATGCCGGCATTCTCGCGATCGCGCGGGAGTTTGGCGTGCCGGCGGTCTTCTTTCCGCCCGGCAAATTCCGCACAAAGCTCGAGCCGGAACGAGAAGAAGAACTCGTTAGGCTATTGCGCGAAGCGGGCGTGGAGCTGGTCGTCCTGGCCGGCTTCATGCGGGTGCTGAAGGCACCGCTCCTAGAAGCTTTTCCGCGGCGCATCATCAACCTGCATCCATCGCTCCTCCCGAAATTCCCAGGACGCGAGGCTTGGACGCAGGCCTTGGTGGCGGGCGAGAGCGTGACGGGTTGCACGGTGCACTACGTCGATGCCGGGGTGGATAGCGGCGAAATTATTGCACAGTGCGAGGTGCCGATTCTGCCTAACGACACCTCGGCGAGCCTGCACGCGCGAATCCAGGGAGTGGAGCGGGAGCTTTTCTCTGCCGTCATCGGCCAACTGGCGGCGGAGAAAGTTTAGCCGCACTCCGATTTCTGATCGCGGCCTAGCAATTCCTGCATCGCCTGCGCGGGCGATTTTCCTTCATGCAGGACGGCGTAAACCTGGTCGATGATCGGTGTTTCCACGCCGACCTTACGGGCGCATTCGAAGGCGCTGCGCGCGGTTGGGATTCCCTCCGCGACGGTTTTCATCCCGCTGGTGATTTCCTCAAGCTTTCTGCCTTTGCCGAGCTGTTCGCCAAGTTGGCGATTGCGGCTGTGCTGGCTGAAACAGGTAGCAATCAAATCACCCGCCCCGCTCAGTCCTTGAAAGGTGCGGGCGTCGCCGCCCATCGATACTCCGAGCCGGAGAAGCTCGGCGAGCGAACGCGTGACGAGCGCGGCTTTTGAGTTGTCGCCGAAACCGAAGCCGTCGCTCACGCCGGCGGGGATGGCGAAGATGTTCTTCAATGCGCCGCCCAATTCGATCCCGACAATTTCGTCGCTGCTATAGACGCGAAAGCGGGAGCTTCCCAACAAGGCCTGAAGTTCCTCCGCGACGCTCCGGTCGCGGCAGCCAAGCACGGTGGCGCTCGGCAGGCCGCGCGCCACTTCCACGGCGAGGTTCGGCCCAGAGAGGACCGCAACGGGATTTTCCGGGAATTTCTCGTGGAGAATCTCGCTCATCCGCAGGCCGCTGCCGTGCTCGATTCCTTTCGTGCAACTCATGAGGATGGCAGCTGGGTTCGACATTTCTGCCTGCAGAGCGGTCGCCACCTCGCGGAGCGCCACTGACGGCGTGACAAAGACGATGAGGTCCGCCCCCGCGCAGTCGGATAGTTTGCTCGTTAGGCAAACATTGGCGGGCAACTGCGCGCCAGGAAGGTAATCGGGATTTTGCCGAGTGCGGCGGATCTCTTCAACCCGCTCCGCGGTGTGTCCCCACAGGATGATTTCGTGCTCCGCTTCCGCCCAGAGGAGAGTGAGCGCTGTCCCCCAGCCGCCGGTGCCCAGAATCGCCGTCCGTCGTGTCGTCATTTCTGGCCGAAGCGCTGCTCTTTACCATGGAGAAGTCTTTGCAAGTTAGAACGATGTCGCCAGACAACCACGCCGGCGATAAGTATCGAAAATGGCAGCAAAGTCGCGCCCCTCAGCAGGCCGAAACGGTGGTAGGCGATCACAAAAAGTGGAAGCGCGACCGCGGCGCCGATCGATGCCACGGAGACATACCGAGTGATTTTGAAGAGGACGATCCAAACTGCCAGGACGGAGAAGACGGCGATGGGCATGAGCCCGAGAAGCACACCAGCTGACGTGGCGACTCCTTTCCCGCCCCGGAAGCGGAGCCAGACTGGGAAGGTGTGGCCGAGAATGCAGGCCAGACCGCTCGCGATGCCGAGGAGCTCGCGCTGGGCCATACCGATAACCGTGGCGGCGGCAATCGCAAAAGCGAGACGCACTGCGACGAAGCCCTTCAGCGCATCCAGCGCGAAAACCAGGTATCCCCATTTCTTGCCTAGAACGCGGAGGACGTTAGTGGCTCCTATATTGCCGCTGCCGTGCTGGCGGATATCTATCCCGCGAGCACGTGAAACGAGGTAACCATTCGGGCAAGAGCCGAGAAGATAGCCGATACCGCTTGCGAGAAGGTAGGAAAAAATAGCTGAGCTCAAAGAGATATAATATTTATCAGCAATTAGTTAGGTGTTTCTTCCGCAACCAGACGCTTAATACTCCCAAGTCGCTCGGTGTAACGCCGCTGATTCGCCCCGCCTGTCCAAGGTTTTCAGGTCGGAGGCCTCTTAGCTTTTGCCGGGCCTCATTGCGAAGCCCCGGCACCGTCGCGTAGTCCAACTCGGGCGGGATGCGGACCGCCTCAGAGGAGCGCATCGAGCGGAGTTGGTCATCCTGGCGACGGATATATCCTTCGTATTTCACCTCGGTCTCCAAGAGTTCCCAGATGTGAAGGTCTATCTTCTGACGCACGGTTTCGGAGAACATCGCGACGTTGAACTCCGGTTTTCTCATAATGTGCAGCAAACATTCGCCATTGTAGCGGGTCGCTCCCGCAATTTCGCGGGCCGTCTCAAGCCGAGTCGTTTTTTCACGCAAGAGCTCGCTTCGTCGCTTACCTACCAAGCCAAACGCGGCTGCCTTGGGGGTCAATCTCTGGTCCGCGTTATCATGCCGAAGCAGAAGCCGGTGCTCTGCGCGACTGGTGAACATTCTATAGGGCTCTTGGGTTCCCTGAGTAACCAGATCGTCGATCAAAACGCCAATATAGGCCTCGCTCCGACCCAAAATAAGCGGTTCCCGCCCTGCAACTTTCAAGGCTGCGTTTGCGCCAGCGATCAAGCCTTGCGCCGCGGCTTCCTCGTATCCGGAAGTCCCATTAATTTGCCCGGCAAAATATAAACCGCCAACGAGTTTCGTTTCAAGGGTGGGTCGAAGTTGACTAGGCGGGAAATAATCGTACTCCACCGCGTAACCGGGACGCATGATTTCGGCCTTTTCCAGCCCCGGAATCGAGTGGATAAATTCAAGTTGGACGTCGTACGGGAGGCTGGTCGAGATCCCGTTGACGTAGAACTCTTCCGTCTGCCGCCCTTCGGGTTCCAAAAAAAGCTGGTGATGGGCTTTGTCGGGAAACTTCACGACCTTGTCTTCAATGGAGGGACAATACCTGGGGCCGGTTCCTTCAATCCTTCCGCTATACAAGGGAGACTTATACAGGTTACGTCGAATAATATCGTGAGTTTTTGGCGCGGTCGAGGTGATCCAACAGGACAGTTGTTCTACGTGGAACAGGCCGTTTTCAACCCGATTTAGCGTCAGAAATTCATCGTGGTCTGCGAATTCCTCGCCGGCCGGAAGGAAACTGAAGCGTGTCGGCGGATCGTCACCCTCATGCTTCGCGCAAACAGTGAAATCAATCGAACGACCATTTAGACGGCATGGCGTTCCGGTCTTGAAACGTCCCGTAGCGAAGCCGAGTGCACGCAGGTTATCACTCAAGGACGACGCGCTGTCCGCCATTCGACCGCCAGGCCGGCTGGCGTCGCCGACATGCAGCAATCCTCTCAAGAACGTCCCGGCTGTGATAACTACGCTGTGACCGCGGACTGCCAGGCCGAAATCCGAGCGCACCCCATAAACCCCGCCGCCCTCGACCAAGATTTCGCCGACTCCGCCTTGCTTTACGTCCAGCCCTTCCTGGCCCTCCAACAGCCACTTCATGCGGAATTGGTAGGCTTTTTTGTCGCACTGTACTCTCGGTGCGCGAACGCTCGGCCCTTTTGTCCGATTCAGCAGACGGAATTGGAGACCCGTCGCATCGGCATTGATTCCCATGGCACCGCCGAGCGCGTCTATCTCGCGGACAATATGACCCTTGGCTAGGCCGCCGATGGCCGGATTGCAGGACATTTGCCCGATAGTATCCATATTTTGAGTGAGTAGTAGCGTCTCAACGCCTAGTCTCGATGAGGCCAAGGCCGCTTCAATCCCGGCATGCCCGGCGCCCACAACGATCACATCATAAGTTTTTGGGAGAAAATATTGTTCCACGTGGAATCACCTCATGGACTCGTCAAAACTCGAAAACGGCGATGGAAGGAGATCCGAAAGGAGTACAGTCTGAGAGATACCTCCACGACCGACGCAGCAGACGCACAGGGCGGGATTGAATTCAGCTAGGAATTGCCGGCATGCACCACAGGGCACGACCGGGTTTTCGTTTTCAGCCGCCACCGCAATTGCATCGAACTCCCGATGTCCAGCTGCAATCGCTGTGGAGACCGCCACCCTTTCGGCGCAAATCGTGAGCCCGAACGAGACGTTCTCCACGTCGCATCCAGTAAATATTTCGCCCGACAAAGTGGCCACGGCCGCGCCAACCGCGAAATGTGAATATTTCGCGTAGGCATTTTCGCGAGCTGTCCAAGCCCGGGCTGCCAGTCCGACCAAGTCTACCTTTGTGCCCATGCTTTCTCGGCTGAGATTACTTCGCCTGCTGGCAACGTCTGCGACCTCTGTTGATCTTGGGAGGCTTTCATTTCTGCCTCCTGCAGCAGTCGAAGGGAAATACGACCTAGCACGACCAGGATGAACGCTGAAATCAACAAACCGCCTCCCCACACCCAATACTCGATCACTCGCGGGTGGCTCTTGCCCCGCATCAAATTGAGTCCGAGTTGTCCGAGCGTTCCAATGTAGGTGTAAAGAAAAAGGCCAGGTGCCTGTCCGATGGCGACCCATAGAATACATGTTCGAAAACGAATCGTCGTCAGGCCATAGAGATAATTCAACAAACTCGTGGGAAATAAAGGGTGTAACTGGCTGAGCAAAATGATCTTCCATCCTTCTCGAGCCACTGCCGGCTCCAAGGCTTCGAGAGTCGGATTTCGCATCAATTTCCTCCGCAGCCAGTTCTGACCGACTTTTCGGCCGAGATAGAATGCAATTGCCGCGCCAGTTACATTCCCTACCAGCACAATCAAAAAGCCCCACCACAGACCGAAAAAGAACCCGCCGCCGACGCTAAGAAGGCCCCCTGGTAAAAGTAATACGTTGCAGCAGGCGTAGAGAATCGAATAATAAACGGCGCTCCAAGCTCCAAGATGCATGACTTTTTGCTGAACCTGCGCAATCCAGTCGGCAATCGGAAAATACCGCGCGGCAATAAGAAAACCGCCTGACACCAGAAGCAAGCCGCCCACCTGGAGACAGACTGCGCGCCGGACTTTAGACATCAGCGCAATCTGCCTACTTCAAAGGCTTCGCGCAAACGCCGCCAACTCGACCGTAGCCGAATATCTCAGAAAAGGCGTGATGAGGTAAACACCCGGGAACCGTTCCAACGCCGCCTTGGAAATTTCACGGGCGATTTCCAGCCCTCGCGCCCCACCTTCTTCGCCATCTGATCCAGTCATTCGCTGGCGCACCTGGTCTGGCACGATGATTCCGGGCACTTCGTTGTGCAAGAACTCCGCTTGTCGTCCGCTCAGCAATGGCCACACGCCGGTGAAGATCGGCACGCCAAAGCTTTGCGTCCGCCGCACCATTTCGTCGAGCACACGCAAATCAAAAACCGGCTGAGTCATCACATATTGGGCGCCGGCCGCGATCTTTCGCTCGAGCCGCGAAACTTGGGCATCGAGATTCTTTGAGTTCGGATTAAAAGTGCACCCCATGACAAACTGCGTCGACGCGCTAAGTGATTTACCCGCGTGGTTGAAGCCCTCGTTCATCCGCTTGATAATCCCGATCAGTTGAACCGAATTCACATCGTAGACGGAAGCGGCCCCGGGATGATCGCCCACCCGCGCCGGATCGCCTGTCAGCGGTAATACATGACGCATTCCAAGGGCTGCCATCCCGAGCAGCTCGCTTTGCAGACCGAGAACATTCCGGTCGCGGCAACTCATATGGAGTAAGGGAGTAATCCCGAACCGCTCTTTTAACATTGCCCCGATCGCGAGATTGCTGACTCTTAAGATGGCGAGAGAGTTGTCCGCAAGCGTAATCGCGTCACACCCGGCCTGGACAAGAGCCTGCGCACCAACGAAATACTTTTCAAGAGCAAGAGTTTTTGGCGGATCCATTTCGCAAATAATCACGCGATGCCCGGCCGCGATCCGATCAAGCAGGCTCTCTTCGGTCGGCGGGATGATTTTTGGCGTTGGCGATCGCACTGTTTCGCGAACGGAGCGGATCGATTTGTTTCTCGTTGGTTCGAGGCCAGCCAGCGCCGCCGCCATGGCAGCGATTGTACGCGGCGTGGTTCCACAACATCCGCCGATCAAGCGCGCCCCTTGGGCCGCCATTTCGCGGGCCATTTTCGCGAAGTAATCCGGCGCCGTGTAATAAATGAAACGGCCCTCGTGGTACTTTGGGTAGCCGGCGTTTGGATAAGCCGAAAGTAGGAACTCCAGCGGAATTCGCTCCAGGAGATGCACCATCGCTTGCGGACCATTGAGGCAATTCACGCCCACAACATCCGCGCCGAGTGCCGTCAACTTGCGAAAAGCTTCGATCAGCGTCAGCCCTGAAGGAAGTCGGCCCTCCTGTTCGCAGGCCAGCGAACAAATAGTCGGTGCCTTCGAGAGCTCCATCTTGGCTGCGAGCGCGACCTCCATTTCCTCATAGTCGAGGAACGTCTCGAAAAAGATCGCGTCAGCGCCGCCATCAAATAGCCCTATGACCTGTTCCCGAAAGACCGCCCGACGATCAATGCCGCGTGTCTCGGCTTCATCGGCACTGATCCCAAGTGGACCGACGCTGCCGGCAACAACTACATCTTTCCCTTGCGCAGCCTCACGCGCGAGTCGTGCCGCAGCCGAGTTGATTTCCTGCGTTCGCTCGCCGAAACCGAAACGGTCGAGGCGCACCCGGTTGGCGCCGAACGTGTTTGTCTCGATGACACGCGCTCCGGCCGCCACGTAGTCTTGATGGACTTTAAGCACACGCCCTGGTTCGCTGACACACAGTTCCTCGAGGCATCGCTCCAAAGGAATCCCGTCGTCGAGCAACATCGTGCCCATCGCGCCGTCGCCGCAGACAAGGCGACTCTGGAGTTCGTCGAGGAGATCCACCCTTTTATGCGCTTAACGTCACGGCCTCTTCCCGTCAATCAGTCGCAGCGCACGGGCCACCGGTAGCAACGGCTGCGTCTAAAAATCGACCTGGCCTAACGAGCGAGAATGACTTCTTTCTTGTTCCAGGAATGCTTCTCGCCGCAGTGCACACAGGCCACTGTTCCAGGCTTAAGCTTGGCAGAGGCAAAGACATCCTCTTCAATCACCACTCCGGTCACATTCAGCTTTTTCGTTACCGGACATCGCACCAGAATTCGCTTGATCACTCCGCGAATATCTCACATCGGTCGCCAAAAGCTTGCTTAAACTTGGCCGCTGCCCACAACCAAGGCCGCCCCTCCTGGCATGGTAATACTCAACGAACATCTTTCGGCCGCGGTATGGGCAGGAAAAAGCAGCCAACAACTTCCGATAAGTTCCAGCAATCCATTCGCGTCGACGAAGAACGTCTTTTCTCAGATCAGCTCTCCGGCGTTATTAACAGCCCTTCATGGCGCCCATTTCATAGGGAAAAGTCGCGGGCACCGGCAGTTATTCAGACGCTGATGATTAAGATACTTGAAATGTTTTTCGAAATTTAATCATCAGCGGTGTGCACAACTAAAAAGCACTGCTTTCTTTTCTGATCCTACGGTTGGAATATGCGGCACGCCCAAAACCTCTGACCAGACGACCACCAGAGATTGGCCGCTTTTGGATAACGTCCAGCGAGCCCAGCGCAAGCGATGCCTTAACACCTATGTCGAGCAAAATGGTCTTGGAACAGCCCGCAGTCTCGATCTCGCCTGTAGCCTCAGCCCCAACCTCTCGTTCGCCTCGAAAACATGAAGGCACGGAAAGCCTCTTTGAACAGGTCCCGTGGCTCTATGTGTTTTGCCGTGAAAATCTTTTTCGCGACGACACGGATCGCATTTGTCGCGCGCTTTGGCCAACCGGGTCGCCAGCTCCGGGCACCAGTTTGATCGAACTCGGCTGCGGTCCCGGCTTTTACTCTTGCCGCCTGGCTCAACGCCATGCGCACCTTTCTGTCATCGGCGTCGACCGCTCCGAAAGACAGCTCTGCTGGGCCCGGCAGCGCGCCCACAAGATGCACTTGGGAAACTGTCGCTTTGAGCGCTTAAACGTTCTTGATATTCCCTATCCGGAGGCCCGATTCGACACGCTCATAGCAGCTCGGCTTTTCACCGTCCTAGAGGAACGTGAGCGCGCCTTAGCCGAAATGCACCGTGTCTTGCAACCCGGCGGGCGCTGTGTGATTGCCGAACCACGCCATTCTTTTCGCGCTTCCATTCCCTTGGTCGCGATGTGGATCGCGGCTCGCGCCACGCATTTCGGAAACGGCTATCGCGAACCGCGCAAGGCCCACGTCATCACCTTCGAAGATTTCGCCAGCCTCTGTGCGAGACCGCCCTGGAAAAATTATGAGTGTTGGCGGGACACCCGTTATCAGTATGCACTTTGCGAAAAGGCATGAGGAGTAGACTTCCGGTTCTTCGCCCTAACGAATCCGACCCGACGAGCGCAAATCTCTGTGCTCTCGCCATAATGACAAAGGCGCCTCGCGCCGGCCACGTAAAGACGCGCCTGACACCGCCTCTGAGCCCGGAAGAAGCAGCCACGCTCAACATTTCCTTCCTCCGTGACCTCGCGAGGTCGATCGACCAAGCCGGAGCCGGCGCGCGAGGGATCGGCTGTTACACGCCAGTCGGCGCGGAAGAAGCTTATGACGATATTCTGCCCGACCACTTCCAGCTCATCGCCCAGCGCGACGGTGATTTTGGGCAACGCCTCGTAGGCGCGATTGAGGATTTGTTCTCGGTCGGTTTCGGCGCTGTCTGCCTGATCAATTCCGATAGCCCGACGGCGCCATCATCGGTTTTTGCCGAAGCGGTCCGAATCCTCGCTTCGCCTAACGATAACCTGGTGCTCGGACCTTCAGAAGACGGAGGCTACTATTTGATTGGAATGAAAAATCTCCATCCCAGACTCTTCGAAGGGATCGATTGGAGTACCGATCAGGTACTGGCGCAAACCCGGGCGCGCGCCACCGAGATCGGTCTTGAAGTCCACCTGCTCCCGCCGTGTTACGACGTGGATGATCGGATTATGCTCCAGAGTCTCTGCGAGGATTTGTTCGGCCCTAACGAATCCGACATTATCGAAATTGCACCGGCCACGCGAGCCTTTCTTCGTGAAATTATGGACCGCGAAGGCCGCGAGCGAATTTGGCCGACACCGGTCGACCGACCTGCGCAATGAAACGCGCTCTCGTTACCGGCGGCGCCGGACTGATCGGATCGCATCTCGCCGATTTGCTCCGCCGCGAAGGCTGGCGAGTTCGGGTGCTCGATAATCTTGAACCGCAAACCCATCGGCACGGACGACCATCCTGGGTCGATAATGATCATGGTTTCGTACAGGGCGATCTGCGAGATCGAGACACGATCTCAGCCGCGCTGGACGACATCGATGTCGTCTTCCATCAAGCCGCCTACGGCGGCTATATGCCGGAAATTGCGAAATACGTTGACGTCAACAGCCTCGGGACGGCGCGGATGCTGGAAGTGATTCGCGAAGAAAATTTGCCGATCAAAAAATTCATCGTCGCCTCTTCGCAGGCGGTTTACAGCGAGGGGGCCGCGACTTGCCCGGAACACGGCCTCGTTTTTCCACCGGTGCGTCCTGTCGAGCAGCTGAGGCAGGGCGATTGGCAAGTCCATTGCCCAATTTGCCAGGAGATAACGACGAGCGCGCCGACCCCGGAAAACGCGCCGATCGGCGGCGAGACCGTCTATGGCCTAACGAAATTCGACCAGGAGAAACTCGTTCTCCTCTGGGGCAGGCAAATGGGCATCCCGACCGTTGCCCTCCGCTACTCCTGCACTTACGGACCGCGCCAGTCGATCTTCAATCCCTACACCGGCGTGATTGCGATCTTCTGCACCCGGCTGTTGAACGACCTGCCGCCCATTCTTTATGAGGACGGAAACCAAACGCGCGATTTTTCCTTCGTGGAAGACATCGTGCGCGCGAATCGCCTCGCCGCGGAGAACGACGCGCTCGACGGCCTTCCAGTGAATGTTGGGAGCGGCCTTGGCGTTCCTATACGGGAAGTGGCAGCGCAAATTTCCGACGCGCTTGGCATTCAGATCGCGCCCGAAACGAATGGCGAATTTCGCCCCGGCGAAATGCGTCACCTCACGAGCGGCACCGAGCGCATTCGTGCCGCGGGCTATCAGCCGCAGGTCGATCTCGCCTCCGGGATCGGGCGTTACCTTGATTGGATCCGCGAGCAGAAAGACGTGCGCGATTACTTCAGCGAGGCCGCTGAAATCCTGCGGAACAAAGGGATCGTGCATCGCATCGGGCGTTCGTGAAAACGCGCCTTTCGGTCATCATCCCGGCGCTCAATGAGGAGGAGCCAATCGCTGCCGTGGTGCGCGCCTGCCTAACGACCGGCCTGCCGGATGAAGTCATCGTGGTCGATAACGGCAGCACCGATGCCACGGCCGCCCGGGCCGAGGAGGCGGGTGCCCGCGTCGTGAGCGCGCCGCGTGGCTATGGCCGCGCCTGCGCGACCGGCATCGCCACGGCCGATTCCGCGTCCGAGATTCTGATCTTTCTCGACGGTGACGGGAGCGATTGCCCGGAATTGATGGACCGACTCGCTGGTCCAATCACGCGGGGCGAAGCCGATTTTGTAATCGGCTCGCGGATACGCGGCGAGCGCGAACCAGGGAGCATGAATTTCCAGCAGATCTTCGCCGGCCGCGCCGCCGGTTTCCTGCTTAGGCTATTATACGGCGTTTCCTTCACCGACATGTGCCCTTTCCGCGCCATCCGGCGGCAAGCACTCGATCGTCTTGGGATGCGGGAAGAAACGTACGGCTGGAATCTCGAGATGCAGATGCGAGCTGCGCGGGCGGGATTGCGTATCCTGGAGGTCCCGGTCAACCATCGTTGCCGGACCGGCGGTGAATCAAAGGTCTCGGGCTCACTTCGCGGGACCTTTCTCGCTGGTCTGCGGATTCTCGCGACATTTTTGCGTGTCGCACGCGAGCCGCGGCGACGAAGTCATTCGGAATAAGCGGCCGGGGCGGCGCCTCACTTTTTCGTGAACAAAGCGCCAAGCAGATGGAAATTGGCTGGCGACGGACTTTTCGCCGGGGCGATCGCCGGCATTGTCATGACCGTCGTCATGCTGCTTCTCGCCTGGCTTCTTGGGGTGGCGACGCCCGTTGCCATTATTGGTGATCGTCTATCGGTTTTCATAAAGCCTGGGCCTTTCCTTGCCCTGATGGGTCGCGTCGGTGGCTACAACCACCTTAAGCAACTTGGAGTGGGATCGACGATGGCCGGTCAGATCCTGGTCGGAGCGTTCGGCGGATTGATCTACGGCCTAACGATAGGCGGTCGCAGACGCGTTTCTTCCTGGGCAACGTTAGGCGTCTTTTTCGTCCTTCCTCTGCTTGCTTCATTCGCGCTGCTCTGGCCGGTTCTCGGAACAAGTTACCACGGCTGGCCGATCCGACCGGCGGCTTTCATCACCATCCTCAGGGTTGGCTCTCGCCTTCATCGCGTTCGAGCGCACGCTCGTTCTCGGGTTTCGTTTTCTCATCGCGCCGCGCTCCACGCCTAACGATCTCGAATATTCGCCGGCTATCGGGCGTCGCGCCCTGCTTCTTGGGGGCCTCGGATTGCTCGTGGCTGGCGGCGGCGCTGGAATTTTGCGCCGGCTCTTCCAGGTGGCGAGTTTCAGTTACGACGGCACGCAATACCGCGGCCCGGGAGTCGAAGCGATTACGCCTAACGACAAGTTCTATTGCGTGACGAAGAACGTGGTCGATCCGCGAGTCGCCGAATCGATCTGGCGACTTGAAGTCACAGGCCTCGTGCAAAATCGCCAGACCTACGATTTCGCGCGACTCAAATCGCTCCCCGCCGTCGAGCAGGAGACGACCCTGATGTGTATCAGCAATGGACTCGGGGCTGGTCTAATGAGCAACGCGAAGTGGCGCGGCGCTGCACTGCACACTTTGCTGAAAAGCGCCGGACCGCTCCCGGCTGCGGCCAAGGTGCGTCTGCATGGAGTGGACAATTACACGGACACTTTTCCCCTAACGAAAGCAATGGATCCCACGACGCTCGTTGCCTACGAAATGAATGGCGAACGGCTGCCCGACCGCCATGGCTTTCCGGCGCGGATCGTCGTGCCAGGATATTTCGGGGAAAAAAACGTCAAGTGGCTGACGCGGATCGAGCTGACCGGCGTGGGTGCCGAAGGCTTTTATGAAAAGCAAGGCTGGGGCCCGAATTTTGTCGTCCCGACCCGGTCCCGCTTCGATCAGCCAGACGACTTTGCCTGGTTCAGGCTCGCGAACACTCGGAGCGGAATCCCGCTCAAAGGCGTGGCTTTCGCCGGCGATCGCGGCGTCTCGCGCGTCGAGGTTAGCCTCGATGATGGGCGGACCTGGCAGGAGGCGAAGATTGATTATCCGGGGACGAAACTGACCTGGGTGCTTTGGAGTTTCGATTGGAACCCGACCGATGCGGGTGAATACAAGCTGGCGGTGCGGGTGACCGATGGCACCGGCGCGGTGCAAACTTTCGAAAAGGATCGGAGCCCTTTCTCGGGCACGACCGGGTTGCACAAAATCACGGTTTACCTTGCGGCCTAACGACTACTTTTGACATTGCGGGCACCAGGCCGTGGTGCGGCCCCCGATGGTCGCCCGGTGCAGCGTCGTTCCGTGCCGCGGGCACTTTCCGCCAGGCTTCCACCGCTCATGCAGCAACCAGCCCTTCGGTGGATCGGAATTGTCGCGGCCAATTGTGCGCAGCGAAGCACGGGAGACAAAACGGACGCTGCGCCAAAGGGCGCCTAACTTTTCCGCGCTGAGCGCGCCCGCCTTTCGCCGCGGGGCGATCTTCGCCCGCCAGAGAATCTCGTCTGCCATCCAGTTGCCGATGCCGGGAAACCCACTTTGCAGCAGAAGCACCGCCTTGATCGGGGCGCGGGCATGCCGCCTAACGAAGTCGGTCATTGCCGTCAGTTTAAACGCTGGCGAATGAATTTCCGGTCCGCCCATCGCCCACCACTCCGGCGCCTCTTTGCCATGATGAAAACGGACCCGGCCAAACAGCCGGGCATCGCGGAAGACAAGCGTTTGCTTTTTCTGCTCGAGCACAAGATGATCATGCTTGCCGGCGTGAAACCCGGCTGCCTCCGTGCGCAGATGCCCGCTCATCCCGAGGTGAATCCCGAGCCAGTTGTCACCCACGAATTGAAAGAGCATCTGCTTCCCGCGCGCACGTGAAGCAAGCAGCTTCTGCCTAACGAGCTGACGTTTGAGTGCGCCCGTGTCGGTTTGGCGGAAGATCCGTTTCCCGGCATGCAACTTAACCCCGGTAATGGCCTGACCGAGACCCGGGTCCCAGCGTTTGCGAAAATATTCTACCTCGGCGAGCTCCGGCATATCTCTGGAATCGGCAGTGCCTGGCCTGCCACTCGTGGCTGGAGCTTCACCTCGCCCCAACTTGAGACCGGCCGGCTAGCGTTGCGCTTCCGAACCGAAAAGCTTCACCATTTTATTATAAAGGCCCAGGAGCAGGATCGTCGGCGCCCAATGGCCCACAAAGTGGGACTGGTCCCGTCGGCCTGAAAGGCGGAGTCCGAGCGAGAGCGCGATCGAACCGAGGGCAAGCCAGAGAAAAGTGTCGGATGGGAGCTTACTCGTCTGCCGCTCGATTGCTTTCGCTACCGGGCCCTCGCTGTGGTGAATCCCTGTGTAATCCGTTCTGACGGTTGTCGTGTTCATGTCAGTGGTTTCGTCACGGACCGGCTGGCAGACGCTATTTTCTTTGGAGGACGGGCCCGTTCGGTCGGAGGCGAAACTCGTGGCGGCGCCCCGCGATTAGATAGCCTCCGGGCTCCATGCTACCCTTGGCGCGCATGGAGAAAGTCATCATTGTCGGAAGCGGATGCGCGGGCCTGACCGCCGCGATTTACGCCGCGCGCGCAAATCTCAGCCCGCTCGTGCTCGAAGGCGGCCAGCCGGGCGGCCAGCTCTCGACCACTACGCTGGTGGAAAATTTCCCCGGCTTTCCCGAGGGGATTGACGGCCCGCAACTAGTCATGAACATGCACAAGCAGGCGGAGAATTTCGGGGCGCGCTTCTCCTATGCGGAGGCGACTGGCCTGGAGTCGGGCGACGGGCACATCCGGTTGCAAGCGGACGACGAATGGCTCGACACCCAGGCGCTCATCATCGCGAGCGGCGCCTCCGCGCGCTGGCTCGGACTGAAGAACGAAGAAAAACTGATCGGCCACGGCCTCACGAGTTGCGCGACGTGTGACGGCGCCTTTTATCGCAACGTTCCTGTCTGTGTTGTCGGCGGCGGCGATTCGGCGGCCGAAGAAGCGCTCTTCCTCACCCGTTTTGCCTCGAAGGTTTACCTGATTCACCGCCGCGATAAATTGCGCGCCTCGCCGATCATGGCCGACCGCGTTCTGGGGTGTGAAAAGATCGAGCCGATCTGGAACACCGCAGTGGTGAAATACATTCCGGATGAAAAGGGCGAGATGACGGCGGTCGAGTTGCGCAATGTCGTGACCAGGGAAGAGAAGATTTTACCGGTCGCCTGCGTTTTCGTCGCCATCGGACACGATCCAAATACGAAGGCTTTCGCTGGCCAACTCGAAACGGATCCCGCTGGTTATTTGATCGCCAAACATCTGGCCGAGAGTAAGCACCCCGGAATTTTTATCGCGGGCGACGTTGCCGACCGTATTTACCGTCAGGCCATCACCGCCGCGGGCTCCGGTTGCGCGGCCGCGATCGAGGCCGAGAAATATCTTAGCTCGCTCGAAAAATAGCGGGCAATGTGGGAGGGGCTTTGCGCCCCGATCGAACCACGGTAACGCATCCCATCGGGGCGCAAAGGCCCCTCCCACATTTTGAAGCTTTGCGACCTGACGCAGTTTTACTCTCCGCTCAGCGGCGGCGTAAAGCGTTACGTGCATGAAAAGATCCGCTACATTCAGGCGCAGACCGAGGACGAACATGTGCTCGTTATTCCAGGCGCGAAAACCGAAATGGTCGAGACGGAGCGCTCACGGATCTACTCGATCCGCTCGCCTTTGCTTTCCCGGACCTCACGTTACCGCGCTCTCCTCAATCTCCGCGCCATCGAGGAAATCCTCGAGCGCGAGCAACCGCATCTCATCGAATCGGGCGATCCTTATCAGGTGGCGTGGAAGGCGATTGCTTCGGGATCCGCGCGTCGCATTCCGGTCGTCGGGTTTTATCATTCGCATTTTCCGGAGGCTTACCTGCGCACGACTTCGCGCTTCCTCGGGAGGACGGCGACGGAATTTGTCATGGATCTCGCGCGGCGCTATGTGCGCCAGATCTACAACCAATTCGAGGCCACGCTCGTTCCTTCGGCCCGGCTCGGGAGCCTGTTACAGGTTTGGGGGGTGAAAAATGTGCACGCGGTCGACCTTGGGGTGGATACCGAGATTTTTCGCCCGGAACCTCCGGACGCAGCGGAAACTCGTTCCTCGTTAGGCATTTCCCCGGATCGGTGCCTGCTGCTTTACGTCGGACGACTGGCTCAGGAAAAGAATACACAGACTCTGCTGGCCGCGTTTGAATTGCTCGTTAGGCGCCAGCCGGCTCGTTACCACCTTTTGATCGTGGGCGACGGCTTGCAACGCGCCGCCCTCCGCAAGCTGCAGGAGCGTGTCGGGCACGTGACCTGGCGCCAATATTGCACCGACTCCGAGGTGCTTGCGCGATTCTACCGCGCGGCCGAGTTGCTGGTGCACCCCGGGGTGCAGGAGACGTTTGGGTTGACCGCTCTCGAGAGCCAGGCTTGCGGCACGCCGGTTGTCGGGATCCGAGGCAGCTATATGGATCGGATCATCTTCGGTGGTCAGGAACATTGGGCGGTCGAGAACTCGGTCGAAGCTTTGGCGGACGCGATTGCCGCGGCCACCCATGGCGGCGGACTGCAAAAGGCGGGATTGATCGGGGCCAAAGAGGTCCGCGAACACTATGCCTGGCCGACGGTGTTCAAGAAGTTGTTCCGTCTTTACGACCAGGTGCGAGTAGCTTACCACCCGGGCTAAGAGCGACTCGGAAAGCGGCCGAGCGACGGGCCTTGCGGGAAGACACCGACACGTTAACCTGCGACCAGATGAAAGCGGAACGCGCCTATACAATTCGCGGCTATCGATCCTCGGATCGCGCCGCGGTGCGGGAGTTGTGCTGCCGCACTGGCTTTTTGGGCGAACCGATCGACCCGGTCTACGAGGATCGCGAGCTTTTCGCCGATTTCCTGACCACGTATTACACCGATCACGAACCGGAATCGTCTTTTGTGCTGGAGGTCGATGGCGAATTGAAGGGCTACCTTCTCGGTTCGCGCAAGCCTTTGCTCAATCAGCTTTATTCCTTCCAACAAAACATCGTGCTGTTTGTGCGTTCGCTGCTGCGCTATCCGCGCTACAACCCGCGCTCGAAACGTTTCATTCGCTGGATGATTATGAACGGTTGGCGCGAAGTGCCGGCAGCCCCGGCACGGACGCCGCATTTTCACATCAACCTGCTCCCGGAAGCGCGCAAGATCTCGACCACCCGTGCGCTCATGAGCGCCTACCTCGGCTACCTTTATCGATGCGGCGAGAAGCGGGTTTACGGCCAGATCGTGACCTTTGAGAGCCGGCGCGGCGAAAAGATGTTTGAGCGCTACGGGTTTCGGGTAATGAACCGGGCCGAGATTACGAAGTATCGGGCCTTTTACCCGGAATCTGTCTATCTTAGCACGGTGATCAAGAATCTCGAAACCGCCGATCCGCTTTCCGCTTACACCAAGACGCCGGTCTGACTTGTCACGAATAAACTGCGCGCTACTTTTCCCCCTCGTAAATGCCGGCATAGCTCAGTTGGTAGAGCAGCTGATTTGTAATCAGCAGGTCATCGGTTCGAGCCCGATTGCCGGCTTCCCTCGTAAAAACGAAGTTTTTTGAGGGTTCTGATTACCGA
>JBPCLI010000070.1:0-12640 GCA_051003415.1 Chthoniobacterales bacterium | reverse complement strand
TCAGCTCGGCGCGATGCGCGCCATTCGTCCAATCGTAGCCGTAACTCCCGAGCGCGATGATCCATTGCTCGGGATCAGCGTCTTTGAGGAGCGCGTGGAGCCACGATTCAAACCATTGCCGCGACGCGAGCGGGCCGGGCGAATCGTCGTCGGACGTCTCGTCGAAAAGCAGCGCGACGAAGCGATCAACGTGCTCCGAAACATTCTCGAAATCGATGTAGTCGAGATCCTGCCCGGGCTGAACGCAGAGCCAGAGCTGCCGTCCGTCGGCGTGGAGGCGGTCCGCGGTTCTGTTGAGCAGCTTGGTGATGTCGTCTTCATAGGCCGGATCGACCTGTTCCCAATCGATCACCACGCCGGCCGCCTTCGCCTGGCGCAAATTCACGAGCAGGGTCTGCAGGAACTTCTCCTGCCGCTCGGCCGGTCCGTGCGCGAGATTTTCGACCGCCTCGGGTTGCCAGGCGTCGCCGATCTGATTGGTCAGGAGCGGCATCAAGCCGAGCCCTTTGGCGGCGGCGAGTTTCGGGATGCGCGTGTCGGCGTCGATCTGCAAATTCCCGAGCCCGTCGGCGAGCGCGAACCATTCCGGACAGATATGGGTAAGCTGAGCGGCGTGTTGCTCGAGCGACCGGTAGCTGTACGGATCGCCGTTCGTATAAAACCCAAGACGCACTTCGTTGCCGGCAAGTTTCCGTGGCGCCGCCGTGGTCGGCGCTACGCCGGAAGGAGAAGGCGGTTTGCGGGCAGCGGCGCGCGCGGCGATAAATTTTTCCCAGAGCGGAACGTTAGGCGGAAGCTGCCCCGCCGGGTTTTTCTTCTGGAGCGACTTTAGCTGGCCCTTCAATTGCCGCAGGCTGAACGGCAGCCGCAACTGCGGGGTGACGAAGAGGGTCTGGACGAAAAAGACCGTCGCGACAAAAGAGATCACCCCGCCCAAAAGCAAAGCGAGGCGGAGCCGCGGCCAGCGTCGTCCGCCGGGATCGGAAAAGATGAAGGCTGCCCGCTCTTCAGGGAAATCGGCGTCCATTCTGGATCTGAGGGCGAATATCTTAGCCCCAGCCGGCCAAAATACCAAAGGCAGCTTTGGAGGCCGGAAAACGCGTCTATTCGTCAGGGACGCCGGCCTGCACGATCTGGGCAAAGCTGCGCGGATCGAGGCTCGCTCCGCCCACCAGCGCGCCGTCGATATCGGGCTGATCGAGGAGCTGACGCGCGTTATCCGGTTTCACGCTCCCGCCATACTGGATGCGGATCTTTTCCGCGGTCGCTCCATCCGACATTTCACCGAGGGTGCGACGAATGAACGCGTGCGCTTCCTGCGCCTGTTCCGTGGTCGCGACCTTGCCGGTGCCAATCGCCCAGACCGGTTCGTAGGCGATCACGGTCTCGAGTAATTCTTTCGCGTCCACGCCGGCCAGGCTGCCGCGCAATTGCGCGGAGAGAACTTTCTCGACGTCGCCCTTCTCGCGCTGGGCGAGGGTTTCGCCGATGCAAACAATCGGGCGGAGTTTTTCCTCGTGCGCCGCGCGCACCTTCCGATTCACGCTTTCATCCGTCTCGCCAAACATCGCGCGTCGCTCGCTGTGGCCGAGGACGACGTAGCGGACGAACAATTCGCGCAACATGGCCGGGCTGATCTCGCCAGTGAAGGCTCCGCTCCGTTCCCAGTACATGTTTTGTGCGCCGACCTTGATGCTCTGCGTTTGCGTCAGAAGTTCGGTCACTTTCGGGATTGCGGTGAAGGGCGGGACGATCACGATCTCGACTTCGTCGAGGTCGCCGAGCTCGCGCAAAAAAGTCGTGATGAAGGCCTCTGACTCACTCTGAGTCATGTGCATCTTCCAGTTCGCCGCGATGATTTTTTTGCGCATGACTGGTGGTCTATTTTTCGCTTAAAGCCGCGACGCCGGGCAGCTCCTTACCCTCGATCAATTCGAGCGAGGCGCCGCCGCCGGTGGAAATGAAGGTCATCTTACCCGCCAGCCCGGCGTGTTTGACCGCAGTGACAGAATCGCCGCCGCCGATGATGGTGACGGCGTTCGCTTCAGCCATCGCTTCGGCGACCGCCTCCGTTCCGGCGGAGAATTCGCGAATTTCAAAAATTCCGGGTGGCCCGTTCCACAAAATGGTTTTAGCGCGGGCGATCTCGGCTCGGAATAGCGCAATCGTCAAAGGTCCGATGTCGACCGCCTGCCAGCCGGCGGGAATATTGTATTCGGGGGAGATGCGCCCGCTGTGGCGGGTGGCGGCGCCGGGCTTGATCTCTTCCGCGCCTAACAAATCGATCGGGAGAAGAAAACGCACATTTTTTTGCTTGGCCAGGGCGACCAGTTCGTGTGCGAGATTGAGCTTGTCCCGCTCGACCCGGCTGTCGCCCATGCCGATCCCTTCGGCCTCGAGAAAGGTGTTGGCCATCGCACCGCAGATCAGGATGGTATCCGCTTTCTCCAGCAGCGCTTTGATGACACCGATTTTATCGGACACTTTTGAGCCGCCGAGGATGACGAGGAACGGCTTGGCCGGGTTCGCCAGTTCCTCGTGCAGATATTTCAATTCCTTCTCCATCAGGAAACCCATGGCGGCTTGCCTAACGAACTTGGTCACGCCGGCGGTGGAAGCGTGGGCGCGATGGGCGGCGCCGAAGGCGTCGTTGACGTAGAGCCCGTCGCTCAGTTTCGCGAGCGCCTCGGAAAACTTTGGGTCGTTCGCTTCCTCGCCCGCGTAGAAGCGGACGTTTTCGAGCAACGTGACATCGCCCTCTTTCATCTCAGCCACGATTTTTTCGGCATCAGCGCCGATGCAATCGTGGCTGAAGGCGACCGGTTGATCGATCAGGTCGTGCAGCGCCAAACCGACGGGCCGGAGCGAATATTTCTCCACCGGCTGGCCTTTCGGCCGGCCGAAGTGTGCCATTAAAATCGTCTTCGCGCCCTGTTCGCGCAGGTAGTTGGTTGTGGGCAGACTCTCGCGGATGCGGTTGTCGTCGGTGATGACGATCTTGCCGTCGCGCTCTTCGGTCGGGACGTTGAAGTCGACCCGCACGAGGACGCGTTTCCCGCGGACATCGAGATCGCGAACGGTAAGTTTACTCATATCTCCTGCTCCTGCTCCTGCTCCTGCTCATAATCCCCCTCCTCCTCCCGAATCATGTTGGGGTGATCCGAAAAGCGGCGGAGCAAACCCATCAGCATGCGAACAATGTGAACCAATCGATCTTTCCCCGCGCTAATTTGGTCATCAGTCGCGAGCCGTCGAACGACCAGAACGTCGAGGCAGGCCGCGCACTCGAGCGCAGAACCGCGCGCGATTTCGAAAAATCGAGCCCGATCCCGTCCCGAGAATTTGCCATTTCCCTCCGCGATGTTGAGCGGAATGCTAGTCGAGGCCCGGTCGAGTTGGTCCTTTGCGGCCGCCTTCGCCGAGATTGAAACAAGCAATTCTCCGACCCACCCGCAGAGTAGGAGCGACTCTTGGTAAACTTCCAGCTTCTCGTGATCGAAAAAGGGTTTCATGGCGAAGGAAGGAGCAGGATTGTGAGCTAGAGCAGGAGTAGGATTACTTCGAAATCATTTCCAGCATCTCCACGCAACGATTGCTGTAGCCCCATTCGTTGTCGTACCAGCCCACGACTTTGACGAAGGTTCCCTGTGCCATCGTGAGTCCGCTGTCGAAGATGCAGGAGTGCGGGTTACCGACGATGTCCATCGAGACCAGCGGTTCGTCGCTGTACTCGAGCACGCCCTTGTAGCTCGCGTCGGCCGCGGCTTTTTTGAAGGCCGCGTTGATTGCCTCGGCCGTCATTTCCTTCTCCAGGATGGCGGTGAAATCGGTCACGGAACCATCCGGCGTCGGCACGCGGAAGGCGCCGCCGTTGAGTTTACCTTTGAGCTCGGGTAACACTTCGCCGATCGCCTTGGCCGCGCCCGTGCTCGAGGGGATGATGCTGATCGCCGCCGCCCGCGCCCGGCGCAGATCTTCGTGCGGGAGATCGAGAATGCGCTGGTCGTTGGTGTAGCTATGGATCGTGCTCATGAAGCCTTTTACGATCGTGAAATTGTCGTGCAACACCTTGGCCAGGGGCGCGAGGCAGTTGGTCGTGCAGCTCGCGTTGGAGATGGTGTTCATCTTTGCCGCATCATAAATGTTGTCGTTGATCCCGAGGCAAATGGTCGCATCCGGGTTCTTCGCCGGGGCGCTGATCAGGACTTTCTTCGCGCCGCCTGCCAGGTGCAGCTCGGCTTTGTCGCGGCTGGTGAAAAAGCCGGTCGATTCGAGGACCACGTCCACGCCGAGGTCCTTCCACGGAAGTTTGCCCGGGTCGCGCTCCTTCAGAATCTTAATCTTATGGCCGCGGACGATGATATTCTGGTCGTCGTAGCTAATCTCGTCATTGAATTTTCCGTGGACCGAATCCCATTTCAGGAGATGCGCGAGGGTGTGAGTGTCGGTGAGATCGTTGATCGCGCGGACCTGCGCGACCTGGTCCTGGGACATGGCGCGCAAGACGTTGCGCCCGATGCGGCCGAAGCCGTTAATGCCGAAGTTTGCCATAAAAAAAGATGCGAATAGTTGGTTGAGTTGCGAGGCCGCGGATGCGGCGGGGGCTTACCATTAGAACGCCCCGAAAGCTCAGGCAAGTGAATGAACAAAACGGCCTTGGCGACGGTCGAAGATCGGCTCATGCGCTCCCTCATCCCTTTTCTCTTCTTCGGGCTCACCGCCGCCTCTGCTTTGGCCAAAACTCCGACCGTTCTGGTCCTCGGCGATAGCCTGAGCGCGGGGTACGGCTTGAAGCGCGCCGAGGCTTACCCCGCCCTGCTTTCCGCCAAGGCCGCGGCGCTTGGCCGGCCGGTGCGGATCGTGAATGCCGGCGTCAGCGGCGATACCAGCGCCGACGGTTTGCGCCGCCTGCCGCGGCTGCTCGATCGGCCGATCGACGTTTTTATTGGCGAGCTCGGGATCAACGACGTCTTTCGCGGAGTCCCGCCGGCGCAGAGCGAAAACAACCTGCAAAAGATTATCGACCTCACGCGCGCTCATTCGCCCGGGGTGCGCGTGATCATCGCGGGAATGCAGCTCCCGCAGACCTCGGTCGAAGATTCCCTGACTGCCTTCGGCCAGATGTATGCCGAACTCGCGCGCCGGAACTCAGCCGAGCTGGTGCCCTTTCTCCTCGACGGGGTAGCCGGCAATCCGAATCTGAATTTGCCCGACATGATCCACCCCAACGCTAGCGGCCAGAAGATCCTCGCGGCGAATGTCTGGGCGGTGCTGGAGCGGGTCCTGCGCAAAAGCTAATCGGCCGGCGATGCGCCCGGATGTCCTCCGACAAGCGAAGTCATTACATGGACCCTGCTGATCCGCATAACCTGCACGACACCGCCGACAAACCGGTTTGGGAGAAAATCGACATCGCGACCGATGGCAACGACTGCGACGCATGCGTGCGCGCGTTGCGGGAGCCGCTGATGAAAATCAAAGGGGTGAAGGAAGTGGTGGCCGATCCGAAATCGGAAAACGTCTGGGTCACGTTCGACGCGCGCAAAACCCATGCGCCCGCGATTCACGACGCCATTTTGCAGAGTGGATATAAGCCTGCGCCCACGACCGGCGAAAGGTAACCGCGTCTCTGTAGCCGTATCCCTCTGTAGACGCCTCCTCGTAGACGCCTCCCTCTGGGAGGCGGGAGAGCGGCAATCGAGCCGCCAGCGTCACCCACGCCCGCGCTTCGCAGAGCGAAGCGTCTACACCGCCGGCTGCTGCTGGGTCAGGCAGTGGAATGCGCCCAAGCCCCAGATGAGTTCGCGACAATCGATCGGGATCACGCGTCGCTTCGGGAAAGCAAATTGCAGTACGGTCAGCGCTTCCTCGTCATTCGGATCGGCAAACGTCGGCAGGAGGACGGTCCGGTTGGCGACGTAATAATTCGCGTAGCTGGCAGGCAGGCGCAGACCCTCGCGCTCGATCCGGTTCGGCATCGGTAGCGGCAGGATGTCGAGCGGTTTGCCGCCGACCTTTAGGCTGCGCAGCCGATCGTAGTTTGCCTGAAGCGGCTCGTAGTTCGGATCATCCTGATCTTTTTCGATCACTGTGACCACCGTCTGCTCATCGACGAAACGAGTCAGGTCATCAATATGACCGTCGGTGTCGTCGCCTTCGATGCCGTCGCCGAGCCAGAGAATTTCGCTGACCCCGAGGTAATCGCGCAGCCGTTGCTCGATTTGTTCGCAGTTGAGCTGCGGATTGCGATTCGGATTGAGCATGCAACCCTCGGTCGTGAGCAGCGCGCCGGCTCCATTGACCTCGATCGAACCGCCTTCCAGGATCATCTGCGGGTAATAAACCGGGAGGCCTAACTTCTCCGCGATGCGGGTGGGTACAACTTCATCGAGATCGCAGGGCGGATACTTGCCGCCCCAGGCGTTGTAATCCCAATCGACGATCGCGAGCCGGGGGTCTTCCGCGCGGGTGAGAAAAATCGGACCGTGGTCGCGGCACCACGGCTCATTCGTCGGGATGAGATGAAAAGTCAGCTTGTCGTTAGGCAAATCCTCCAGGGCCGCTCGCGCTTCCGCTTCGTGAGCGCCGTTGCAGACGTTGATATTCACCGGTTCCGATTCGAGCAGGCCCGCGACCATGGCGCGCAAGGTGGGCAGGACGCGATCGTATGAATCAGGAAAGCTGATCCCTTCGCGCCGCGGCCAGGAGAGCCAGGTGGCGGCATGCGCTTCCCATTCCGCTGGCATGCGATAGCCGAGAGCGGCCGGTATGGGCGAATTTTGATCGTTAGGCATGACGCTGGCAAGCTAGCATCTCCTTCGTAATCGTGCTCGTGATCGGAACCCGGGAAATGAATCGATCACGAGCAGGAGCAGGAGCACGATTACGATGAAAACCGCCGCTGCTGCGCGGCGAGGAGCGGCGGGAAATCGAGCAGCACCGGCGAGGTGGTCCGGGCGAGCATTTCTCGAGCGGCCGATTTTAAGACGGTCCAGCGTTCCCAATCCAGATCGGGCGCGGCGACGAGGTGGCGGAGGAGACTGCGCCATTCCATCAGGGCGCGTTCGACGTCGCCGTGGCGCAGGGAATCGGAAGTGATCTTGTAGCGGCCGGTCGGATTTCTCACGACTTCGCGAATGACCTCCGCCGCCCCCGAGCCGTAGTGCACGGGCACGCCCATTTCGAGATAGCCGGGATGATCGGCCCGCTCGTAAACGCGCTGGCAAAGCGCGCTTAGCCGCCCGCCTAACGGGGCGTCCTCTTCGGCAAAACGCGGGCCGGCCCGGATGTTGGCGAGGTCGAAAACGAGATCGTCGATCGGATACGTTTCATCCTCGAGCGCGGCGGCAATGGCCAGGCCTTCGCCGCCCTGAAAAAAACCGAAGACCACGCCACCGCGCGTCGGTCTTCCATCGCGTTCGACCAGGCCGAGTCGGCGCCAGGCGAAGGCCGGCGAAGCGACAATCTCGACCGTTTGATCGTGCTCCAGTTCGGGGCAACCACGACAGGGTAGCGGCAGCGCGGCGCGCTCCGGTGGGTCGACGATCGCCGCGCCGAACGAATCGCGAATGGCCCCTACCGGAACGTTCGAGAAATCGATCCGGACAGAAAGGAGATTTCTCCGCCTAACGAACTCGACGACAACTCCGCCGCCGCTCCATTGCGGCACCGCCTCCGCTACCCGGGCTTGCAGTTCTTCTTCCGGCAGCGATTTGGCCTGCCATGTTCGGCGCAGCGGTTTGACCAGTTGCAGACCGGGTCGGTCCGCGACGGTGGTGGCAAGCGGCAGTTCGCGCCCGTAAATTTTCTTTTCTGGCAGCCGGCAAAGGTTCCCGAGCTGGAAGCGATCGAGAGTTTTCGGAAGACGGAGCGCAGGAATCCAGCCGTGGTTTTCGCGGAAGAGGGCTTCGCCTAGGGAAGATTCGATCAACTCTCCCCGCGGTTCCCATTCCTCCGCGCTGTTCAGGATCTCGCTGATCGGCCGCCTAACGAAGCGCGCCCGCTCCGCATCGACCCAGAGGCCACAGGGCTTTGGCCCGGAAGCGAGGGAATGCTCCACTCCGAGCGGGACGCGTTGCGCGCTGAAAAGCGAGCGGCTCAGTTCGACCGCAGCCTTGTAGCCGGGGACGCTTTCCCCGGTGGCTTGGAGCAAGGCCTATCGACCGGGGACAGCGTCCCCGGCTACAACGGAAGCGGCCGCCATCACGCTGATCAGACTCGGCCAGTCGACCTGCGTCGCGCGCTTCAATTGCCGCGGGCGAGCGAAGCTGAGGCGAGGCTGGTCGGGGGTGAAAAGAATGAAGCCAGTGTCGTCGAGCCCGCGTCGCCCGGCGCGGCCAAACATCTGCAGCAATTCATCTGGCTCGACCTGGCGCTCGAAATTTCCGGAGAGATAACGGGTGTCGGTGATGAGGACCGAGCGCATGGAAAAATTAATCCCGGCGGCGAGACCCATCGTCGCGACCACGACGTTGAGTTGACCCGCCTTCGCCAGCGGTTCGATCAAGCCGGCCCGGACGGCATAGCTCAGCCCGCTGTGATGATAGGCAATGCGGTTGCGCAACAATTTCGTCAGGCGCTTGCCGGCCAGCGCTTCCTGTTGCGGAGAAAGGGGCAACGGATCGCGCAAAGGGAGCGCGCTCGCGATCGATTGCGCCAGTTCCTCCGTCGCGTTGCGCCGCGGCGCGAAAACGAGGATGGGCGCAAGCCCGGCGTGCAGCGCCTTGGCGATGGTGCGCGGCCAGAATTCGCGGGTCTGAATAAAGCCAACTTCCGGCAAAGTGCGCAGATCCACTTCGTGCTGCGGGACCGGCCGCTGGTCGTGCCTAACGAGGACCGCGTCGCGTCCGATCCGGCGCAGCCATTCGACCACGTCCTGCGGATTGTTCACGCTCCCACTGAGCAGGAGGAGCTGCGTCCCGGGCGGGGCGAGCGCGAGCGCGAGCTCGTAATGTACCCCGCGGACAGGGTCGGCGATGAGCTGATATTCATCGACCACCAGCAGACGCGGGCCTTCGCGCTGGAGAAAACGGGAGCGTTGCGTCTCAAGGGTGGCGACGACGACTTTCGCATCCAGGTTCAACGCCAGGTCGCCGGTCGCGATCCCGACATCCCAACCGCGAGCGCGCCACTCGGCCAGCTTGTCATTCGCGAGAGCGCGTGTCGGAACCGTGAAGACCGCCTGGCCTTTCAGCGACGGATAGAGAAGCTCGAAAATGTAGGTCTTACCGGCACCGGTTGGCGCATGGACGACGACATCGCGGCCGGCCTGCAAGGCGCGTACGGCTTCCTGCTGCCAGAGATCTGGAACAAGCAAACTGATCTCCAGCCCTGCCATCTTCCGCCAAAGATGGAGGGCTCGTGGGCGCGGGCAACTGCGATGCCCGGAGAATGTGGGAGCCGCCTTGGTGCGGCGAACCCGGGGGCGCGAAAATCGGGGCACAAAGGCCCCTCCCACATTTCAGTCGAGATGTGCCGCAGCCCGCTCTCTGCCTTCGAGCTCCAGGACCATGCGCTTGATGTGGCGAAGCTTCGTGTGGGAGGCGAGCCGGCGAAGACTTTCCTGAGGGTCGCCCCATTGCACGACCTGAATTGCTTCCTGGCGCACCCCCCAGCTGTTCATATCGCGCGGTGTGGCCATGTAGAGATCGATCGTGTTCCGGCCGGAGAGCGCCCAGCCGTAATCTTCGACGCGATAAAGTTGTCCGGTCGAGAGAACGCGAAAGACCGTCCCCGCCGGCCAGCGTGACCAGTCGGCGGCCGCGCTCCCGTAGATCTGGTTCGAAAAACCATCCGCCTGAAACGGTTGCAGGCGCGAGACATACGCCACCGGTTGATAACTCGTGTCCGGTCCGCGAAAAACCCTCTGCGGCTCAACCGCTACGGCGCGCGGCACTACTGGCACCGGAGCGACGTGAAGAATCCCGCCCAGCGCGGTGCGGTTGCCGTATTGCGTGTGGTCGGCCTCGGTATCCGTGTAGGCAGTGGTGCGAACCTGCTGAAAATCCGTTTTCGCCAGCGGCCGCTCATACGCTGGCAAACTGCGCGTGGTGCCACAGGCGCCTAACGACAATCCGAAAGCGACGACCAGCAGGGCAGAAAGGATTCTCATTCCAAGTGAGTCGGAAAGTTATTAACAGTTATTCACAAGCACGACAAGCGACCTTTTTCCGTCTGCTGAAAACGCTGGCCTCGCGCTTGCAGCAACTCATCGCTGCTAGTCTAGGGAGTCGGGGAGGCAGAGAGCGAAGCCGTTGGAGTGACCAGCCGCGAAGTGGTCGGAATCAATGATGGCGCCGGGCTGCTTTCCGGGGCGGGCGTCGGCGACTCGGCCGGGGTCGGGAAGGCAAAAGTCGGCGCGACCAGCGGCCTCGGCGAAACGGTCGCGCTTTCGTTAGGCGAAGGACTGACGCCTGGGGTGGGCGATGGAGTCGGGGTCGGCGTGGGCGTCGGGGTTGGAATCAGGTTCGTCCAATGATGCAGCGCGACGCTCGCGCCGCCCATTTCCTGCACCAGTTTCTCGCAGCGCGCCTGGATCTTTTCCAGGTCGGGCGGGCCGAATGGCGTGTCGGAGGTGCCGGGAAAAATCAGGTAGGTGACCTTGAGATCACTCACCGGCCGGTTGTAGGGCGTTGAGACAGGGTTGATTTCCTTGGCGATCCGGAGCGAAGCTTCGCCTACCTTGTCGTTAGGGCCGACGTCGCCCACGATCGCGGGATAAATCTCGTTCCCGTGAACGACCACCGCGTAATCCCCCACCCGCCCGGTATCGGGGGCGCGGGTGAAAATACCCGGGAGCACGATGTAGGGATCGGTCGAGGCGATGAGGAAACTAAAGCGCTTGAGCGAATCGATCTCCGCTTTCATCCGCTGGATGCCGATTCGCAAATCGCGGTTGCGTTCCATCGCCAGGCCCTTCTGCGCGAATTCCGTTTCGTAGCGGAGCAGCTTCGCTTCCGCGACGGGCAGGAACGGATTCACCTGCGCCGTCTTTTTCTTCCAGCGATAGCTCGTGAAGGGCTTGAAACTCGCGGACTTCCCATCGATCCCCGGCAGCCGGTCGGAATCGGAACCGTCCGCGTCCACATCCATCTCGGCCTGGAGGAGGATGGCGCTCCGTTTCGTCTCCGGATTCTGCAAGCGCAGGATCGCCTGGCAATCGTAGAAGTTGTGCCGGGAAAGGAGCTGATCCAGCCTGACGAGATCTTCCTGCAGCGTCCGCACCTTGAAATCGTAAAGCTCCTTGAAAAGCGGCGAGACCGGGTCGGGACCGAGCGCGGCACTCAATTTCGGCAGCAGCTTTGGCAATTCCGGCGTCACCTTCGCCAGTCCCTCGACCGTCCGGTTCGGGGTCGGCACGCGCACGTTCAACTTCACCTCCAGCACGTAACTCTGCGGATCGCTCCGCTCTTCGGAGGCCGGACCGCCCGGCGTCGGATCGACTTCCGCGTGCACCGTGATCCCGCTCCAGAGTCTGGCTGTGTCGAGTTTCCCGCCGATGACTGGCGGTCGCGTCGGCGTCGGAATAATTTCCGGGGTCGCGCTGGGCGTCGGGTGCGTGAGAGGCCCGAGCCGTTGCATGCCGAGCCGCAGCCGCTCGAGCGAAATCCAGCGCAGGACGATCGTGCCGAAAAGCCCCAGGAAAAGCAGGAACGCCAGCCAGCGCAGCGTTCTTAGTCGGAACTTCCGCACGCGCAGCCGCTATTTGCGGTACCAGGCGGCGATGGCAAAGGCGACGCCGAGGATGCTGAGAAGCGCCATCACCCCGTCCGGCATCATTTTGCCCGCCCGGATGAAGCCGGGGAGAAATTTTCCGGCGAGCAAAAGCGAGACGAGACCGCCGAGGATGAGTCCGGCCGCGACGTGGCCCGGCAAAAGAAACGCCGCCACCAGCAGGAGCACGCCGCTGATCGAGCCAGCAATGAGCGAGGCCGTGCTCGCCGCCTTCACGTAGCCCATGATTCCGCCGGCAATCGTCAGGAGACCGAAGGCGATGAAGTAAATTTTGGTCGGACTGAACATAAGGTGAACTCCTTCGGGATTCGTTAAGCCAGATCATCCGCCCTGTCCAGCGGACGCCCCTGTAGCGGCGGTCTATGACCACCGAATCTCCACGCTCTCGTTAGGTCGCCGGCGGTCATAGACCGCCGCCAGAGGACAGACAAACGTCTCCCCGATCTCGCGCAGCGCGATCCGCTCCGGCTCGGCGGACAACGCCCTAACGAACCGCTCGATCGGTTCCCGGAAGGGCTCAAAGCTGAGCTTAAAGGTCTGGTGATGCACCGGCAGGATGAAGCGCGCCCCGGCCGCGTCCGCCATCGCGACCGCCTGTTCCGGGTTGCAATGCGCGCGAATCCAAGGTTGATACGCGCCGATCCCCATGATCGCGAGATCGTACGGCCGATCGTCGCGCAGACCGGCAAACTCATTCGTTAGGGCAGTATCGCCGGCAAAGATGATCCGGTGCCCGTTGCGCTCGAGAATGTAGCCGTTGTAACCGCGATAGGTGTCGTATTGCATCCGCGCTCCCCAGTGATTGACCTTGAACGCCCTCACGACGAGCGAACCGGCGCGCGTTTCCACCTCGGCCGAATCGTCCCAGCCCAGCTCCGTGATCCGGCGCAGCTTCGTCCAGCCGAGG
>JBPCLI010000069.1:0-32705 GCA_051003415.1 Chthoniobacterales bacterium | reverse complement strand
CTTTTGTCTCGCTCGAGCGCGGCTTGTTCGAGCGGCTCTATGCCTTTCGGCGGCGGGAAGGCCTGGCGGATTGGGATCAAACGATCGCGCGGCTCCTGCCGCGGAATGGCGAGACCAAATGAAGAGGCGTGACGAGCGGATCCGGGGAGCGCAGGCGACTCGCCGCGACGGACTTTTCCAGGACCTCGGGCTTTGTGTAATCACGGGTGATTTCGCAGAAGAAAAGTTCGCCAAGTCGGGTCGCCTTGGCCAGCACGCGAGTCGCGTGCGCTCCCTAATCGCATGAACGCCGCGCTGGTCGAGAAAGTCGTAAACGCGGTTCTCTACGAGGGCTACATTCTCTACCCCTACCGCGCGACCTCGGCAAAAAATCGCGAGCGCTTCACGTTCGGCCGGGTTTATCCAGAAGATTACAGCCTCGCACAACACGGCGCCGAGCCTTGTGCGATGCAGACCGAGTGCCTCGTCCGGAACGAGTCGAAAGACGCCGTCGTTGCCATCATCGTCCGTTTCCTTCATCCGATGGCGCGCGAAGTCGGGATGCTGGAGGAGCCGCTCGATAAGATGCCGACGGATGACGTGCCGGACTTCGAAGTCGTGCCCGATTTCCGAGTGGGCGAACAGCTGTATCAGACGTGGTCGGAAGTAGTGGAACAAAAGGTCGCGGTCCCGCCTTTTCCTTTGCGCGAGTCATGGCAGACCGAACACGAATTCGAATTCCCCGCTTCCCGCGCGATCGAACCGATCCCGAGTGCGGACGGTAAGATCCACGCCCTACTCGTTAGGCGACAGGATGCGGTGCGCGGCGCGATCGAAGTGGTGGCGAAGCCGATCGACGACACCGTCTTCAGGATCCGGGTGCGCATTCTCAACCGGACGCCGGTTCCGCCTCACGACCTGGAAAATCAGAGCGCGATCATCATGCGCACGTTCACGTCGACACACACGATCCTTGAGGCCCAGGGCGGCGAATGGCTTTCGCTGACCGATCCGCCGCCGGCCTACGCCGAGGCGACAGCCGCCTGCAAGAACATCGGCACCTGGCCGGTGTTGGTCGGCGAGCAAAGCAAAAACGAGCGCGACGCAATGCTCTCTTCGCCCATTATCCTCTACGATTACCCGCAGATCGCGCCGGAGAGCGCGGGCGATCTATTCGACGGGCTGGAAATCGACGAGATTCTCACCCTCCGCGTCATGGCAATGAGCGACGCCGAGAAAGTCGAGATGCGTCAGGTCGACGAACAGGCGCGCAAAATTCTCGAGCGCACGGAAAACATGTCGAGCGATCACCTGCTCAAGATGCATGGCGTGATGCGGAGCGTGCGCACTTCGAATGAAGATTTTTTTAACCCGAGCAATCCTCTGCAAAGCGCAACGGTCGGCGGCGCGCAGGTGAAAGCGGGCGATCGCGTGCGCATCCGTCCGAAAAAGCGTGCCGATGTGTTAGACATGGCGCTCGACGGGAAAATCGCCGTGATCGAAGCGGTCGAGCAGGACCTCGAAGGCGGCGTGCAGCTCGCGTTAGTGCTGGACGATGACCCCGGTC
Source organism: Chthoniobacterales bacterium (assembly GCA_051003415.1). GTDB lineage: Bacteria > Verrucomicrobiota > Verrucomicrobiia > Chthoniobacterales > UBA10450 > Palsa-1392. The sequence continues at coordinate 31,159 of JBPCLI010000069.1, read as the reverse complement.
GCGATCTCGGAATGATGCGTCAGCCCGGGCACCGATTTTTCTACGGAACGGACGAGGTTGAGCTGGTCGAAGAGGGCCGATGAAAAAAATTCTCGTCGCCGGAATTGGAAATATTTTCTTCGGCGATGACGCGTTTGGCTGCGAAGTAGCGACCCAACTGGCGCGGCGTCCGCTGCCCGAAGGAGTTCGCGTAACTGATTTTGGGATTAGGAGTTACGATTTGGCCTACGCCATTATGGACGACTACGACGCGGTCATTCTGGTCGACGCGACTCCGCAGGGCGCAGAGCCGGGGACAATTTATCTGATCGAGCCCGATATAAAAAAGCTGGACGAGCTACCCGAGGAGGCCTTTAATGCTCATAGCATGAATCCGGTTCGCGTTCTGCAACTGGTCCGCTCGTTAGGCGGAAATGCGGGATGGTTACGTGTCGTCGGCTGCGAACCGGCAGTCCTCGATTCCGAGGAAGGCGCGATGGGGCTCAGCGAAAAAGTTCAGGCCGCCGTCCAGCCTGCGGTCGAGATGATCGAGTCTCTCATTCGGGAAATTTCCAACGGGGCCGAAAAGGCGGTCGCCACAATCGAATCACGAACGTGAAACGATTTCTCCAATAGAATGAAAGAAGAAGACATGAACACAGCAGAGATTTGTTGGCTTGCATTGTTAGGCGGAATCGTCCTCGTGGCCGTAATCGCCTTTCTTTCCATGATTCCGGAGATGCGGCGCTACTTGCGACTGAAGAGCATGTGACCGCCTTCCCGTAACAATATTTTTTATCACGTTAATCTGTATGTAGTCAGTCGAACCAAACAATAACGGCGCGGCAATGGCCGGGAACCGGAACCGCGTCGGCCAGGAGAACAAGACCTATGGTAGCAGTAAACCAACCCTTCAAGCATCGGGAGTCGGCGGTGAAAGAAATCCATGTCATATGGATGACCACAGGATTGAGTTGTGACGGTGATTCCGTCTCGATCACGGCGGCCACTCAGCCCAGCATCGAAGACCTGGTCATGGGGAACATCCCGGGCCTTCCCAAAGTGCACGTGCACAACCCGGTTATCGCCTACGAAAACGGCGATGAGTTCATGAAGTTTTGGTTTGATGCTGCGGCGGGCAAGCTCGACCCCTTCGTGCTCGTGATGGAAGGTTCCGTTCCGAACGAGAAAATCAAGAAGGAAGGTTACTGGGCGGCCATGGGGACCGACCCGGATACGGGTCAGCCGATCACGACTAACGAATGGATCGATCGGCTCGCGCCCAAAGCGCTCGGCATTGTCGCCTGCGGCACCTGTGCCACTTACGGCGGCATCCACGCGATGGAAGGCAATCCGACGGGGGCGATGGGCCTTGCCGATTACCTCGGCTGGGGCTGGCGTTCCAAGGCCGGGCTGCCCATCGTGAATGTCCCCGGTTGTCCAGTGCAGCCGGATAACATGATGGAGACGTTGCTCTATCTCCTTTACCAAGTGGCCGGCCTGGCGCCGCTCATTCCTCTCGACGAACAATTGCGACCGACCTGGCTCTTCGGTAAAACTGTTCATGAAGGCTGCGATCGTGCCGGTTACTACGAGCAGGGCGATTTCGCGCATGAGTACGGTTCACCGAAATGCCTCGTGAAAATCGGATGCTGGGGCCCGGTGGTGAACTGCAACGTCACGAAGCGCGGCTGGATGGCCGGCATCGGCGGTTGCCCGAACGTCGGCGGTATCTGCATCGGCTGCACCATGCCCGGCTTCCCGGACAAGTTCATGCCCTTCATGGATGCGCCCCCGGGATCGGCGCTCTCGACCAAGGTAGTGGGGATGTGGGGCGGTGTGTTGCGCAAGCTGCGCGCCATCACCAATACGACGGTGAACAAGGAACCCAAGTGGCGGCATCCCCGAGCCGAACTCACGACCGGTTACGAACCACGAAACTACGCGCGCAGCTAATGGGGAACTTCGAAATTGTAACTTAACTGGACCAATAAAATGCCTGATATCCTAACCGCACCAGCCACCAAAACCTCCGCGCCTTCGGGGAACATCGTCGAAATGTCGTGGGACCCGATCACGCGCATCGTCGGCAGCCTCGGCATCTATACCAAGATCGATTTCGACTCGAAGAAGGTGATCGAGTGCTACAGCACTTCGTCTATCTTCCGGGGTTACAGCATCTTCATGCAGAACAAAGATCCGCGTGATGCGCATTTCATCACCAGCCGGATCTGCGGCATCTGCGGCGACAACCACGCGACCTGTTCGGTCTACGCACAGAACATGGCTTATGGGGTGAAGCCACACCCGCTCGCGGAGTGGATCGTCAACCTCGGCGAAGCGGCCGAATACATGTTCGATCACAACATTTTCCAGGACAACCTCGTCGGGGTCGACTTCTGCGAAATGATGGTGAAGGAAACCAACCCGGGAGTCTGGCAAAAAGCGCAGAACACTCCCGCACCACACTCCGACGACCACGGTTACAAGACCATCGCCGACATCATGACGGCGCTGAATCCGTTCTCGGGCGAGTTCTACCGCGAAACCCTGCACGTCAGCCGTTACACCCGCGAGATGTTTTGTTTGATGGAAGGACGCCACGTTCATCCGTCGACGCTCTATCCGGGCGGCGTGGGCACCGTGCCGTCGATCCAGGTCTTCACCGACTACACCGTGCGCCTCATGCGTTACATCGAGTTCATGAAGAAGTGCGTGCCGCTGCACGACGATCTCTTCGATTTCTTCTACGAGGCGCTGCCTGGTTACGAAGAAGTTGGTCGCCGTCGCATCCTGCTCGCCTGCTGGGGCTCGTTCCAGGATCCGGACGTCTGTGATTACGACTACAAGACAATGGAAGCCTGGGGCAACGCCATGTTCGTCACGCCCGGCATCGTGATCGATGGCGAGCTGGTCACGACCAATCTAGTCGATATCAACCTCGGCATCCGCATCCTTCTCGGCTCCTCCTACTACGACGATTGGGATAACTGCGAGACGTTTGTGAAAAACGATCCGTTAGGCAATCCGGTCGACAAGAAGCATCCGTGGAACCAGACCACCATTCCGAAACCGCAACGGCGCGACTTCGGCGGGAACTACACCTGGGTCATGTCGCCCCGCTGGCTCGACAAACGGACCGGTGATCATCTCGCGATGGACACCGGCGGCGGCCCGATTGCCCGGCTCTGGGCGACCGCGCTGGCCAAGCTGGTTAACATCGGCTATGTCGAATCGACTGGTCAAAGCGTCAAGATTCGTCTCCCAAAAACCGCGCTCAAAGGCGAGGTGGAGTTCGAGTGGAAAGTTCCGAAATGGAGCAACGCGATCGAACGCGACCGTGCCCGCACCTACTTCCAAGCCTACGCGGCAGGTTGCGCGCTACACTTCCTCGAGAAAGCGATGGCCGAAGTCCACGCTGGCCGGACCGCGACCTTCACTCCGTTCAAAGTTCCGGATGAAGCGATCGGCTGCGGTTTCCACGAAGCTGTCCGCGGTGTGCTCTCGCACCACATGGTCATTCGCAACGGAAAGATCGCGAACTACCATCTTTACCCGCCAACGCCATGGAACGCGAACCCGCGCGACATCTACGGCACGCCTGGACCTTACGAGGACGCGGTGCAAAATACCCCCATCTTCGAGGAGAACGGCCCGGACGAATTCAAAGGGATCGATATCATGCGTGCCGTGCGCAGCTTCGATCCTTGTCTCCCGTGCGGAGTGCACATGTATCTCGGCGGCGGCAAGCTGCTGAAGCAGATGCATACCCCGACCGCGCTGGCGGGTCTGGCCCGCTGAACCATGGCAAATCAAGGGGCAGCACAGGTGACGCTCGAAGCGTCACCGGACGAGATCTATGACATCGAGCTGGAGCATAGCCTGCTCGAAGCCAACGCCAAGCTGGCCACGGAAAATCGCGCCCTGCTCGACCAGAATGGCATTACCGCGATCGACTTCATGGGGGCGATCGGCTCCGGTAAAACCACGCTGATCACCAAGCTGGTTGGAATGCTGAAGGACAAGATCGACGTCGCGGTGTTCAACGGCGACGCCACGACGAGTAACGACGCGGACGCGATCTCGGCGCAAAACGTGCCGGTGGTGCAGATCGCAACGATCAATGGCTGTCACCTCGACGCCAACCTCGTCGGCAAAGGCCTGCGCAAGATCAATCTCGAAAACCTGAGGCTGATCTTCATCGAGAACATCGGAAACCTGATCTGCCCGGCGGAATTTCCGCTCGGTTCCAAGGCCCGGGTCGTGGTCGTGAGCGTCACCGAAGGTCCGTGGATGGTGCGCAAGCATCCGCACATGTTCCTCGGCGCGCAGTTAGTCGTGATCAACAAGATCGACTTGGCCGAGGCGATGGAAGTGAGCGTGGAGCAGTTGATCAAGGACGTGCACACGCTTAAGCCTGATCTCAAAGTCATCCCGACGAGCTGCAAGAAAGGCACCGGGCTGGAAGAAGTCGCAGAGACTCTGCTTGCCGTTTAGCCGTTTTCCATCGTGCACGAGTTTTCGATCGCATCCGGGCTGGTCGAAAAACTTCTCGATTTCGCGGGGAAAAATCCGGACAAGAAAATTGTCGAAGTGCGGGTGGCGATCGGTGAGTTTACCCAGATCGAAGAAGAGCAGCTCTGCTTCTGCTACGAATCGATCATCACCGAAATGCCGATCGCCGGCTCCCGCCTAACGATTGAGCCGGTGCTCGGAAAAGTGGCCTGCCCGCATTGTTCCTACAGCGGTCCGCCGAAATACTGGGATGGCGCTTTGCACGGCGTTCCGGTCGCCACGCTCGAATGTCCGGGCTGCGGGAAGGCGGCGCGCGTCACCGAGGGCGACGAATGCGCCATCCGCTCGGTTCGCTTCACCCCTAACGAAATGGCTGGTGCGATGTCATGACCTCGCTTATCCCCATCCTGCTGCTTGGTTTTTTTCTCGGGATGCGCCACGCGACCGACTCAGATCACGTCGTCGCCGTCACGACCATCGTGAGCCGACAACGCAGCGTCGGAAGCGCAGCCTGGACCGGAATCTTTTGGGGGATCGGTCATAGCTTCACTCTGCTCGTCGTTGGCGGTGCGATTGTTCTCTTTGGCATCGTCGTTCCGACGCGTCTCGGCTTGAGCCTGGAATTTTGCGTCGCACTGATGCTCATTCTGCTCGGCGCGCTCAATCTGCGCACGACGCTCCGTTCCGTGGAGAGCATCGGCGCGCAACACGAGCACGCGCATCCGCACGGCGAGTATGTGCACGTCCATGAGCACGGGCACGAACCAGTCACGCACGGACATGACGAGGCAGCGGTCCCGCCCGCGAGGCTCGATCGCTATTTTGGCAGCTCCAGATTTTACCAGGCCTTTCGCCCGATTGTGATCGGGACCGTCCATGGCCTGGCAGGTTCGGCCGCGGTCGCGTTACTCGTTCTCCCGATCATTCACGATCCGATTTGGGCGATCGGTTATCTCCTCATCTTTGGCGTGGGCACAATCGCCGGCATGATGTTAATCACCGTCGCCATCGCGGTGCCCATTTCTTATTCGACTCGGTTCCAATTTTTCTACCGCTATCTCGGCACCGCGGCGGGAGCGCTCAGTCTTGGGTTCGGGTTGTTTCTTGCTTACCACATCGGTTTCGTAGACGGGCTCTTCCTGTAGCCGGGGACGCGGTCCCCCGTCGAACGGCCAATCAGCAATCATCCGGACGACAGGCCGGGGACCCCGTCCCGGCTACAATCACAACCATGAGTCCAAGCCGAATGAAATTCGCTGTGCGCGGCGCGGTGCAGGGCGTCGGGTTTCGACCGTTTGTTTACCGCCTCGCGACTGAGCTCGAACTCAAAGGCTGGGTGATCAATTCTGCCCAGGGCGTTTTCCTTGAGATTGAGGGCGCGCCGGAAGCGCTTTCGAATTTTGCACGTCGGCTGAAATCGGAGAAGCCGGCCCGCGCCATCATCCAGAGCTGCGAATCCTCACAACTCGATGCGGTCGGTTACGACCGGTTCGAGATTCGGGAAAGCACCGATCGCGGTGGAAAAAGCGCGCTCATCCTCCCCGACATCGCGACCTGCGATGATTGCTTGCGCGACATTTTCGATCCTAACGATCGCCGCTTTCGGTATCCTTTCACCAACTGCACGAATTGCGGCCCCCGTTTCTCAATCATCGAGGCGCTCCCCTACGATCGTGGCAACACCTCGATGAAAAAATTCACGATGTGCGCGGATTGTGCCGGCGAGTATCGCGACCCAGGCAACCGCCGTTTCCACGCCGAGCCGACCGCCTGCCCAGTTTGCGGACCGCGGCTACAATTTTGGAATTCGTCAGGCGAAACGATCACCGCCGGGGATGATGCCCTGCGGCAGGCGGCGGAACAGATTCGCGCTGGAAAAATCGTCGCGCTCAAGGGTCTCGGCGGGTTTCAACTCCTGGTCGACGCGCGTCATCACGAGGCGGTTTTGAGATTGCGCGAACGCAAGCATCGCGAAGAAAAGCCGTTCGCCATCATGTTTCCCTCGGTCGAGAAGGTCAGCGCGCTTGCTGAAGTCACGGAACTTGAAGAAGGTCTGCTCACTTCGCCGGAGGCGCCGATCGTTCTTTTGCGGCGCTCCGGTTCGCACGGCTTGTCGCCAGCGGTCGCGCCGGGCAATCCCAACCTCGGCATCATGCTGCCCTACACGCCGCTCCATCATTTGCTCCTGCGCGAGCTGAATTTCCCGGTTGTGGCCACAAGCGGAAACCTGAGCGACGAGCCGATCTGTATCGACGAAATGGAAGCGCTCCAACGTCTCCGCGGCCTGGCCAGTTTTTTCCTCGTGCATGATCGTCCAATCGTTAGGCCGGTGGATGACTCCATCGCTCGTCTCATGGCGGGCCGGGAGATGGTGCTCCGCCGCGCCCGTGGCTACGCGCCGCTGCCGATCACGCTCCACCGTTCGCAGAAAACCGTTCTGGCCGTCGGCGCGCACCTGAAGAATTGCGTCGCGCTCAGCATGGATCGGAATGTCTTCGTTAGTCAGCACATCGGTGATCTCGCTACGAAAGAAGCGCACGATGCTTTTACCCACTCGATCGCTGACCTGCCTCGTCTTTACGACACGAAGCCGGAGATCATCGCGCACGATCTGCACCCGGATTACCTCTCGACCAAGCACGCGCTCCAATCGCCGGGACGAAAGGTCGGCGTCCAACATCACTGGGCACACATCGCGTCCTGCATGGCGGAGAATGAAATCGAGCCGCCGCTTCTCGGCGTCGCATGGGACGGCACCGGCTACGGCACGGACGCGACAATCTGGGGCAGCGAGTTTTTTCTCGTGGAGGAGAACTCGTGCCGGCGAGTGGCTCATCTCCGCACCTTCCGTCTGCCCGGTGGTGACGCAGCGGTGCGAGAGCCACGCCGTAGCGCGCTTGGTTTGCTCCACGAAATCTTCGGTGAGGATTCGTGGGAGCAGCCGGAAATCGTCGCCCACTTCACCGGTGCGGAATTGAAAACTCTCCGTGGGATGTTGCGAAAGAATGTGAATTCACCGCTGACCTCGAGCGCCGGCCGCCTCTTCGATGGCGTCGCCGCGCTTGCTGGGTTGCGCTCTCGCTCCAACTTCGAAGGGCAGGCCGCGATGGAACTGGAATTCGCGGTCGACGGCGGGAACGAGGAAAGTTATCCGTTCATCCTGCGTGAAACGATGCCGTTGGTAATCGAATGGGAGCCGGCCATTCGCGCGCTGCTCAAAGATCGGCGGGAGAAGATCGGGCCCGGGTTGATCGCGGCGCGCTTCCACAACATGCTGGTGGACGCGATTCTCGCGGTCGCCCGTCATTTCGATCGAACCAGGATCGCCCTGAGCGGGGGATGTTTCCAAAACCGCTACCTGACCGAGCGCGCGATTGACCAGCTACGAACGGCCGGCTACCAGCCTTACTGGCCGCAACGGGTTCCGCCTAACGACGGCGGAATTGCCCTCGGGCAGGTTTGGGCCGCGACCAGTTCCATCAGCGAAGTGACATGAACCTCGTCGATGGCGAAATCCTCGAGGTCTTGACCGAGGACGGACTGCCGATGGGCAAGATCCGGGTCCACGGGGCGACTAAAAAAATTCCAAGAGGACTCCTGACGGACCCGGCCCGAGGTGATAGAGTCTTAATCTGCGATGGAGTAGCGATCAACAAGGTCAGCCCAACAAGCGAAAGGGAGAAATAACATGTGTCTGGCAATTCCTGGGAAGCTCACTGAAATCAGCACCGACGGCAACGGGGTGCGCATGGGAAAGGCCAACTTTGGCGGGATTGTGAAACAGGTCTGCCTCGAGTACACCCCCGAGGTTGAGATGGGCGATTACGTTCTCGTCCACGTCGGTTTTGCACTGAGCAAGGTCGACGAAGCGGAAGCCGCTCGCACCTACAAGGCGCTCGAGCAAATGCAGCAGCTCGGCGAACTGGAGACGCCAGATGTACCCGATGTGGAAGATCCGCCCGAGTCCGTCTCACAAGCCGCATGAAATACCTCGACGAATATCGCGACGAAGCGCTCGCGGCCGGGATCGTGGCGGAAATCCGCCGCATCGTGACGAAGCCCTGGGTGCTGATGGAAGTCGGCGGCGGGCAGACACACTCGATCGTGAAATACGGCATCGACCGTCTTCTGCCGAAAGAGATAGAGCTTGTGCACGGACCCGGGTGCCCAGTCTGCGTGACTTCACTCGAGATGATCGACAAGGCACTCGCGATCGCGCAACGACCGGACGTTATCTTCTGTTCCTTCGGCGACATGCTGCGTGTGCCCGGATCGGATTGCGATCTGTTGATTTTGAAATCACGCGGGGCCGATGTCCGGGTTGTTTATTCGCCGATCGATTGCCTGAAAATCGCCCGCGCTAATCCGGACAAAAAAGTCGTCTTCTTCGCCATCGGCTTTGAGACGACGGCGCCGGCTAACGCCATGTCCGTCTGGCAGGCGCACCAGCAGGGACTGAAGAATTTTTCCATTCTCGTCTCGCACGTACTCGTCCCGCCTTCGATTGCGTCCATTCTGCAGTCGCCGCTCAATCGCGTGCAGGGATTTCTCGGGCCGGGCCACGTCTGCGTCGTCATGGGCTATCGCGAATACGAACCGCTGGCCGCGCGCTACAAGGTGCCGATCGTGATTACCGGTTTCGAGCCAATCGACATTTTGCAGGGAACGTTGATGACCATTCGCCAACTCGAGGCCGGGATGGCGGAAGTCGAGAACCAGTATCCGCGCGTCGTTAGTCGCGAAGGCAACAAAGTGGCGCAGGATTTGATCTACAAGGTCTTCGAAGTCGGTGATCGCAAATGGCGCGGTGTCGGAATGATTCCGAAAAGCGGTTACAAACTGCGTTACGAGTTTCACGATCACGATGCCGACCGCATTTTCGATGTGCAAGAGATCGACACGAAGGAGCCGGAGATTTGCATCAGCGGGCTCGTCCTGCGTGGCGTGAAAAAACCTCACGATTGTCCCGCCTTCGGCACCCTCTGCACGCCGGAAAGGCCGCTGGGCGCGACCATGGTCTCGGCGGAAGGCGCTTGCGCGGCTTACTACGCTTACGGGCGCCATCTGCAAAAACCTGCGACCTCCGCGCCCGCGGCAGTGCCCCTGCCCGACCCGGAATCGGCCCTGACCTCATCCGAATAGTCATGAGCGTGACAATCGAGACGGCGACGGACCGGATGACGGAGCCGTTCCGGGAAAAAGTCCTGCGCAAGTGCGCCGAGAGCATGGAGACGAAGGAGAAATTCTTCGCGACTTACGCCGAGTCGCTCGACGAAATGTCGCGCGCTCTGGCAGATCGATTCCAAAAGGGCGGCAGACTTTTTGTCATGGGCAACGGCGGCAGCCTTTGTGACGCGCTCCACATCGCTGTCGAGTTCAATCACCCGATCATCGAGAAGCGGCTCGCCTTTCCCGCGGTTCCGCTCATGACCGATATCGCGACCATGACTGCGATCAGCAACGACCTCGATTTCACCCGGGTTTACGTCAACCAGCTCCGGCTGCAGGCGACAGAAAATGACGTCGCGATGGTCTTTAGCAGCAGCGGCAAGTCTCCCAACCTGATTTACGCGCTCGAGGAAGCGCGCGCCAAGAAGATGCTCAGCATCGCTTTTTCCGGGAAAGACGGCGGACGTTTTCCCGATGTGGCGGATTACTGTTACATCGTACCTTCCTTCAGCATTCATCGCATCCAGGAAGCTCACGCGACCGCCGTGCATATCATTTGGGATTTGGTGCACATCGCGCTAGGGGCAGAGGATGTCACCTAGCGAAACGTCGGCAGCCAGCGCCCCTCATCAGACTGCCGCGGATGGAAGTCTTCTCACGGCGAGCTGTCCGATTCCGATCACGGATTACAAAGAAATCGTTCTCGCGCACGGCAGCGGCGGAAAACTGAGTCACCGCCTCATTTCCAAGATCATCGTCCCGCAGTTCGCGAACGACCTGCTCGCGCCGATGCATGACGGCGCCATCTTTTCGTTAGGCAATGAGCGGCTCGCTTTCAGCACCGATTCCTATGTCGTGAGCCCGATCTTTTTTCCAGGAGGCGATATCGGTAAAATGGCGGTGCACGGCACGGTTAATGACCTTGCGATGTGCGGCGCAAAGCCGCTTTATCTTTCCGTCGGCTTCATCCTCGAAGAGGGCCTGCCGATGGAAGACTTTTGGCGAATCGTGCAGTCCATGCGCGCCGCCGCAGACGAGGCCGGGGTGCAGCTCGTCACCGGAGACACAAAAGTCGTCGACCGGGGGAAGGCTGATAAGATTTTCATCAACACCGCCGGCATCGGAGTCGTTTCAGCGGGCGTCGATATCCAGCCAACGCGCGCCCAGATCGGTGACCGGATCCTGATTAGCGGACAAATCGCCGTTCACGGCATCGCCATCATGTCGGTCCGGGAGGGATTAGAATTTGAAACCGAAATTGCGAGCGACACCGCCTCACTCAATGGACTCGTGCAGGATATCCTAAGAGCCTGTGGCGACGTTCACGTCCTGCGCGACCCGACACGGGGCGGCGTCACCAGCGCCATGACCGAGATCGCACAATCGGCCAATGTTGGCATCCTTCTCCAGGAAGCGGCGATTCCGATCAGTGAGGAAGTAAAGGGCGCCTGCGAGATCCTTGGACTCGATCCCTTGTACGTCGCGAACGAAGGCAAGTTGATCGCGGTCGTTCCTCCGGGGGAGGCAGATGCGGTCCTCGCGGCAATGCGCAATCATCCGTTAGGCGAAAACGCCGCCGTAATCGGCGAGGTGGTAGGCGACCATCCCGGCTTCGTCACGATGAAGACCCGGGTCGGCGGGACACGAGTGGTCGATATGCTCTCGGGCGAGCAACTCCCGCGTATTTGCTAGGCGCAATCGATCGCTCCGCGCAGGATTGCCGCGCGCGGCAGGTGTATGTTGAAAGGCGATGAGACGGGTCTTTGGGCTGGAAACGGAATACGGGATCACGGTCGATGGGGCCGAATCGGTGGACGTGGTAGCGGAGTCGATCGAACTGGTGCGCGGTTACACGGAACACGGCGCGCACATGAAGTGGGATTACGACCTGGAGGATCCGCATCGCGATGCGCGCGGTTTCCGGGCCGCGGAGTTGCTCCAGGACACAGATGAGTCGGCCTACTTTGAGATCGATCGCAACCGGCCGCTCAGCTTTGAGGAAATCAAAAGCGATCTGGTCCTGAGTAACGGCGCGCGTTTTTACAACGACCATGCCCATCCCGAGTACTCCACTCCGGAATGCACCACCCTGCGCGATCTGGTCGCGCAGGATAAGGCCGGGGAACGTATCCTGGCGGAATGCGCGCGCCGCCGCAATCTGAAGCTGCCTAACGAACAATCTGTCCGGCTCTACAAGAACAACACCGACTTCTCGGGGCACAGTTATGGTTGTCACGATAATTACCTGATGCGGCGTGACGTGACCTGGGACCGGATCGTCGCCGGGGTTCTGCCGTTTCTCGTTACCCGCCAGATTTTTGCCGGGGCGGGCAAGATGGGCATTGAGGCGGAAGGCGCAACCGGACTACCCGGGACTTACCAGATTTCGCAGCGATCGGATTTTTTTGCCGTCCTGGTGAGTATCGACACGATGAACCGGCGTCCCTTAGTAAATACGCGGGATGAGCCGCACGCCGACGCGAGTCAATACCGGCGTTTCCATGTGATTCTCGGCGACGCCAACATGAGTGAGTGGGCTACGGCGCTTAAGATTGGGACCACGGCTTTGGTTCTGGACCTGATCGAACGCGGAGCCGTTCCTCAACTCGAAATCGCGCAACCAGTCGACGCCACAAAATCGATCAGTCGTGATCAGACTTATGACTGGATCATTGAACTAAGCGACGGGCGCAAGATCTCCGCGATCGATGTGCAACGAATCTACCTGGCCGCCGCCCGGAAAGCAGCTGCGCAGGAACCGGACCCGGAAGTCAGTTGGCTCCTCCAGGAATGGGAAGCAGTCCTTAATGATTTGCAGCGAGATGTGCGGCTATGCCGCGACCGGGTCGACTGGGTGGCCAAGAAGGAATTGCTCCAGGCATTGCGCGAGGAAGAGCGGTTATCGTGGAGCGATCCCTGGCTGCAATCGATCGACTTGGAATACCACAACATCGCACCCGAATCGGGTCTCTTCTATGAACTCCTCCATCAGGGCACGATGCGGCGGTTCGTGACGGAAGCCGAGATCAAGCACGCCATCTTCGCCCCGCCGGAAGATACCCGGGCTTACTTTCGGGGTCGTTCCGTGGCGAGATTCAACGACTGGATCAAATCAATCCAGTGGGATGAGATTGTCTTTGCCAACGGAGTGAAACCACAAAGGGTCCATTTGGGCCAGCCAAATGATAATCCGCGGCTCGCAGCGCTGAATAAAGCAGCGCGCGAAGCCGCGGACTATGAAGAGTTTGTTCGCCTCGTCGCCGCGCTGTAAAGCGGGCGGTGACTCTGGCGACAATGGCTTTGGCAGACTAGCCCTGACCTTTACGACGAGCAGCCCAGCGGGCTTTCATCATCTGCGAGAGCTTTTTGCGGCCAGCGGCAGTAATGCCTTTCTTTTTACCGCCAGACTTTTTGCTCGCAGCCTTGGTGCTCGAAGCCGAGCTGCCACCGGTCCCAGCCTTAGCGCGCGCCCAACGAGCCCGCGCAGCCGCCGCGATGCGTTCGCGTCCGGCAGCCGAGAGGCCGCCACGGCGCTTACGAGTCTTGCCGGTCTTGCCAGTGCTGGCCGGCGCGGAGCTGGGAGAGCTGCTCGCTGAACTGCTCGCCGCACTTGAGCCGCCCAAGATACTTCTGAGTCGACTTTGCAGTTGGTCGATTTGTCGCCTTACCGCCACTGCTTCTTCTAGTTGTTTAACAGATACGTCCATGCGCAGTTATAGGCCATAGTGGGGATAGAGCAAGTAATGTTTTCTCTAACCCTCTGGAAAGGATGGGTCTTAAAGTGCCCTGAAAGCGAGCCCGGGAGCCGAAAATAACTAACGGGCGAAAGAAAGGGCCGAAGCGCTATGCCCAGGTGATGAGCCGCAGCTCGTGCGCTTGAAGCAGGTGTGGATACGTCGGCACCACGCGCACGTTGAAAGCGTAGGTTCCACTTTCCGCAGTGGGAATAGAACCTTCGTAAAGGTAATCACCGCCGTCGCCGAGACGACGTCCTTCTCCCAGGATTGTCACGGTGGGATCGTGCAGGCTGTCGTTTTCCGCTTCGCCGTGATAAGCCTCGACTCGCACATGCCTCGGATCGAGCGCCCCGAGATGCACCCGGGCCGACACTTGGAGCAAATCACCGACGTGAATATTCTGCCGGTCTTTGTTTCCGATCTGCACGTCATTGATGCGGACCTGCGGCCAGTCCTTCCGCATCTGCGCCTTCCACTGACTTAACTCGGTTGCCGCGCGCCAGCCATCGCGGGCAAATTCCTGGTGAGCTTTGGCCGCCGGCAGATACAGCCGCTCGGTGTATTCCTCGACCATTCGGTGAGTGTTAAAGACCGGCGTAACGCTGCGGATCGACTCACGCATCAACTGCAGCCAGGCGAGGGGAAGTTTCCCGTCGGGTTTCGCGTAATAGAGCGGGATGACCTGGTTCTCGAGGAGCTGGTAAAGACTGGCAGCGTCCACTTCATTTTGGAATTCGCCATCTCCATCCTCGATCTCGGCGCCAATTGCCCAGCCGTTCTTGCCATTGAACCCTTCACACCACCAGCCGTCGAGCACGCTGAGATTGAGGCCGCCGTTGGGCGGAAGTTTCATCCCGCTCGTTCCGCTGGCTTCAAGGGGGCGCAGCGGGTTATTCAGCCACAGGTCCACTCCCTGGACGAGGCGACGCGCAATATAAGTGTCATAATCTTCGACAAAGACAATACGGTTATGAAAACCGGGCTCGCGGCTCAGCTTGTAGACCTGCTGGATGAGTGTCTTCCCGCCTTCGTCGCGAGGATGCGATTTCCCGGCGAAGATGAATTGCACTGGACGCGCCAGGTCGTTCAAAATCCGGAGCAGGCGGTCGGGATCGCTAAAGAGAAGAGCGCCGCGCTTGTAGGTCGCAAAGCGGCGGGCAAATCCAATCGTGAGAATTTCGGGATCAAGGATCCCGTTGACCGACCGAATCGACTCTGGCGATTCCCCAATCCGCGCCCGCCGCGCTCGGACGCGATCGCGGACAAAATTAACCAGCCGGAGCTTTAGCTGCTGATGAGTTTCCCATAGCTCCGCGTCGGGAATCTCTATCACCCCTCGCCAGAAATCCGGCTTCGTCAGGTTGTCTTCCCAGGGTCCGAGATACTTGGTATAAAGAGCGGAGAACTCCGGTGCCATCCAGGTCTTGGTATGAATGCCGTTTGTGATACTGGTGATCGGAACTTCATGAGTCGGAACGCCAGCCCAGACATCCTGCCAAAGCGATTGGCTTACCTCGCCGTGCAGCTTGCTTACCCCGTTGGCGTGCCGGCTCATGCGCAAAGCCAGGATCGTCATGCTGAAGCTCGCCGCCGGATCCGTTGTCGTCTGGCCAAAGCGAAAGAGCTCGTCGAACGGAATTCGAAGTTGTGCAGCGAAATCGGTGAAATAGCGCACCATCATTTCGCGCGGGAAAGAGTCATTCCCGGCCGGGACGGGCGTATGAGTGGTGAAGACATTCGCCGCGGCAACGACCTGGAGGGCGGAATAGAAATCCAGGTCATGCTGGGTGACATGCAGGCGAATGCGTTCGAGCGAGAGAAAGGCGGAATGCCCTTCATTCATGTGAAAGACTTCCGCCTCATGACCGAGGGCGGCGAGTGCCTTCACGCCTCCGATGCCGAGCACGATCTCCTGGCGCATCCGCATCTCGAGATCACCGCCGTATAACTCCGCCGTAATAAGACGGTCTTCCGCGCGATTTTCCGGAATGTCCGTGTCGAGCAGGTAAAGCTTAATCCGGCCGACGCGTAACTCCCAGATCTTGGCGAAGACTTCACGCCCCAGGAGATGCGCGGAGACAAGCAGAATCTGGTCGTTGCGCATCACTTCGCGAGTTGGCAGATGGTGAAAATTCTGGTTCAGGTTGATCGCTTCCTGCCAGCCCTCCTTGTTGATCTGCTGTTTGAAATAGCCGTGGCGGTAAAGCAACCCGACCGCGATGAAATTCAGGTCCAGGTCGCTCGCCGATTTACAGTGATCGCCGGATAAAATCCCGAGGCCGCCGGAGTAATTCGGGATCGACTCATGGAAACCAAACTCCGCCGAGAAATAGGCGATCGGTTTCTTGATCTCACGCCCGGCGCCCTTTTTCCCGTAGGTGTCTTTCCGGCCAAGATACTTTTGATAGGCTCGGTAGACGTCGGCGAGGTCACGCAGGAAAACCTCATCCTTCGCCACCTCCTCCAGCCGCGCCTGACGCGAAAGCTGGAGCATCCGAAGTGGGTTGTGATTGGTCCTGTCCCAGAGCTTGGGATCGAGATGGCGAAAGAGCCGGCGCGCGGACGGCTCCCAAGTCCACCAAAGATTGAAAACCATTTCGCGCAGCGGCTCGAGCTGCGCCGGAAGATTCGGAATGACGTTATAGGTCTGGATATTCGGCATGTCGAGAAAAGTGCGTGCCCGTTAGCAAGAGGCGGAATACTGGCAGCAAAATGACGAGCAGCAAGCGTTCCGTTTGTTCGGCAGGTTACAGTTCATCCCGCGGGCCGGGAATGAAACGGGCGTTGCTTCGTTCGTTGCGCAGCCAGGATGACCCCGATGGCCAAGCCGCTCACGAAACCGCTAAGGTGTGCGGCCAGGCTGACTTGTGGGCTCCAGAGATCGAAAGCCGTCTGGATGGCGACGATCGCGATGATGTTTTTCAACTGGCGCCCGGCGAGCGGTGATTGGCGGTGACGAAACGCCAGCAGACCGGCCGAGACACCAATCACCCCCATGATGCAGCCCGAGGCGCCGACGAGCAGGTTGGAATTCGTCAGACGCAGCCACCAGAGAAGCACCACGCCGGCGCTCGAGCCGAGCCCGCTGAGGAGATAACTGAGAGTGAACTTTACCGCGCCGATCGTGCGTTCCAAGGCTGGACCAAGGATGTAAAGGCCGAGCAGGTTGACGCCGACATGGAGCGACCCGTAATGCAGGAAGAGCGCGGTGAAGAGCCGCCAGTATTCGTGCCTAACGATTACCGCCTGGGGTTCAAGAGCCCCAAGATTTTGTAAGACTTGCGTGTTCGTCGAGCCGCCGAACAGCATCTCGACGCCAAACATCGCAACGTTTAGCAGGATCAACGCCCAGACCGCCGGTGTGCCCGCGGTCCGCCGTGGGGTCCCCTTGCCCGTGGCGTTGTCGGCGAGGACGCGATCGAGCAGCTTTTCACCAGTCCGGGAGAGAGGCTCATCCGGAGGCAGCTGGATGAGACGCCGATCGATCGAACGCCGCAAAACGGCATTGCGATTCTGCAGCCGCAATTGTTCCAGGCGATCACGCCCCGCCGCGTTTCGGCCTTCGGCAAGCTCCGCGGTCCCGAGCCAGAATTCCTTCTCTTCTGCCGGGGTATGACGAAGGTCTTCGTCGAACAGGCGAAGAAGGGCGCCGGTCTTTCCACAAAAGGCGAGCGTCACAGCGAGATTCCAAATCCATGGCAGATCGATCGTTAGGCGCGGCTCGCGGATTCCGGCCCGGGAACTCAGGAGAAGGACGAGATCATCCAACTCGCCGGTTTCGCCGAGCGCACGAAAGTAGAGTGCGAGGACAGCGGGATTCGCGGTCACTGTGAGATCGCGCCGGCACCATTGCATGAGGCCGGACCAGTTTTCGGTCAACGCGAAGGTGAGCGCGGCGGCGAAGCGTCCGGCTGGCGTGACCTGCTCGCGTTCGACCGCTAGTTGGTCGAGCGACCGGTCCAAGCGGCCGGCAATCGCCTGCTCGAGAATGCGGAACACAACAGGGTGATAAGGAGAGTCCTGCCAAGGATGAATTACCTGCCTGACGACGGCGAGGCGACGCGCCTCAGCGAAGCGGCCGGTAAGGAAGAGTTCTTCGATTTTCCGGTCCGAGAGCGACGGAATGAGGAGCAGAAAGCACCAGAGCGTTCCGCCGACAAAACCGGCAATCGCCGGGGCGAAGAACCAGGCCGCGGCGCAACCGATAAGCACGATGACCGAAGCGATGCGCCACCCGTGATTCCGCGGGTTCCGCAATCGCACGATGCGCGCGAGCAGAATCAACGGCGAAACGACCGCGATGAAGAGCAGTATGTGATTGAGATCGATCAAGGTTTTCGGCGATGGTTCCTATGAGACTTTCCTGTCCCGTGCGACCTATATGTTCTATGCGACTACTCATCACAAACTACCTCGACGTTATTTCTTCGTGGTGCCATTGGGCGATTCCGGCCTGGCAGGAGTTGCGCGCCCGATACGGCGATCGGGTCGATTTTCAGTGGAAGATCGCGCTCATGGATAAAGCAGGCCTTCCGCCGACTCGCGAGCACACGGAGTGGTACTATCGGCGCAGCGGCCTCTTGATGCGCTCGCCGATGCGTCTGGACGCAAGTTGGGTGGAACCCGGCCGCGCCGAATACCCGGAACCGAATTGCGTCGCGGAAGCGGCCCGCACGTTAGGCGTGGAAGATGACCGTGCCTGGATCGCGCTGAGCCACGCCGAGTTGCGGGAAGGAAAAAAAATCGCCGATTGGGAAGTAGCCGCGGAAGTCGTGGCGGAAGCGACCGGGCTGGATCGAGGGCTATTGCTGAAATGCGCGAAAGCGCCTGAGACCGAAGGGCGCGTCCGCCAGAGCACGGCGGAATTCCATGCCATGCAGGTGACGCAGCGCCCGACGTTCGTGATCGATACACCGATCGGCGATCGCGCCGTCTTCTCGGGCTTCGCGAAAGCGGCGCCGCTGGCGGCGACCATCGAGGCAATGCTCGACGATATCGTCGGCTACGAAGCACATGCCGCGCACTACGGCTCGGCCCCGGCGTGATCAGAAACACCTTGCGACTTTTCCGATGTCGGATACAACTTCCCCTCGGTTTAGGCGATGCCTCGAACCGGTCGGCGCGCTCTCTCGCAAGCGCGAAGATTTCCGAGTGCGGCGCGCTGCAAATTGGCGCGACGTGAGATTGCGAGCATAAGAATGACGGCGTCAGTCTCACTCCCTCGTCGCCGGCCCGGAGACCTTTACTTCTGCAACAACAAATTCGTGTAAACGGCCGGATTCGCGCGCGCGAAGTCCGCGTCATCATGGGCTCGACCAGCGAGCAACTCGGCGTGATGAAATTGTCCGAGGCGATAAAGCGAGCCCAGGGCATGGGTCTTGATCTGGTTGAAGTGGCCCCGAACGCCAACCCCCCAGTCTGCAAAATTGTCGATTTCGGAAAATTTCGTTACGACATTTCGAAACAGGAAAAGGACAAGAAAGCGTCCGGCACGAAGCTGAAGGAAATAAAGTTCCGGGTAAACATCGACGACCACGATTACCTGACGAAGATCCGCCACGGCGAGCAGTTCCTCGACAAGGGCAACAAGGTGCGGGTGCAGTTGCAATTCCGCGGTCGCGAGATGGCCCACCAGGAATTTGGGATGCAGCTCATGTACAAAGTGCGCGACGATCTCGCGACTATGGCGCAAGTGGAGATGGAACCGAAAGCCGCCGGTCGAAATATCACCATGACGCTCTCACCCTTGCCGTCGAACAAGCGCAAACGCCGCTTCTCGCTCGAGAACGAAGAGATCGAGCCGGATAAAGACGCGCCGGGCGAGGCAGAAGAAGCGGATTGATCCGTTGTGTCGCTAAATCTTGCGACGGAGCGGCCGAACACAGTTGGTCAATTTGCGCATCCCCAGCTCGAGGCGCGTCTTAACTGTCCCTAACGGCGTCTTGGTAAGGTGCGAAATTTCGCGGTGGCTCCGGCCCTCGAAAAAGGAGAGCTTGATGACCTCCCGCTGGTATTCCGGCAGTCCATTGAGTTGACGCTCGAGAAAACGGCGCAGATCAGAGCGGATCAGGTCATCACTCATCTGGCTCGTAGAACGCGCGCCGGGTTGTTCGATTTGCGCTTCGAAGCGGTCCTTCGCCCGGCAATATGCCTGGCGACGACGCAGGCGATCGATCGCCCGTCGTCGCGCCAGGGTGACCACCCAGCCAAGCGGTCGGCCCGCCTTGGGGGAATAGTTTCCAGCCTCTTTCCAAATCTGCAGAAAAATTTCCTGCAAAACGTCGTCCGCTTCCATCTCCTCATGAACGACCCGCGTGACGACCGACTTTAAAGTTTTCCGGTAGCGCTGATAGAGCTCGCACAACGCGGTTTGATGCCGGTTGGTAATCTCCTTCATCAAGGTCTCGTCCGATGCTTCAGCCAAGCCCGAGGTGTCAATCAGCGGTTGAATCATAGAGGAAGGGTCCCGTTTTCTCCATCGCCCACGAGCGATGAGACCTTCAACTTCCCGGCCAATGCAGCGCCTCACAATGAGGGGGAGAGTGCGTCTTTATCTAGGTCTTGTTCCTAGTCTGATTTTTTTCCGCCAGTAGCTGGTTGCCCGCGGCTCATTCCCGTAACAGGCCGGCGTGATGTAGATTACGCCGTCCGGCGCCGTCGGTCGCTTTCCGCCTTCCACTCCTGCCAGGCGAGTTGCTCCCGGAGAATGCCACCACCCGAGATGCAGAGTGCCGCCTGCTATTCCTCGAGCGCATGGGCTGCAGCCCAGATCGCCTCGAGCCGCTTTTCCGGATCGACCGGGGCGTCGCTCGCGAGCGGACCGGCCATGCAATTGGGCAAACTCCGCCTCCAATTACCTGCAGTCGCAACGAGGGATTCGCTGAAGAGGCCTCTGTGCTCATCGCCGGCCTGCGGGCTCGACCGAGCAATAACAAATCCGCTCCGGGCGGACAAGCACCAATAATCCGTTAGCCTAACGAGTGGTAATTCCCTCCGCGATCTGGACCCGGAAAGTCTGTTTCGACTTTTCCTTCCCGTAACTCAATTCGGCCGTGTAATCGCCGCTCGGGACAAATTTCTTCGGATCATCACCGCCGTATTTGATCCGAACGTCCTCGGTCGGACGCAGATCCCAGGTCACCCGATTCAAGCCGGGCGCGCCGGAGGCCTTCAGGTTCGCGATCGGCTGCCCAGCCACGTTCGTGATCGCGATCTTCACTTCATCACCCGTGAATTCCTTTACCCAAAAGGTCAGTAACGCCCCCTCCGGCGGATTTTCGCCCCGATAGACACCCTTACCATCCCAATCGACGAAACCGGAGAGGAGGTAAAATCCGCGCGCGGGCGCCATCGTAAACAGATGCGCCGGTTGCGCCATCACTTCCGGCGTCAGCTCACGGAAAGCACGCGTGTCATCGAGGATCTCGAGACTGCGGCCGTGAGTGGCGATGACCAGGTCGCTGGTGCGCGGGTGAATTTGGAGATCGTCCACCCGAACGTTAGGCAAATCGCCGATTCGCATCCAGTGGGCACCGCCATCCAGCGAAGCGAACAACCCAAAATGCGTCCCGGCATAAAGGAGATTGGAATTAACCGGATCTTCCCGGACCACTTCCACCGGATCGTTAGGCGGAAGTCCCTGGCCGGTGACGCTCTGCCAGGTCTGGCCCATATCCGCGGTGCGCAGGATCCCGGGCCGATCGTCCCTTGTTCGGTAAGCGTTGGTCACGACGTAGGCGACCATCGGGTCTTTCGCGCCGGGCTCGATTCGCACGACCCATTGTCCGCGGACCGGCTCTGGCAGCTTCGCCGTCAGTTCGGTCCAGTTCCCGCCGTCGTTCTGCGTCAACCAAAGGCGTCCGTCGTCCGTTCCCGCCCACAGCAGGCCGGCTTTGACAGGAGATTCGGCTAACGAATAGACGACCCCGTAGTTTTCGGCGCCGCTTCCGGCAGCGTTCACTTTGTCCGATTCATTCCGCGTTAGGTCAGGACTGATGACTTGGAAATGCTCGCCCTTATCCGTCAGGCGAAAAACCCGATTCCCCGCGAGATAAAGAACGGCCGCCTGGTGTCGGCTCCCAAGGAGCGGCGCATTCCAATGGAACCGGTAACGTTCCTGGCCCTCGGCAGCTTCCGGTCGCAGGTCGCGTTTCTCGCCCGTGCGGAGATTGATTCGATGGACGTAACCCTCCTGGCTCTCCGCATAGAAAACGTCGCGATCGGACGGATCGAAAACGACATAAAATCCGTCGCCGCCCTCGAGTGCGGTCCAGTTGGAATTGCGAATGCCTTCCTTGGTGGCGACTTGGCTCGGTCCGACAAAGCTCTCGTTATCCTGCAACCCGCCGGCCACTCGGTAGAACGGCTGCGAGTCGTCGAGCGTGATGCGATAAAATTCGCCGCCGGGGAAACGATTAAGATGATCCCATGCCTTCCCCGCCGCGGAGCTCTGGTAGAGGCCGCCGTCGGTTCCGAGTAAAAGCCGCTGACAGACCGGCGGTTTCGGCGGTTTGTTCGTATCTTCGGGTTTGGCTGCTTTGGGCGCCGGCGTGGTGCCGGGTTGGATGGCGAGCGCGTGGCAGTCGGGATGCACTTTCTCGGAAAGATCTTCCCGGAAATTTTTCCCGCCTTCATCCGAAGCGAGAACTGCCATCCCGAGCAGGTAAACGCGTTGATCATTCGCGGGATCGATTCGGATCTGACTAAAATAAAACGGACGCGGATCGATATCGCTCATTCGCGTCCACTTTTCGCCTGCATCTTCGGATCGAAAAACGCCGCCGGCCTTGCTGTGCAGATCGCGCATATCGCTCGCGCCGCCTTCGTCGCTCTGGACGATCGCCATCACCAGTTTCGGCTTGCTCGGCGAAACCGCGAGACCGATCCGACCCGTTAGGCCCGGCAACCCGCCGTTGCATTTTTTCCACGTCGCACCGCCGTCGCTGCTCTTGAAGATGCCGCCCACATCTTGGCCGTTGGTCGCGGTCGGGCCGTAAGCAAACGACCACGGGGTGCGCTGCCGTGCGTAAAGCGCGGCGTAAACGATCTCGGGATTTGAGGGATCGAGCGCAACGTCGCCGCAACCGGTCCGGGAATCGTTAGGCGCGGGAGCTTTCAAGACGACCTTCCAAGTTTTGCCGGCGTCCGTCGTTTTGTAGAGGCCGCGTTCGCCGCCGTCCTTCCAGAGATTTCCCATCGCCGCCACGTAGGCGACGTCCGGCTTCGTCGGATGGACCACGATCCGCGCGATCGACCGGCTTTCTTTCAGGCCGACGTTCGTCCAGGTACCACCACCGTCCGTCGAGCGATAAACGCCGTCGCCCCATTCCGAGGAATTGCGATCGTTCGCCTCCCCGGTTCCGACCCAGACGACATCGGAATCGGATGGCGCGATCGCGAGCGCGCCGATCGCGAGGACGGGTTGCTTGTCAAAGATCGGGTCAAAGGTAACGCCGTTGTTTCCGGTTTTGAAGACGCCGCCGGTTCCGAGTCCGATATAAAAGACGGACGGATTGCGCGGATCGATCGCGATATCCGAGATGCGCCCGCCCATGAGCGCGGGCCCGATGGCGCGCGCCTTGATTCCCTTGAGAAGGATGTCTGTTAGCTGTGCCGGGCTGGCGGCGGGAGAAGGCGTGGCGGAAGCGGACGCGATCGACGGCGCCGCGGAAGGCGTGGCGAGTGCGGGAGGGGGCGAGACAATGGGCGCCAATTCCATTTCCTGCGCCCGAAGCGCCGGCGCCAACGAACAAACCAAAACCAAAATCCCAGCCCACCGAACTAAACTTTCCATCGAGATTGGTAACGCGAATTCCCTCCTCGCGCGACTGCGACTCGCGCGGGTTCACGATCGAGTTCGTTAGGCGAGGCTCAGGGCGCCCGGCCGGGGAGCGGTTGCCGGCTTTTAATGATGTCCTCTTCCGGAGTCAGCTTGTTCGCTTTGCCGCTGAAGATGATTCGATTCGGCTTCTCGGCGAGCGTGTCGACGAGCGCCTTGGCGTGGGTCGTGATGACTTTGAGGTTGAGGAGGATGACGTGCAGCTCGCGCATTTGCTCACGCAATTGTTTATCGGTCGAGCCGAGAAAGGTATCGGCCGTCGCGAAGACCGTGCCCGCCTTCGTCTCGATGCCGCTCAAACCCTGGATGGTTTTCTGCAATTCTTCGAGATCGACCTTGGCTGTGTCCGCGACGGGAGACAGCTTTGGCAGAAATATGCCGAGATCGCTCTTCACGCTCGTGACCGCTCCATTCAGATTCGTGACCGTACCGTTCAGGTTATCGATCAGCTTGTTGGCGTTGGTCAGAACCGGGCCGATCGCACCCGTGAGCTGCTCGATGCCATAGGAAGGCGCGCCTTGCATGATGGCATTGTTAGGCAAAATCGCTTTGCCTGGCGTGCCGGCGGAAAGGGCGACGAACTTGGGCGAAAGCATGGTGTCGGAGCCGAGACTGGCCGCGATGTCGGCCGGGAGCGGCGGGACGCTCTCGAGCAATTCAATCGTTACCCGGACCGCGTCTTTTTTATTGGAGGCAGCGACACGCTGCGCGGCGGTGAGATGTCGCATCGCGATCACGCGACCGGCCGGCGCGCCGGCATAACGAACTTCGGAATGCACCTTGATCCCAGCGACGTCTTCGTAGTCGATCTGCAAGGTGCGGGTCGGCTTTTGCAAACGATAACCGGAAAGCGCCACCGTCAGCGCACCGAGCAGGACGAGACTGCAAATGATAACCGCGAGGGCGACGAGATAATCGGAGAAGCTTTTTTTCATGGTGTCTTGTGATGGAAACGATTGCGCGCTCGGACGAGCGGACGCGGTCGAAGATGAGGGTGATCATGGTGTTCACCCTGCGAGAGGTTGAGCGGCACGGGCCCGTCGGCTTCGCCGTTAATGAATTGCTGGACCTCGGGGTTTGGGCTGGCGCGGATCTCTTCGGGCGTGCCTTGGGCGATGATCTTGCCGCGGTTGAGCATGATCATGCGCGTCGCAATCCGAAACGCACTCGTCATGTCGTGCGTCACGACGACGGCGGTCATGCCACTCCCCCGGGTGAGCTCGAGAGTGAGCTTGTCGACGACCGCGGTCATGATTGGATCGAGACCGGAGGTCGGTTCGTCGCTGAAGAGCAGTTCTGGATCGAGCGCGAGAGCGCGGGCCAAGCCGACACGCTTCTTCATGCCTCCACTGATCTCGGACGGCTTGAGGTTTTCGAAACCAGTCAGGCCGACCATTTGCAGTTTGCTCGTCACGACCGCCTCGATCTCCTCCGGTTTGAGATCGGTGTGCTGGAGCAAGGGAAGCGCGACATTTTCTCCAACGGTGAGTGAGGCGAGGAGCGCGCCCGATTGAAACAACATGCCGAAGCGCCGGCGCACACTCGCGATCTCGCGCTCGTTCATCGTCGTAATTTCTTCGCCGAAGATTTTGACCGAACCGGAGTTCGGCTTCATCACTCCGACGATGTGACGGAGCAACGTGCTCTTGCCGCAGCCGCTCCCGCCCATGATGACGAGCGTCTCGCCGCGATCGATCTGGAAACTGAGATCGTCGATCACGCGGCGCTCGCCAAATTTGCGGACGAGATCGGTCACCTCAACGACCGGTTGGTCTTGCGTAGTCATTATCCGAAGAAAAAGATCGAGGTCAGAATGGCGTTCGAGACGAGCATCGCGAGCAAGGCTTGCACAACTGCGGAAGTCGTCGCCTGGCCCACGCCTTCCGCGCCGCCTTCCACATGCAGACCGGCGTTGCAGGCGATCGTGATCACGATCCAGGCGAAGACAACGCTCTTGATCATGCCCGAGTAAAGGTCCCAGGTGTCGGCGCTCTGGATGGCGCGCAAAACGTAACCTGCGGTGTTGAAATCAAGCGCCGACCGGCAAACCGCCCAACCGCCGAAAACGCCGATGTAATCGCCCAGGATCGTCAACGCCGGCAACATGACAAGCATGGCGAGAAATCGCGGAACGATGAGATAACTGACCGGGTTGATCGCCATCACCTCGAGCGCTTCGATTTCCTCCGAGACTTTCATCGTCCCCAGCTCGGCGGCGACGGCCGAGCCGCTCCGGCCAATCACAATGACTGCGATCAGGACCGGACCCATCTCGCGCAGAAGGGTGACCATGACGAGATCCGGCACGTAAATTTCGGCCCCGAGTTGTTGCAGGGAATGCGCGGCCTGCATGGCGAGGGTCACTCCCACACTGCAGGCAGTAAGTGCGACCATGGGCGCGGCCCGTACGCCAATCGCTACCATTTGGCGAAAGACGGGCGCGACTTTAAACATCTCGCCCCGGAAGGGAGCGATGAAGATCCAATAGAGTAGACTCAGATTCAGCGTGAGATAATTTTTCAAAGCGTTGCGCTTTGGTTCTAGCAACTGGCGCGGCCATTGCGAGGCTGATTTCGAACCGGCATTTTTTGCCGAGAGTGCGCGACGTGCGCTATTCTGTCCGCAACGCCTGCGAGAACGTACAAACAAACCACAAATGCCCGATACTTCGTCAATCTCCGGCCCCGATCTGACCCAGCGCCCGCCGCGCAGCCCGCGTTGCAAGCTGGGGGGTTACGTGACACTACCACGCATGCTCGATAAAGGACGCGCCACCGTCGCGGGCAAGAACGGCGAGTTCAATTACGACGCGCCGTTCGATCAGCACATCATTAACTTCCTCGGCTTCGATCCTGCGGCTTTGCTCAACGAGTTGGCGGCTGGCAAAGGCGATTTAGAAATTCTCGAATGGCTCGGCGCCAATGCGCAATATCACCCAACGCCGTGGGAGATTGAACAGTGGAGCGATTACCTGCTCCGCCGGACGCCGGACAGTGACGAAGAAACCCTCATCTTTTTCTTTCGCCGCGTTGGTTCATTCTCGAAGACACGCGAAGACATCAAGACCTGGATGGACCTGATCGATCTGGATGATCATGTGACCTTCGGAGGAAAAGCATGAGCCAGAGTCGCGGCGCGGTGGAGCGGGCGTGGGAGGATCTGGGCGCGATCGGCACGTGACTGCGCTACGCGAGCCCGTTGGGGGGGCGACGGTTTGCTTGACACAACCGTCGAGAATTTCGCGAAACTCGCGGGCTCAATCCTGATCAGACGGCGGATCTTACTGGCATCTCGCCAGCCCGCCTCACCCGTCCCGGACGCTGGAGTTGGACCTGCGTCCGGCCGGCGAGAATTCTTCGAGTAAGGCGAAGGCGCGCGCTAGCCTAATTCGTCGGCAGTGGCATCGCGCAGCAGGAGGTGTCGACATTCGACATCGCCACTGCGTTGCTACCTTGCGAAGGAAGCATCTGCCCGTCCGCTACTTTCTTCACCTCGGTCTTCTCGATCCATTCGTCGGTCACGCCATCAAGGTGGGCAAAGGCGCGCTTGGTCAGTTCTTCGACGTTGGTGTTCGGCGCGAGCATACCGGCAGCGATCATCTCCTGGGCGGCAGTTTTTACCGAAGCCTCCGCGCGGGTTACGCTCGGGATGTAACTCAGCTTCGAGAGTGCGACCGCATTCATTTTCGGATTGGAAGCGAGATACTTTTTCTCGACCGACATTTCCGCGGCAGTCTTTGGATTAGCTTCCACATATTTTGCTCCCTTTAACAAGGCACGCGTGGCGGCGGCCGCCGTCTTAGGATTGGCAGAGAGCCACTTGCCGTTGGCGATCACCTCGCAGCAATATTCGTCCTTATAACCTGCGTCCACGGCCTGGTCGGCCACGTTTCTTACTTTGCCGCTGGTCAGCAACATGCTGCCGATCGGCTCGGAGTCGGCGACGGCATCAACTTCCCCCTTGTCGATCGCCAGGCCGAGCTCGCCCACCGGGAAAACCTTCCATTCAATTTCCTTGCTCCCGTCGATCCCGTGGCGTTTGAGCACGCGGTTCGTGTAGACAAACGGCGGGGTTCCCATTCCCGGAACGCCGATCCGTTTACCGCGCAGTTGTTCGACGGTCGTAATATCACTCTTGGCCGCGGCCTGCACCCGGAGGCAACCGCTGTGAATGCCGCCGGTGAATTTAACGTCGAGGCCTTGCTCGATCGGCTTCAAAAAATACATCACGAGATGCTGCGTGATGTCGTATCCGCCGAGCGCCAGGGTGTCCTTGTAGTTTTTCCAGTCGCATTTGATCAGCTCGACGTCGAGGCCTTCATCCTTAAAATAGCCGTTCTCGACCGCGCTGAAGATGGATGCTTCACACGTTAGGCCGATGTAGCCGACGCGGACCTTGTTGGACTCCTGCTTGGCTGTCTCTTTTTTGCTGCAGCCCGCGAGTATGAGGGCGGTCAGCACCGCTGCGGTGATGAATTTGTTACTGTGTATGTGGCTTATTTTCCTATTGGTTTTTGTTTCTCACGGCGATTCTCATCAGGTCTGCCCGGCCTAGAAGTAGAACTGGGTCTGTAGGTAGAAGAAGTTGATATCGCTATCCGGCCCGGTTTGCTTGATGAACGTGCCGGGGAAGAAGTGGCAATAACCCGCTTCGACATCGAGATGCCGGTTGAAGCGGTAATTGGCGACAAAGTCCAGCTCAGTTCCCACTCTCTTCGAAGTGCCCGGGGCGCCGCGCCGCACGACCCCGCCGCCCGCGTTATAAAGCGCGTCGGCCGATTCGGCGCGCCAGAAGAAATGGGTTTCCGTCTTTACGGTCAATTTATCGGAAGCGCACTTGACCGAGACTCCTGGATGAAGATCGAGAATGTTCTGCCGGCCGATCTCGTCGATGTAGCCAAAATAGGCGTGACCGAGCGGGTAGAGCTGGTTGAAGGTTCCGACATCGCCGCCCGCGGAGTCATCGCCGCTGGCATAGTCGAAGCCGAGCCAGACACGCGGAGTTAGTGGGACGGGCTTAAAGGTGTAGCCTTCTTCGGTGGTAAACATCCAGGCACTGACATCGCCGGGGCCGACTTCTCCGAACTGATAGGCGCTTTCCACTTCGTAATCGAAATCCTGCAGCGTTCCAAAGGCGCGTCCACCAATGGTGTAGCGTCGTTCCTGGCCCGCTGTGCCGTTGAAGCTCACGGTGTCTTCACGATTGAGGCCGAGGAAATACGCGTCGACCGCTAACGGATCCACGGGCTTTCCGTGGGTGGCGTAAAAGCCGTAGAACTTCGTCTGACCGTCGGGGACATCGGAGTGATATTTGTCCACCGGCGCATATTCAGTCCAGAATCCCGTCGCATTCCATCCGTGTGTTTCGAGAATGGCGGTGAATCCGTCCCAATGACGATACGCGTTGCCCCAAGGCAGCGGGCTGACGAGGCGCTGTTTGCCGAAGGCGAACGACTGACGTCCACCGCGCAGGGTGAGCGTCCCGTCCGCAAAGGGAATATTGAGATCAATGAAAGCCTGGTTCAGGTCGAAAGCGTTGACGTCGGCCGTCCGGAGGCCCCCCGGCAGGTCCCGGTCGGTGCTTTCCGCATCGATGCCTTCGGCGAAGATCCGGACGAATTTCGTAAGGTGGAGATCTCCATGGAGGAGGAAGTGATACTGGAAATAGGTGGCGTCGTTGGTCGGACCAAAGTTGAAATTACCAAAGGTCTCCAGCCGTCCACGTAATCCGCCGCCAATGCTAAGCCAAATGTCACCGTCGGCATCAAAGGGAATGAACTTGATCGGATCAAACAGATCGCCGGTCTGGCGCCGATCGCGCCCCCTCAGGCCCGACCAATCTTCTTTCCACCGCGAGACGGTGTTATAGGCCGGACGCTTAAATTCCGACTTTTTCTTCTCGGTCTGCACCTCTTGACTGGTGGCAACAGAGGTTTCTCCGCCATAGGTGGAGAGAGGAATCAGGCACCATAGAATTGCAACAAAGTTTACGACTTTAAATGATTTCATAGTGAGCATTTTTGAGCACAGCGATTTTCAAAATAGGACAATAAGGTGATCTTATGGAAGGACTTTTTGTAATTATTTTGTTAGTCGTTTGACAGGTGGCTTCAACGATTGGTAAAGCGGCTTCTACGCCAAATGATCGGCGGATGCAGGAACCATTCGAGATACGGCAGTTGCGTTATTTCCTTGAGGTAGCTGACGCCGGAAATTTCAGCCGGGCCGCCAAACGCCTCGGCGTTTCGCAACCAGCGATTTCGCAGCAGATGCGCGACCTCGAATCGGGGTTGCGCGCGGTGCTATTGCAGCGCCGGGGAAAAAGGGTTTCCCTGACGACCGCCGGCCTCATTTTTCAGGAGCACGCGCGCGCGATTCTTCACCAGGTTGAAAAATCGCTTCAGGATGTCGGAAGCGAGCCCGGCGAATTACAGGGGACGTTGCGGGTCGGCATCATTCCATACTTAAGCCTGGCGCTGCTTCCGCATTTGCTCGGTCTGTTCTCGAAAGAAAATCCCGGGCTCGACCTCAGCATTTCGGAAATTTCCTCGACCGACATCGAAACATTTCTGGAGGAGGGAAAACTGGATGTCGGGCTCGGCTGGGTGACACACCATTCTCCAAATCTCCGCTACGAACATCTCTGCAACGATGAATTTACAGTCGTAGTCGCGGAGTCGCACCCGTGGGCCAAGCGGCGCGTGGTGAAGCTTTCGGAACTGCATCGTCAGCGCCTCGTCCAATTGCCCGATACCTACGTCATGCGCCGAATGACCGACGAGATCTGCCGGAACCACCGCATCCGTCCGCGGACCGTCGCTGAGATCAACTCGATTGAGATGGTGCTGCGTTCCCTCGGACCGCTGAACGCTGTAGCGCTGATGCCACGGGTAACGTTGCGCGAGCCGGGAGCGGTCAAGTTGCGCGCCATCCGACTTGCCGGGGAGAGCCTCGGACTGGAGATTGGCCTCCTTCGGCTGGTCGATTCCGGCACCAACACCGCCGTGGCCGCCTTCAGCAAGCTGGCCCGGACGATCGTTCCAAAACTAATCGAGTCAGGCGGGAAGTAGCGGGCACACAAATAATCTCAGAGTCGTGCTCCACGGCCCGCTCGCGGAAGACCCGGATAGGAAACCCGCAGACGCAAACCTACGCAGGCGTATTCGCGCCTTGGGTTTTCGTCTCGATCAGCTCTCCCAGGCTGCGCAAGGTGGCAAAATTTTCGGCGACGAGTTCCTCATCTTCCACTCGAATGCCGCAGTCGCTCTCCATGAAAGACACCAAGCGGATGAGACCGAGGGAGTCAATCTGAAGCGGTTCTTCCGGATCGGAGACCGGAGGTAATGGGGCGCGGCTGGTGTTGAGGTAGTCGATGAGTTTCTGTGGTATTTCCATGTTGGTTTACGGATTAAATCTATTCCGCGTTCACAAGTTCCGCGGTGCTCGGATTGTCTTGATCTGGAATTTCATTTCCATCCTGGTCAGCGCTGCGTTTGAGCCATTCTTCGGTTCCTTCAACTGGCGAATCGGGCGCCCATAGAGGTGCCCGCTCGGCATGATAGCGCGATCCGATGGGAATGGAATAATCGTCCTGGTGTGAGTAGTCCCGCTCCCGCTTTAGAAGCTTGCGGAATTGCATGATCGCATGGGAAGGCTGGTGCTCGGTTTCGTAGACCCGGCCGGCAAAGGCGTCGGTCAGTTCGTCGCGGTAACGATGATGCACAAAAGTGGCGAAAGCGAACGGCTGTTCCCAAAACAGGTCCACCATGTCCTCCAAGGTGTCGCTCCCCTTCTCGCAAAACCGCTGAAAGGCATCGAAGGGATTCGCTTCATCACGCCGCTCGCCGCGCAGGTAAGACATGATATGTGGGATGGCGAACTCCGCCTCGCGCAAGGCGGCGGAAATGCCGAAGGAAAAGATC
>JBPCLI010000068.1:0-26486 GCA_051003415.1 Chthoniobacterales bacterium | reverse complement strand
GGATATTATCAGACAAATGTTTTTCCGAGGCAATTTCGCCACCGAACTTCGGCGCGGGGCTCAGATTGTAGACATATTGAATCGACTGCATCGGTCCTTCAGCGCGGGTGTCCTGGGCGGTTTGCACCACCGCGTAGATCCTGACCACTCCCGCATCGTCCGGTCGCGTCGTGACGCTGCCATAAGTGTAAAAAGCCGATGTGTTGTCGCTGTAGGTGACGCTCGATTGTGACCCAAAGTAGGGGTTATAGGTAACCGACTGTCCATCGCTCGCCACGACCTGAGTCAGGTAACCGGAAGTATTATAGATAAAGGAGAGAGTTTGTCCGCTGGGGTCGGTGACGGTTTTCAATCGCTTTTGGTAGGCCTCGGATGTCCCGGGGATTTGTTCCATTGTAATGTTGTGAGTAAGCCCTGCGCGTCAGTTACTCCTGTTGGGGTGAAGACATCAAAAACATAATTTTGACGATTTAGGCACGTCAAGTTGTCCTCAATGAAATCGGTGTAGTGATCGAAATGCACCACGCTGCCATCCTCAAGATTCAGGTCCGCGGTTGTCCCCTCTAAGCCGCTCGGGAAAACAAGACGGTCCCCGGCGAATGAAAACCCTCAGCTCGGCCGTCTGGAAAGTGCACGACATAGAGGTCGGACGAGCTATTCGCTCCGTCACGTCCCCTGAGGGACCAGGTGTAGGACAGACGAGCGATAACATACAGCTCACCCGGCACGGGCGGGCAGGCGGGCTGTTCGGTAGCGTTGTTATGGGACGAGTAGGTGCGGTCCAACCTCAGGCCGCCAGCGGCGATGGAACCCGCCACAGGATAGATGTCGTGCACGACGCGACGCGCTGAACCGGTCCAGGCGTCGTAACCGCAACCGGTACCGATAAAGCTTGAGACGTCGGTGTTCGTGGTCGGGGTCGCATCCTCGGGTAGGAGCGAAGGCACCGTCGTGAGCTGTCTGGCGCCGGTCCGTCCGGTTCGAGCGCCGGATCATTCGGTCCGAGCGACGGCTCCCCCGCGTTGGCAATCGGCGTCGCATCGTCGGGTGCGGGCGAGGCATCTTGCCCAGAGGCCAGCGAAATTGCGGCGCCAAACAGGGCAAGCACAATGAGAAAACATTGTGCGCTGCGTCGCCGCGAATGAGTCCAATCACCGACTACGAGGTCGGCGAAATGCCTGAGAGGAATATTCATTCACCGCTTTTAGACCAGAATCGAAAGTTCTTAGCCAGAACTATTTTCGAAAAGATTCTTGGGCAGAAAACAAAGCTTTCGAATGCAATGCGGAACTCTCCGGGATCATCGGAGCCCGCGATGTTCCGGGCGTCACCTCGCCGTTAGGCAGGGCGGCGATGTTGAAGGCAGTTCTGGGTCATAAGCGTGACGAGTTGGAAACCGGTGCGAAGGTTAGCACCTCGCCGGCACAAGGATATGAAACACTTAGCCCGCCACGACGGGCTCGGCGAAGCCGGTTGTCTCGGCCATGACTTCGTCGGTCTGCGTTACCCTAACGACTTCTTCGATCGTCGTTTTGCCTTCCGCAACACGGCGCCAACCATCCTGGCGCAGGGTCAGCATGCCCTGGGCAACTGCCGCCTGTTTTAGCTCGCCGCCGTCGCGCTTTTGCATGATGAGGCGCTTGAGTGGCTCGGTGACGACGCAGATTTCGTAGATCGCGAGTCGGCCCTGGTAACCGGTCTGACGGCAGTTTTCGCAACCCGCGCCGCGCCGGAAGGTGAGCCCATTTTCGAGCGGGAAGTTAATCTCCTCGAGATACTCTTTCGGATAATCGACCTTCTCCGCGCAATCGGGGCAGATGGTGCGGACGAGTCGCTGAGCGAGAAACGCTTTCACGACGGAGGCGAGGAGGAAGGGCTCGACATCCATATCGAGCAGACGGGTGATGCCGCCGACGGCGTCGTTCGTGTGCAGGGTGCTGAAGACGAGGTGGCCGGTCATGGCCGCGCGAATCGCGATGTCAGCGGTTTCGACGTCGCGAATTTCCCCGACCATGACGACGTTTGGGTCCTGCCGCAGAATGTGGCGCAGGCCTTTCGCGAAGGTGAGGTCGATCTCCGGTTTCACATCGATCTGCGAGACGCCGGGAAGGCGATATTCGACCGGCTCCTCGATCGTGATGATGCGGCGCTGGACGGAGTTGATGCTGCTGAGGAAGCAATAAAGCGAAGTCGATTTGCCGGAGCCGGTTGGGCCGGTGACGAGGACGATTCCGTTAGGCTGGGCGAGGAGCGACTTCATGATGCGCGTCTGCATCGGGCTCATGTCGAGGCGCTCAAAGCCGAAGGCTTTTTGCTGATCGCGCGCCAGCAGGCGCAAGCTAATCGATTCGCCGTTGACGGTCGGGATGGTGGACACGCGGACGTCGATGGTTTGCTCGGCGGATTGCAGATTGATGCGGCCGTCCTGTGGCAAACGGCGCTCGGCAATGTCCATGTGCGCCATGACTTTCAGTCGCGAGATGATGGCCGACTGAAGGACGCGTAATTGCGGCGGGACGGCGACTTCGTGCAGGATGCCATCGATCCGGTAACGAATGCGGAGATCGTTCTCGAGCGGCTCGACGTGGATGTCGGTGGCGCGTTCGTGAATCGCTTCGCGGATGATCTGGTTGACGAATTTCACGACCGACGCCTCGGGATCGTCGGCGTTCAGGTCGGTGCTGGCCTCGATGTCCTGGAGCGCTTCGAAGGAACGATTGGTCTTGAGGATTTCGTCGAAAGTCTCCGCGCCTACGCCGTAAAGCGTTTTCATGGCGCGAAGGATTTGGGCGCGCGGGACAAGGACCCACTCGGCCGGTTTGTCGAGCAGCTGGGAAGCCAGTTGGCGCCCCGTTGAGTTAAACAAATCGTAGGTCGCGAGCACGATCGCGTTGTCCTTAATCTCGATCGGCAGGATGTGGTGCTGGAAGACGAAGCGGCTCGGCAAGACGAGCAAGGTCGCGCGCTCGATGCTCTTGGCGTCAATTGAAGCGACCGGAACGCCAAAGAAATCGCCGATTGCCTTGAGGAAGAGTTGTTCGTCGACTTTTCCGGAGTTGAGGACGTCGGCCGTCCAGGAGCCGCCGTTGAGGTTGGCCGCGAGCGCGGTCGCTTCGTCGCGCGAGGCAACGCCGCTCGCGAGCAGAATATCGACGAGTGATTTATTGAGAGCCGGACTCATCCTGCAATCTACGGCAAATGCAGCGCACGGCGAACGCCGAGGGTAATAGTACCGGTGACGTGCTGGGAGTAATTCTTCTGCATGCGCGCAATTGCGACGCTTACCTCGGCCGAGAAAACGCCATCGATCGGACCGCAATAATATCCGTTGCGGAACAACGAAGTCTGGAGCGCGCCGATGTAGGCGGGATCCGACAGGAGCGTTTCGCTCGGCGTTAAATAATAGCCGACGCGGCACGGATAACGCGGAGCGAAATCAGTCCGGTAAAGGTGCGGACTTTGGTGCAATAACCCGTAATCATCCCGCTGCGCGAGCGGGTCAGTATACAGGGGTGCCAGATCCGCCCGCGCGCTGATCGGCAAGAGGCAGGATGCAACCAGGAGCAGAATGAAGTAGCGGCGCATAACGAGAAGAATATTTATTTTGTCATGGGAAGGTCTGGGGGTGGAAGGGCTTTGCCATCGACTTCCGGCGGGCAATCAGGACAATCGTCTTCCTCCAGTTCAGGTCCGAAGTGGCTCTTGCCTTCCACTTTCTCCCGTAGGCGATACATATCGAGTTTCGACAAGGTAACCTCGGGACGCATGAGAACGATGAGTTCGTTGCGTTCCTTCGTCTTGCTCGTGTCGCTGAAAAGCGCTCCGATTATCGGGAGGCGATCGAGAATCGGGAAGCCGGTGCGCCCCCGATCGTTTCGATCCATAATCAATCCGCCAAGAACAACAGTCGATCGGTTAGGCGCGGAAACCGTCGTTTTGATGTAGCGAGTTGCGATGTTCGGAATGTTGTTGTTATCAATCCTTGTCGTGCCCGCGACGCTGTCGACTTTCTGCAATATATCGAGCGACACTTCCTTCTCTGAGTTGATCAGTGGCACGACCTCGAGCTGAAGCGCGACTTTCTTGAACTCAATGTTCGATTGCTGCGAGATTCCGTTTCCGATAGTCACCGCCGTAGCTGAGCTGATCGTGCTGACCGGGACGGGAATTTCCGTGCCGGAAGCAATGATCGCCTTCTTGTTGTTGCTCGTAAAAACTGTCGGACGCGAAATGGTGCGGAAACGACCTGTCGAGTCGAGTGCCTTAACGATCGCGGCAAGCGTGTTACCGGCAGCGACATAGGCGGTAGCCTGGCCTCCCGGTAAGCTGGCGAAAGCTGGAAAAGTGATAAGACTGGCCGGATCAATGATCGGCGAGCCAGTATAGCTCGCGCCGCCGCCGACTCCAACATCCGGGCTTTGTGCGATGTTGTTCTTCTTGAACTGCAGAAAATAATCTACCCCAAACTCTTCGTTGTTCGTTAGGCGCAATTCTCCGATCACCGTGCTGAGCGCCACCTGCGGCGCTTTCACATCCATCTGGTCGAGGATTTTCCCGACCTTGGCCACAACCTCGCGCGTGCCGAGGACGATGATGGTGTTGGCGCGGGCGTCAGCGATTAGCTTGGTATTGCCGACCGTGACCGATTGCGGAGTGGTGTTGACGGGTTCGGTCGAGAGCTGCTCACTGACCTGAAGGGTACTGTCGCTCCCACTGCCAGGGTTGCTGGTGTTATTTAAGGGCTGATTGTTAGGCAAATTCGGGTTTCGATTTTGGTTTTGATTGCGCTGATTTGGATTCAGCCCCTGCTGGCCCTGTTGGTTCTGGTCGCCCGGCTCGGTCAACGCATTGACCAGGACCTGCAAAACATCAGCCGCCGCGATGTATTTCAAGGGGCGCACCACCGGCTGCCCAAAATCGACGTTAGCGTCAAACTCCGCGATCAGTTTCTCGATGAACGGAAGGTTGACCGGCCGGGTGATTACATGGATCCGATTCGTCCTAACATCGGCTTCGAGTTTGATTTTGCCGACAATGAGCGAGTCCTCCGACAGGACCGCCCCGCCCTCGTCCTCGGCCGCCTGCTGCTGCGGATTGCCGGGAGGGATGATTCCGCGCACCCGGCGACCCGCTGGCTGCGCCGTCTGATCGCCCTTTTCGAAAATCTCCTTCAACATGTCGACGACCTTTTGCGCGTCGGCCCGCTCGAGCTTAATGAAAAGGCTCGTCACTTCAGCCGGCGCGACGTCGATCTGCTCGACCATCTTCACCAGCTTGCGGAGAACATCGGCGCTCTGGGTGACGAGAAGACTGGAGGATTTCGGCAAAGCAAGAATGGGCGCCTGGCCGCCGATGCCGGCGAGATATTGCGACAGCACCTGCTGCAGCTCCTGGGTGTCGGCGTAGTTGAGCCGGAAAAGATAACTCACGACCATCGCGCCCTGCGGCAGATCGGCCGGATCGGAGATGATCGGGACCGCGGCGGCGCGCGGATTCTTGTTCACCCCAATGACTTCCACGATGTCGCCCCCGGCAGGAACGAGCGAGAAGCCGTTCAGGGCCAGGTTCATTTCGATGATGGTGATCGCTTCGTCGCGCGGGATCGGCTTGGCGATGAAGATGTTCACCTTGCCCTGGACGTTGTTGTCCATGACGAGCTTCTTGCCGGTCAGGCCCTCGTAAAGATGCAGGACGTCGAGCACGTCGCTGTTCGGATATTGCATCGTCACGAGGTCGTTCGGGCGGCTGTTTGGTCCGGGCCGGGCGGGCTGGGCGCCGGAGCGGGGCGTGACGAATGGAGTTGGGCCGGTCACCTGGCCGGGGGCCGTTACGGTGAATAGGAGCAACGGGACAAGGCAGCAAAAGAAGCGGCGAAGCACGTGCTGTATGTAATTGTTTGCCGCACAGAGGTCAACACTTAGCCGAGTGAGAAGCTCGACGAGCCGGGAGCGGCGGGGCATGCTCGGGGCATGAGCAAGGCCCGAATTACCCTGTTTATCATTTCGTTAGGCTTGTTGGCGCCTGATTTCGCCCGGGCCGACGCGGATCCAGCGACGGCGATTCGTGCCCTCCTCGACGAACAGTCGGCCGCCTGGAACCACGGCGAGATCGACGGCTTTATGACCGGCTACGCCCGTTCGCCCGAAACGACATTTGTTTCCGGCGACGAGGTAACCCACGGCTGGCAGACGGTGCGCGATCGTTATGCGAAAAAATACGACAGCCGCGAGAAGATGGGCCGCCTGACGTTTTCCGGCCTAACGATCATGCCGCTCTGCGAGGATGCGGCCATGGTTCTGGGAAGCTGGAGCCTGCAACGCAAGGAAGACCAGACGCACGGAAAATTTACCCTCCTCCTGCGCAAGCTGCCGGAAGGCTGGCGGATCGTACTTGACCACACTTCCTGACTGCGCCGGGACAAATTTAGTCGCCGCGATCACAAAGAACGCGGAGAAGAAATGAAAATTCTTCCCAGTCTGCGCTCTCTGCGTCCTCTGCGGTTAATCACTCCGCGAGGCGTTCCAGCAATTTCGCGTGGATTCCATCAAAACCGCCGTTGCTGAAGACCGTGACGACGTCGTTAGGCTGAAGCAGCGGGACGAGCCGATCCAAGATGGCAGCTGCGTCGCGTTCGTAGAAGGCCATCCGTCCCGCCTCGGCGATCGCCGCCACGACCGCTTCGGGGTCGAGTCGCTCGTCGACTGGGATCTGCTCGAGAGCCGCGATCTGGGCGATGAAAACGCCGTCGGCCAACTGGAGCGCTTCCGGCAGCTGTTGCTGGAAAACCGCGCGCCGTGTCGTGTTCGAGCGCGGCTCGAAGATCGCCCAGAGCCGCTGCCCCGGGTAACGCTGCCGCAACGCGCCTAACGTTTCGCGAATCGCCGTCGGGTGGTGTCCGAAATCGTCGACCACCGTCACCCCGCGGACCGTTCCGCGCACTTCCTGCCGCCGCGCGATCCCTTCAAAACTCGTTAGGGCCGTCTGGATGACTTCCGGGGTGAGACCGTAAAAGCGGGCCGCGACCGCCGCCATCGCGGCGTTGCGCACGTTGAATTCGCCGATCAGCGGCGAATCAAAGGTCGCCTCGCCTAACGAGAAACGAGAGCCACCCGGCGAGTAACTGACGTCGCGAATCCGCTCCGCGCAGTTCTCCGAAAAACCGACCTCGACCAGCGGCGCAAGGCAGTCGCGGGTAACTTCGACGCAGTTCGGGTCGTCGCCATTGAGCAGGATCATTCCGTTTTGCGGGACGATGTTGACCAGGCGCCGGAAACTCAGCTTCACCGCCGCGAGGTCGGGGAAGATATCGGCATGATCGAACTCCAGGTTGTTGATCACGAGCAGCTCCGGCAGGTAGTGGATGAACTTCGAGCGCTTGTCGAAAAAGGCGGTGTCGTACTCGTCGCCCTCGATTACGAAATGCTTCGCGTGGTTGAAAAGCGCCCCTTGGCAGAGGTTGCGTGGGAGACCGCCAATGACGTAGCCGGGTTCCAATTCTCCGACCGTCAACATCCAGGCGAGGAGCGCAGTCGTGGTCGTCTTCCCGTGCGTTCCGGTAACGACCAGATTGTGCCGGCCGCGGAGGAAAAATTCCTTCAGCACTTCCGGCAGCGAAAGGTAATAGAGCTTCCGGTTGAGGACCGCTTCGACTTCCGGATTGCCGCGCTTGAGCGCGTTCCCGATGACAACCACTTCTGCGTCGGAAGGGATATTTTCCGCGCGGTAGGGCTCGGTCAGCGTGATCCCCTTGGTGCGCAGGAAATCGGACATCGGGGGATACACATTTTCGTCCGAGCCGGTCACGGTGCAGCCGCGATCGCGCAAGGCCGCCGCCACGCCGCCCATGGCGGTGCCGCAGATCCCAAGAAAATGGATATGCCGCGGCAACCGGTTCACGCGGCATCTCTAAGCCGAGGTCAGACATTTCGCCAGTGGCGCGCGTGGAGAACCCTGGAGAACGAAAGTCGGCGAATAAGATGGCCTTCTCGCCTGCCGTCCTTGTCATCTACGGTGGGCAACTTCGACGCCGGCAACCTCGCCTTGGCCATTCCCATCGCCTCGCGCCACGGGGTTCGATCACCGGCAACACGCCTCGGGCCGCTTGGGTCTGTGAGTAAGAAGAAAGTCACGAATTTGACGGTGGCACCGCCGGAGCACCTCAGTAAACGTACTGGTTCAAAATTGGATCTCGCCCCGTAAGCGCGATTCCAGACAAACACGGCGGCCGCGGGCTCCCTCGGTGCCGGCTTAGTGAAAATTAAAATACATGAGACAATATCTTCTATTGTTCTCCCTGGTGACCGCGGCGCTTCTTCCAGCGAAATTGGAAGCACAAGCCAACAAACCAAGACCGACTCCCACACCGACCGAGGTTTACGCTACCGCGAGCGACGGCACCTCGCTCACCTGGACGGTTTACACCCCTGCCGGGAGAGGTCCATGGCCGGCGGTGCTGGTCATTCATGGCGGCTTGTTCATCAGCGGCGATGCCAATGAAAACGGAGCCGTCACCTGCGCACAGGATCTCGCCGCCGCCGGCTACGTCGCTTACTCTATTAATCATCGTCTCGCGCCTCCCGGCAGTCTGCCCGGCCAGCGCTCGCTAGGGCGATCCCCCGACCAATACAACGATGTTCACCTCGCCGTGCAAGCTGCACGGGACGATTACCGTTCCACCGGCAAGGTCGGAGCGGTCGGCGGTTCCTCCGGCGCCACCCACGCCGTCTGGGTCTCCACCACCGGCACCGCCGGGCAGGACCGGCTCGACGCCGCCGTCGGACTCTCCGGCGCGTACGATTTTTCCGATTTCACTCCCGATTCAAACCTCGCGATCTTCATCTCCACCGTCACCAACTACGTCGGCGTCCCGTCTACCGACACGGTTTCGCTGCGCGCTGCCTCGCCAGCCTGGGTGGTAAACAGAACCGTCGCCCCGCTTTATCTGATCGATTCCGCGGGCGATCTCATGCCTGCCGCCCAGCTCGACGACATAGCCACGCACCTTGCTTCAAGCGGAGCTCGCAACTACACCGCGATCACCATTCCCGGCAACTTCCACTCCTTTGCCAACTGGCCACAGGTCAAGAACGACGCCCTCGCCTTTTTCGACGCCCATTTGAATTAGAAGTGTTAGGCCAGGCGCGGGAAACGCGCCCCGAACCGGAGCCGCTCGAGCAGGTTAGCCTTGCGCAGGTTTGGATCGTCCCGCCGCAGGTGGTGGTGCTCCCCAACGGAGTCACCGCCACGAAGCGGTTGAACCTATCCTTCTGAGCATGGAAGGTCGGGCTTCTCTCATGCGCATCCTTTCCGGCATCCAACCGAGCGGCATCCTTCATATTGGAAACTATTTCGGCATGATGCGCCCCGCGATCGGCCTCCAGAAGGAGGGCGAGGCGCTTTATTTCGTGGCCGATTATCATGCGCTGACCAGCCTGCGCGATCCCAAGGCGCTGCGCGAAAACAGTCGGCGGGTGGCGCTCGATTTCCT
This sequence comes from Chthoniobacterales bacterium, assembly GCA_051003415.1. GTDB lineage: Bacteria > Verrucomicrobiota > Verrucomicrobiia > Chthoniobacterales > UBA10450 > Palsa-1392. The sequence continues at coordinate 16,999 of JBPCLI010000068.1, read as the reverse complement.
CGCCTGCGGGCTCGACCCCGAAAAGGGCGCGCTCTTTCTCCAATCCGACGTGCCGCAGGTGACGGAACTGGCCTGGATCCTGAGCACGGTGGCCCCGATGGGACTCCTGGAGCGGGCGCACTCCTATAAGGATAAAGTGGCGCGTGGGCTGCCGGCTTCGGTCGGGCTTTTCTCCTACCCGATCCTGATGGCGGCCGACATATTGATCTACGACAGCGACGCGGTGCCGGTCGGGCGCGACCAGAAACAGCATGTCGAGATCACGCGCGACCTGGCGATCAAGTTGAACGAGACCTACGGCGAAATCCTGCGCGTGCCGGAGCCGCGGATTCATGAGCAGACCCAGACCGTGCCCGGCCTCGACGGCCAGAAGATGAGCAAGAGCTACGGGAACACGATCGACATTTTCGCGGAGGAAAAGGAGATGCGGAAACGGGTCATGAGCATCGTGACCGACTCGACGCCGCTGGAGGCGCCAAAGGAGCCGGCGGTTTCGCCGATCTTCCAGCTTTATTCGTTAGTCTCGACGCCGGAGGAAGCGGAGGCGATGCGGGCGGCTTTCCAGAAGGGCGGGACGGGCTACGGCGATTTCAAAAAGCAGCTTTTCGGGAAGCTCTGGGAGTTCTTCGCCCCGATGCGGGCGCGACGGCAGGAGATCCTGGCGCAGCCGGATTACATCAACGAGGTGCTGGCCAAGGGTGCGAAGCGGGCCAACGCGATCGCAGATGTGGTGATGGCGCGGGTGCGAACTGCGGTTGGGCTATAAAACCTGGAGCGCGGCGCGGACCGGGAGTTTGAGTTCAGCCCGCAAAAGGCGACGAAAAGCGCCCGCAGCAAATTGACGGTAAGGATCGGAGCCCCACGGGCCTAACGATTGGAGTTGCGGCGGCGCGGAGCGGGCGTGCTCGGCGGCGGCGGCTCGATTTTGGCGGCGCTGTCGCGATAAAAGAGGACGCCGTGCCGGCGCAGGTTGCTGATGAGAGCGCGGAGATCGTTCGCCACGTCTTGATTGGTAAGCAACAATGGGACCAATCCGTCCCCTTTGGTGGCTTCATTCAGGATCCGGCTGGCGGCCTGAATCGTCTTCTGCGCATCGGCCACCGCCCCTTGAACTTTGTCGGCCGCCTCTTTCGCCGATCCCATCGTGCCATCCGCTTTTTCGAGGACGCCGTCGATCTTTTTCGAAGACTCGGAAAGGGCGGCGGTGGTCTTGCTTAAGTTATCGAAGGTCTCTTTCAGGTGATCCATGTTGGCCTTGGAAAGCGCGTCGTCGTTCAGTTTGCTCACCGCCGTGTCGATCTTCGCTACCGTCCCGCGCAGATCCTTGATCAACGCGCCGCCTTCCTTCGTGATGTCGTCGAGCCCTTTCTCGCGCGCGCCTTCCACCCGCGTACCTTTCGCGATGTAGGCGGTCGGTTTCTCCGTCGGCGGAAAAATCGCGACGAAGCGATCGCCTAACAAACCCGAACTGCCGACTGTGATCGAACTGCCGACCGGGATCTTAACGAAGTCGTAAATCTTTAGCGGCACGTCGACGCCGCGACCGACTGTGACGAGGCGCGGTGCGCCCGCCACCTGCCCGACTTTTGCCCCGCCCATCAGAACGTCGGAACTCTTGAGCAGACCGCTCGCGTCGGGGAAGTGGACGGTGAGGCTGTAGTAACTTTTGAAGCCTTCGCCGAGCCGGCCAAATTGCACGACGAGCGCGGCCAGGACGGCGAGCCCGACGAAGACGAAAATCCCCACCTTTAATTCCAAGCCGCGATCCTGTTCGTTCATTTCGTTAGTCCGCACGGGAGGCGCGCCCGATGAGGAAATCCTGGATGAGCGGGTCCGGCGAAGCCTGAATTTCCGCCGGTGTCCCGTAAAAGTAAATCCGCCCTTCATGCAGGTAGGCGATGTGATCGCCGATGTGAAAGGTGCTCTTCATGTCGTGCGTCACGACCACGCTCGTGACGTGGTAGCGCTCCTGCAGCCGGCGAATGAGCCGGTTGATGCTGTCCGAGACAACGGGGTCGAGCCCGGCGGTCGGCTCGTCGTAGAGAATGCAGGAGGGGCGATTGATGATGGCGCGGGCGAGACCGACACGCTTCTTCATCCCGCCGCTCAGGTTGACCGGCATCTTCTTCTGTTGCCCCTCGAGTTCGATCACCTCCAGCATCTCGGCGATTTTTTGTGCGATGACCTGCTGGTTGCGTTCGCCCGCTTCGTGCAAAGGGAAGGCGATGTTTTCCTCGACTGTCATAGAATCGAAGAGTGCGCCGCCCTGAAAAAGAATCCCGACCTTGCGCCGGATGCTGGCCAGTTGCCGCTCGCTCAGCCCGATGATGCTCTGGCCGTCGATCCGGATTTCGCCCTCGTTAGGCTGCATCAACCCGATGAGATTTTTCAGGAGGACGCTCTTCCCGCCTCCGCTCCGGCCGATGATGACCAGCGTCTCGCCAGTGCCGACACTGATATCAACTCCGCGCAGGATTTCCTGCGTCCCGATCCGCTTCTTCAAGCCGCGGACCGCGATCATCGGCGCGCTGCTCCGCACAGTCTTTGCCGCTGGCGCGGTGGTGACTTGGGTCATTGGTAGCCGGCTGGAAAAATGACGTTGAGAAACATCGTTAGGAAAAAATTCGAGATCAAAATCGCAAGCGAAGCGTTCACTACCGCCTCTGTCGTGGCGCGGCCGACACCGACGGCGCCCTCCCGGCTGTGCAGGCCTTTGTGGCAACTGATGAAGACGATCAGGATGGCGAAGCAGAAGCCTTTCGATAGACCCATAATAATATCCCGCATGAGGGTCCAGCGGACCATGTTTGCGACATAATAGGGCCCGGGGATATCGAGCAGATTGACAGAGACGAAATAGGCCGCAATGAGCCCGAAGAAAATGCACTCCGCTACCAGCAACGGCATCGAAATCATCATCGCCAGCATCCGCGGTACGACCAGGTAATCGACCGGGTGAACCGCGAGCGCGCGCAGGGCGTCGATCTGTTCGGTCACTTTCATCGTGCCGATCTCCGCCGACATCGCCGCGCCGACCCGGCCGGTCACCATTAACCCGGTCAGGACCGGCCCGAGCTCGCGAAAGAGCGCTGCCGCGACGACCGCCCCGACGCCGGAAGCGACCCCGAGTTTATTGAACTGGAAATAAGTCTGGGCCGCAAAAACCGCCCCGGTAAATCCACCGGTAATGACGACGACCAATTGCGAGAGCAACCCGATGTCGACCATCTGCCGAAGGAAAAGGCGCCAGCGCATCCGATGCGTAAGCGCGGAACGGATCGCCTCTCCCGCCAGCACGATCAGCTCCCCGAGATAAATGAAAAACGAGAGAACGACTGCCCCAATGCCGGTCAAGAAGCGGACAACCATGTGAGTTTAATCCGGAGTCACGGCGCGCGGCGCGCCTGCGGATCAGGCACTGAGAAGCTGCGTCTTGGAACGCGGCCGCAATTCTGGCGGAATCTCGCCCACGAAACGCGGCTCCATTCCAAGCTTGGAAAAAATGCTGCGAATTTCGCGCACCGTGATGGTCGGTTCGTCGAGCTCCAGGTAAACGATGTCGTGGTTGCTATCGACCTTGTATCGCAGCCCCGGGACCGCCTCGAGCTGATGATCGAGTTCCAGAATCTTGTTCAAATCGCGCACCCCGGCCGCGTAGACTTCCACTTCGATCATGATGACGCCAGCCAATCTAACCAGCTTGCGGAGGCGATGCAAAACTGAATTGAGTGCCCGGACCGAGATTCTGTACGGTTCCAGGATTACGAAATCGTCTCGACCAATCCGCAGCCGATTTTCAAAAGCCCACTGCGCCGCCAGCCGAATACTGGCTTTCCGATCGAGCGCCCCTTTTTGCAGAGCTGACCTCGAATCGGACCCGCGCCCGGCGCGTTGCGGGGGGCAGCCAAGCTGCGATATATGATGTCATCCATTCGTCAGATGAAATTGCATCCCGTCAAAGCGCTCCTCGTTAGTCTCCTCTTTCTCGCCGGCTGCCAAACGATGCCGGAAGGCATCCAGCAGGCCCGGCTCGCGATGTTCCAGCGCATCCAGGACGAGCCGCCGGGCGACTACTACATCGGGCGGCGTTACTACAAGCGGGACTACAAATTCTGGGGCTATGTGCGGCGACCCGGACAGCCCTGGACGACGGCGCAACTGGTCATGCTGAACGAAAACCAGAAACTCGCGCCCGACCGCGAGCAGATTAATTTCGGTTTCGACAACGGCTACGAATACAAGCTCCACGGATTTTTCAGCGGCGACAAAGTTTACGAACCAGCGAGCAACGGCATCTACCCGGAATTTGTCCTTAAGGGCTACGAGCTGATCTCGACCAATCCTGTCCCGATTTTCAAAAGCCAATACAGCGGCTCGGGGGACAACCGATATCAAATCGAAAAACCGGAATAGCGAGAAAAGCGCCCTCGGCGTAACGAACGCGCGCCCGGCGAAGGACAAGCTGGCGGAGGAATTTCTCAGCTTCCTCGAAGTCGAGCGCAACGCCTCGCCGCGCACCCTGCGGATTTACCGTGATGCGCTGCGCGATTTCCAAGCGCAGCCCGGCACTCTCGGCTGGCGGCAGTGCACCGCGCAACATTTTCGCGATTATCTCTTCGAGCTGATGAAGCGGAAACAGGCCCGCTCCTACATCCGGCTTCAGTTTTCGGCGCTCCGCAGTTTCTTCCGCTTCCTCGTCGCGCGGAATCGCCTGACGAAAAATCCGGTGCGGGAAATTCAGCTGCCGAAAGCGGAAAAGAAACTCCCGCTCGTGCTTACCCAGACTCAGATCGCGGAGCTTTTGGCCGCGCCGCTACAGGTGAAAAAACCAAAAAGCGCGCCGCTCTGGATGCCGCAACGCGATGCCGCCATCATGGAAGTCTTCTACAGCAGCGGGTTGCGCCTGGCCGAGCTCGCCTCGCTCAACGTCAACGACCTCGACATTTACACCGAGTCGGTGCGAGTGATCGGCAAGGGCCGCAAGGAGCGGGTTTGCCCGGTCGGCGCGCCCGCTTTGGAAGCGGTCTCACGCTACCGGGCGGTAGCCAACGTGCACAGCGGTCCGCTTTTCCTGAACAAGGGACGCCGCCGGATTTCGCCGCGCTCGATCTGGCTCATCCTGAAACGCTACCTGCGACATACCTCGATCCCGATCGCGCTCAGTCCGCACAAACTGCGTCACAGTTTCGCCACTCATCTGCTCGATAACGGCGCGGACTTGCGCAGCGTGCAGGCATTGTTAGGCCACGCCAGTCTTTCGACGACACAGATCTACACCCACGTCACGACGGAGCGGTTGAAGAAAGCCTATGCCGACGCCCATCCGCGGGCATGAGTGATTCGTGAACGGTGATAAATGATCGGTGAATAGTGGAATCACCGCGGGCGCGTCAGCCACCCTTCACGATTCACGAACCTTCAGCTGGCGCTGGCAGCCGCGTTGTCGTGCGGCTCGGCGACCTTGAAAACGAGATTGGCGTTTTCCACGGTCACCTGCACCAGGTCGCCCGCTTTGACGTTGCCCTTGAGCAGCTCTTCGGCGAGCGGATCTTCGAGGTAACGTTCGACTGCGCGCCGCATTGGACGAGCGCCATAAGTTGGGTCGTAACCCTTTTCGATCACGAATTCGTGGGCCGCCTTGTCGAGCGCGATCTCGATTTCCTTGAGCTGCAGGCGACGCTTCACCTTGTTCACCTCGAGGTCGACGATCTTCAGCAGGTCGGGCTTCTCGAGGGTGTGGAAAACAATGATCTCGTCGAGCCGGTTGAGGAATTCCGGTTTAAAGACACGCTTGGTTTCGTCGAGAATCTTCTCCCGCATCACTTCGTAGTTCGCCTCATCGCGGTTCGAAGCGCTGAAGCCCATCGTCGTCTGGCGCTTGATCAACTCGGCGCCGACATTCGAGGTCATGATGATGATCGTGTTCCGGAAATCGATCTTCCGGCCTAACGAGTCGGTGATTTTCCCTTCTTCCAGGATCTGGAGCAGGAGGTGCATCACATCCGGGTGCGCTTTTTCGATCTCGTCGAAGAGCACCACCGAGTAAGGACGGCGCCGGACCGCTTCGGAAAGCTGGCCGCCTTCCTCGTAACCGACATAGCCCGGAGGCGAGCCGATCAAACGCGAGGCCGTGAATTTTTCCATGTACTCCGACATGTCGATCTGGATGAGCGCGTCGGAGTCGCCAAACATGAACTCGGCCAAAGTGCGGGCGAGGAAAGTCTTGCCGACGCCAGTCGGTCCGAGGAAGACGAACGAGCCGATGGGACGTTTCGGATCTTTCAGGTCGGCCCGGGAACGACGGAGCGCCTTGCTGATCGCGGAGACCGCTTCGTCCTGACCGATGACCCGTTGTTTGATGTCGGCTTCCATCGCGAGGAGTTTCGCGGTTTCCTTTTGCTCCATTTTCTGGAGCGGGACGCCGGTCACTTTCGAGATGATGTACATCATGTCCTCCGCGGTCACGAGCACTTCTTTTTCCTCCCGCTGTTCGCGCCATTCGCCGAGGATGCGTTCCAATTTTTCCTTGGCCTGCTTCTCCTTGTCGCGGAGGGCGGCGGCCTTTTCGAAATCCTGCGCCTTGATCGCGGCTTCCTTTTCCACCCGGATCTCTTCGATCTCTTTTTCGATCTCCTTGACGTCGGGCGGACGGGTCATGGCATTGATCCGGGCGCGGGCGCCGGCTTCGTCCATGACGTCGATCGCCTTGTCGGGCAGAAAACGACCGGTGATGTAACGCTCGGAAAGTTTCACCGCCTGCTCGAGCGCTTCATCGGTCAGCTTCGCTTTGTGGTGCGCCTCGTACTTGGGACGCAGACCTTTCAGAATCAGGATCGCCTCGTCGACGGTCGGCGCTTCGACCTTCACGGTCTGGAAGCGGCGTTCGAGCGCGGCGTCTTTTTCGATGTATTTGCGATACTCGTTGAGAGTGGTCGCACCGACGCACTGCAACTCACCACGGCTCAGCGCCGGTTTGATGATGTTGGATGCGTCCATCGCGCCTTCCGCGGAGCCGGCGCCGACGATAGTGTGCAACTCATCGATAAAAAGGATGACGTTCTTGGAGCGCCGAATCTCATCCATGACCGCCTTGATTCGCTCTTCGAATTGTCCGCGGTATTTCGTTCCCGCGACCATCAAGGCGAGGTCGAGCGTGATGACTTTCTTGTCGCGCAAAAGTTCCGGGACGTTGCCGCAGGCAATCTCCTGGGCGAGACCCTCGACAATCGCGGTCTTGCCAACACCGGCTTCGCCTAACAATACCGGGTTATTCTTCGTCCGGCGGCAAAGCACCTGGATGACGCGCTCGATTTCGTTATGCCGTCCGATGACCGGATCGAGTTCGCTCTTTTTCGCGAGATCCGTGAGGTCGCGGCCAAAAGCGCGCAGGGCCGGCGTCTTGACGTCCTTCTTGGAGGAAGGTTCGCCGGTTGCGCCCATCTCCGGATCGCTTTCCGGAGGAGTGAAATTCGGATCGAGCTCCTTGAGAATTTCGTTGCGCGTGCGTTCGATATCCACTTCAAGGCTTTTCAGGACCCGGGCCGCGACACCTTCGCCTTCGCGGAGCAGACCGAGGAGGATGTGCTCCGTGCCGACGTAGGAATGGTTGAGCGCGCGCGCCTCCTTGCCCGCGAGGGCGAGGACTTTCTTGACCCGTGGCGTGTAGGGGATGTTGCCCACCATCTTCGTTTCAGGGCCGGAGCCGACTTGTTTTTCGACTTCCATCCGGACGGTCTCAAGGTCGAGCCCCATTTTCTGGAGGACGTTCACGGCCACACCCTGGCCGAGTTTGATCAGCCCAAGCAACAGGTGCTCGGTGCCGACGTAGTTGTGATTGAAGCGATCCGCTTCTTTGCGAGCCAGCGCCAGGACCTGCTGTGCCCGAGGAGTAAAATTATTCATTATGGTTAGGCTCGGAAGTCGTGTCGTCGTCGTCGGGCTCCCGCGCCACTTTACCCATATCAGGTTTGGGGAAGAGTTTCAAACGACCGCGGATGATTTCGGCGCGCAGGAAGTCGCGTTCTTCTGCGTTCAGTTTTTGTTGCGACGTCTTTTGCAGGTGCGCCGGTTGCGTCTCGATGAAGAGCTCGTCGATGGGAAGACGCCGTTCTTCCGGGAATGCGCCGAGGTCGACGCCGAGTTTCATGACGGAAAGCAAATTGAGCGCCTCTTTCGAGGTCATCGCATGAGCATAAGTAAGCACACCGTAGGCTCGGCCGATCTGATCCCATAGAGTGTCGGGCTTTTTCTGAATCAGCATCTGGCGGGCGTCGTGCTCCTTTTCGATGATGGTCTCGATCACTTTCGTTAGGCGGGCGATGATTTCGTCTTCCTTTTCGCCCAACGTGGTCTGGTTGGAGATTTGGAAGAGATTGCCCATCGCTTCCGTTCCCTCTCCGTAGAGACCGCGGACGGCGAGCCCGATCTTGTTCACCGCCTGGATGACCTGGTTGATCAGGTCACTCAGGACGAGACCGGGCAAATGGAGCATGGCGGAGGCGCGCATCCCGGTGCCAACATTGGTTGGGCATGCGGTCAGGTAACCGAGGTGCTCATCGTATGCGATGTCGAGTTTGCCTTCGAGGGTGCTGTCGACCTTGTCGACCAGCTTAAAAGCGCTCTTCAACTGCAGCCCGGAACGAATCGACTGCATCCGCAGGTGGTCCTCTTCATTGATCATGATGCTAAGGGTCTGCTTGCGATTCATCGTCACCGCGCTGCCGATCCCTTTCGCGGCATGCTCGCGGCTAATGAGATGGCGCTCGACCAGGACTTGTTTTTCGAGCGCGGAGAGATCCTGGAGCAGCTCGGAAAATGAATCCTGCATTTCCGGCAGCTCTTCGACGCGCGGCTTGATCTGCTCGAGAATCTGGGTGCGCTCCGTTTTTTTCGCCCAGCCGGGAAAAGAACGATGGCGCAGATTGCGCGCCAGGCGCACCCGGCTGCTGACCACGACCTGGTGATGCGGGCCTTCGCCGCGGAGCCATTCACCGGCGCTCGACATGACCTGGTCAAATTTCATCGTTAGCTCGCCATCTCGTGTTCAAGTTGCTTGATCTGGTCGCGCAAGGTCGCGGCCGTCTCGTAATTTTCTTCCGCCACCGCCTTTTCGAGATGACCGTTCAGGGTGCGCATTTTATCGGTCAATTTTATCTGGCGCGCGGCCCGTTCCGGCAACTTGCCGACATGCTCTGTCCCCTTGTGCATCGCCTTGAGCAAAGTGCCGAGGCCTTCCGAAAAAGTTTGGTAGCACTCGCTGCAACCGAGCCGTCCAGTCTTTTTGAAATCCACCTGGGTAAACCCGCAGACCGGACACTTCTGGGTGGGCGCGCCTTTTTCGATCTCCTCGGCGGCCCCGATGCCTAACAATAAATCGGCGAGGGCGAAACCGGTCGGATCCTGCACACCCTTTTCTTTGGAGCAGGCGTCACACAGGTTCACCTTCTGCATTTTTCCCTCAAGAATCTGAGTCAGAAAAACCGTCGCATCATTGCATTTACAAACGTCGCAGAGCATGACTGATCAATTAGACCACAAAGTGGCGAAAAAATTCAACCGGCAGTTGGAGCGCGATGCTCCTCCGATCTCCTTGCGACGCGCGCGGGTCACTCCGAAAAAATCGGGGTCCCGCTCTCCCGTGTCAACTCGCGGAAGCGTGCAATCGTGCGGTTGGTGATCTCTCCCGGCTTCCCGTCTCCAATCATGCGGCCGTCGACTTTGATCATCGGGATGACTTCCGCGGCGGTGCCGGTGAGGAAAGCTTCGTCCGCGATGTAGATATCATGCCGAGTCAGTTCCGGCTCGGAAATTGGAATCCCGAGTTCGTTGGCAATATCGAAAACGACCGAACGAGTGATCCCGCGCAAGGCACCGGCGGTAATCGGCGGCGTCATAATCTGCCCGCGCTTCACGATGAAGAGGTTGTCGGCGGTGCACTCGGCGACGTTGCCGGCATCATTCAGCATAAGGGCTTCATCCGCATGGGCGAGGTTTGCTTCGATGCGGGCGAGCACGTTGTTCAGATAATTGAGCGACTTAATCGCGGGATTCAAAGTGGCCGGTCCCATGCGCCGGGTCGGCACCGTTACCACCGTCAGGCCGCGCTTGTAAACTTCCTCCGGGTAGAGCGAGATGGTCGAGGCGATGATGATGATGCTCGGTTGCTTACATTGCGCCGGGTTAAGGCCGAGGTTGCCGACCCCGCGGGTCACGATTAACCGGACGTAACCGTCGTGGAGACCATTTCGTCGAATAGTGGCGAGTAACGCTTCGTCCATTTCTTCGCGCGAAATCGGGATCTCGAGACAGATCGAGCGGGCCGATTCCCAAAGTCGATCCATGTGCGCCTCCATCCGAAAGACTCGGCCATTGTAAAAGCGGATGCCTTCGAAGACGCCGTCGCCATAGAGAAGACCATGATCGAAAACAGAGACCTTCGCGTCCGCCTGATCGAAGAATTCTCCGTCGATGTAAATCTGGAGAGATTTCGTCGCCGAGGTTTTCACAGCGGGCGCGGCAACGGCAGCGGCTTCAGCGTCTTTGGTAAGCATGGAAAAACTTCCGGTGGTTCCAGAGCCAATTCAAGCGAAGAAACGGCCGGCATTCGCTTAGGATATTTAGCAGCCAGCAGGCCATCCACGATCCGAAGCGTGCGGTCGCCCGGTTTTCGCCGGTAGTAGAGTGTGGGGGTTTACTACGGGCGTCTTCCGGCTTTCCTGCGACGAACCATGGAGCATTCCCGGATTACGCCAGTCTTCGCTAACGGCGAGCAATGAAGATCGGGCGCTCAGCGACGTTCTGCGTTTTGAGTACAGCAAAGCAGCTTCACCCTTTCGAGTGAAGCTGCTCCGTGATTCTTACTACAGGGTGTCGTTAGGGCAACGCATCTCCCGATTTGCTTTTCACCAACCCGATATCGCCGCTGTTCAGGGTACCGTCGACGGTCACATCCGAGCGGAAGTTAGTTAAGTCGACGGTTTGGCCGGACCTTGATTTTGTTTGCCCGATATCGCCCGAATTGACAGTGCGATCCGCAGTCGAATCCCCGACGAGGAATCCGATCGGCACGACGGCCGGGCTGACGCTGCCTCCGCTGGTGGAGAGCGTGAGCACCTGTTGATCGGTCACACCGGTCAGGCTGACGATCATATCGTTGCCGCTATATGAGACACCGCTCACACTACCGGCCGCCACCGCTGGGTTATGGGCCGCCACCGTGGCAGTCGCCCCGGTTGGGTTGCTTGGGAAAGTGAGCACGATCGTGTGATTGCCCGCTACTCCACCATCGCCCAAGCGGTCTTCCACTCCAGAGGTGCCCGTAACTGGCATCGCAATATCGAAGGTGCCCGCTCCCCCGTGGACCTTACGGGAGACAACGGTTGGCCCCGCAGCGCATGGGCCCGTGCCGACGCCAGACCCGACCAAGCCTGAGACCTGGACGGAGTATGCCGAATCGACCTGACTGGCGTTAGCATCTTGCACCACGACCACCAGCGTCTGATTCGCCGGAACATCCACTGCGAAGCTATTGACGGTGTTAGGGCTGCCGCCGGGATCACCGAGATAGTTAGTGCAGATGTTAGTTCCTGTTCCCACACCCGGAGGCACATAGGAGCCCAGGTAAGCCACCGGAATGACCGGCGTGCCCGACCCTCCCGGCGCCGTGGTCGTGATGGTGACGCAAGCCGCACCAGGGCCATTGGGGAAGGTGAGGACATCGTAGCGCCGATTTCCGCTTCCGAAGATGCCCGGGCAGGCTTTGGCCGTTCCGCACAGGCTCACGACGGTATTCCGCCCCATGCGACCTTCCTGGACGAGATCACCTGCGATCAACGTGCCGCTCACAGTTGTAGGCGGCGCTTGGCAGGTCACGACCGAGAAGTTCAACACCGAAGACCCTCCCGCAAATGTGGTGGTCAGGGTGAAGTTGATCGTGGTGCCGCAAACAAACCCTGCCGAGGTACTGACTTGGAAGGGAATCGTATTCACTCCCGTGGCGTTTTCCGCCGTGTTCGGGTAGGGCGAATTCGGCTGGGTGACGGTCACGTTGGGTGTGGTAGTGGAAAGGACCGCCGAGACACCCGAGCCAAGCAAGCAGCCATCGTTCAGGATCGTCACGTCAAGGTTGTTGCACTCGTTGGGTTCGATAACCCCATTGCCGTTACCGCCAGTGACGGAGACTGTATTGGACGCATAGACGAACCTGGCCACGCCGCTCAGACACTGATTCAAGGTCGTGATGTTCCCGTTTGTGATCGTGACCGGAAACGGTCCGATCGCCGTACAGTTGTGAGCTGGATCGACGATCGTAGCCGAGTAAGACCCGGGCGATAGGTTCACCGAGTAAGTGCCATCCGGCTTGGTCGCGGCGGAGAATCCTGTGGAGGGACCGCCCGTCACCTGAACAAATGCGTCCTTAAGCGGCGCACCAGTGTCGCAAGCGGTGATCGTTCCGCTGAGCGTTCCTTGGGCGGGCGCTACCGTGCCCGCGAACTTGAATGCGCCAACCTTCGTCTTCCAGGCGAACCCAGTCGTGGGGCTGGTATTATAATATTCGCTCGTAAACCAGAAGGTCGCGTCGTCGGTCGGATCCAGGCACATGGCGCTGTAATCGCCCCAACGGTTGGAGGTGCCGAGTTGGACGCCTGTTCCCGCGAACATGGTCGCCTCGCCTTGCGACAAGTTCCCGGGCGGATCGGTCGCCAGTCTTCCAGCATAGGCTATGGAGGGGTAGATAATCGAGCTGGAGGTCGAATAACCGACTGCCAGATTCCCAGCGTTGTCGACCACTGAGCTGCCCATCCAACGTTCCGTCTGATCGAAACCACTTGAGGCAGTACCCTGGTCTTGGACGGACCAATTCCCGCCCGGGCTGGTTTTCTGCAAGATGTAGTATCGGGTACCGGCCTTATACTGAGCATTCGTCGGGGAAAGCCCAGGGGCAGGGATGACGCCCGCATTCACGGTATGAACGGTCGTGAGCGTCTCGGTTCCTGCGCGGTTGAAATATTGCAGGCGAAGCATCAAGCGGTCGCCGATACTGTCCAAGTAGTCGGCGGCCACAGCCGGAGCCGGTTGCTCGATGTCGGAACGGCTCGTCGTCGATCCAGACGTCGTGTCCGGATTACGCGTATCGAACGCAGCTACCGCCAAAGGACTTTCCGGGCGTTCGAGGAAGGTCGAGTTCCCCGGAACGGCGAAGTCCGCGTGGAAATTGAAAAGCCGCAGCGCATCGGCCGTGTCGCCCACGAAGGCGTCATCGGTAAAGACAGAGAAAACGTTGGGAGCGCCGGCCGGAGGCGGCGTCAGACCATTATAGTCCGACGGGATCATGCCCGAGGAGGCATTGCTTAGCGCCGGACCCGCGTTGAAATAAATGTAGGAGGCCGTGGAATCGCCGACCAGCATTTTGGCCCGGTCGAACGCGAAGACGCCGAAGCCGTTGTAGGTCACGCCATTCGTGAACTGACGATCTGTAAAATAGTAACCGTCCGACCAGGCGCCGATCTTGCCGTAATCAGGGAACTCATTGCCCGGAGTGATGAAATCGTAGGCCCAATAAGCGCCGGTCGGGTCGCTGGTCTTGGAAACGGCAATCGGCTGGTGATAAGGAGGGGTGGCGGAACTGGCAAAAGCAAATTGCGTAAGGACCCAGCGGTTCGCCATCCGATCATAAAGGACGAGCGCATCGCCGTTGTCGTTGGCCGCCGCCACTCCCCCGAGCGGGGCGAGGAGAGTGCTGAGCTTGAAGGCCGGACCGCGGGGCACGCCGGCTTTGTCAAAGATGCGGACGCCGCCACCATTGACCGCTTGCACATAATCGTTCGGGCCGACTGCGCCCACCGTGTCGGGCGGGGCGGAACCGTTCACACCCACGCCCTCGAAAACGAGGATGGGAGACGGGATGTTTAACTTAAAGTGGCCGTCCGGTCCAAAAGAGGATTGCAGAGCGCCGTCCTTCTGGGGAGGCCCATGCCGGTTCGCCTTGCGATTAAACACTGTGTTCAGTTCGTTAACTTCTTCGCCTTCCTGCACGATCTCTTGATCAACCTGGGAGACCTCGTTCATTAGCTCACGCACCGGCCGCGTTTCGGCGAACCCAACAGGGTGCCCGACAACTGCAACCCCGCTCGCAATCTGCGCGTGGCCGCCCTGCGCTACCTTGGTTGAGGTTGGCTTTTGCGCCCGACCGGTTCGCACGACAAATGCGACCCCGAGCAGCGCCAGAATAGTGACGATTAATAATCCTTTTCTACGACTGAACATTTTAAACTCCCGGTTTCTCCGATTGAACGGATGTTGATATTTTGAATTTGCAGCTGTCTCGGAGGAGCGCGCCGACACAACGCTGTTCTTCAAATGATGTCAACAAAATTACGTCCGAAGCTGAATTAAATAAATGTAGGGTCTTCTGGAGTTGTTCCGAGAGGCGGCCAAGCCTAACGAGTGGTTTGCCTATACAAAAGCGGCTTGGGTGAACCGTTTCGCTGACGGAATTATGCGATATGATGAATCCGCATGAGTTATTTCACGTCCATCACCCAACCATCTTTGAACAAGCTACAACCTTTCGAATTGTTTCTGATGCTGCTCGCTCTGTTTTGTTGCGTCGCTCGGGCACAGGCTCAGCCCTCGCCTCAGCCTGAGCCCGAAACTGGTCTCGAAGGATCGATCTTGCTACACTCGATTTCGGGCGGGCCAGTGAGACAAGGCGTTCCCGATTCGAAACCGCTCGCGAAAACGACCTTCCTTGTGAAGAAAGGAAGCGACACGGTTGCCTCGTTCACAACGGACGATCAGGGACGGTTTCGGATTTCTTTACCTCCCGGACATTTCAGCATTTCGAAGAAAGACTGGAACAGTCGAGTGGGATTCTTCGGCCCCTTTGAAGTGGATGTCGCAGCGGGACAGATGAGGAAGGTAGAGTGGAACTGCGACACCGGCATGCAATGAAGGTGTCCGCGGAAGTGCGGCAGGACGGGAATCCTTCATGATTTCTTGAATCCGATTGGCCATTGCCATCGTCGCTCACCCGAAGCCGGGTTCGATCGCCCCCGCCGGTCCGATCCAGTAGCGGAAAAGTCTTCAGGCGTTTTCGATAAAAATTCTTCTTGTCGACGATGCGGTATGCTGCCTTGATGGCATCATCACCGGAGCCACGTAGGTAATAATAATCACCCTCAAGTTTCACGGAAATCTTATGAAACGACTCTTTCTCCTTTTGTTCGCCGCCGCAGTTGCGCTCCGTACCGTTACCGCCGCTTCCTTCCCCGTCACCACGGCCGCAGATTCGGGGGACGGCTCCTTGCGACAGGCGATCACCAGCGCCAACGGTGCCGCGGGTGCGGACACAATTAATTTTAACATCCCCTCGTCCGATCCGAACTGCGATCCCACGTCGCATGTCTGCACGATTACGCCCGCCTCCACTTTGCCCGCGATTACCGGTCCAGTAACGATTGACGGCTACACCCAGCCTAACGCGAGCGCGAATACGCTCGCGGTTGGCGACAACGCCGTCCTGCTGATCGAGCTGAATGGCACGAGCGCAAACGGCAGCGGACTTTCGCTCGGGGGCGCGACCGGCGGCTCCACGATCTCGGGCCTCGTCATTAACCGCTTTGTCAATGAGTTCGAAGATGCGGCCATTCGAGTCGTTTCTGGCAACAATGTGGTGACTGGATGTTTTATCGGTGTCGATCCGACGGCCAACACCAAGCTGGCCAACGGCGGCGGCGTGCGCGTGGTCACCGGCGCGAACAATCGCATCGGCGGAACAACGCCGGCGGCGCGTAACGTCATTTCAGGAAATAATTCCAGCACCAACAACGCGGGCGGCAGCAGCAACATCGCCGTCACCTTCGACGGGCCCTACCCTCCCGCCGTTGCGTTACCGACCGGCACCATCATTCGCGGCAACTATATCGGCACGAACGCGGCCGGCACCGTATCGATCAGCGATCCCTCAGCCTTTGGAGCCACTGATGGAATCCTCATTTCTGGCGGCACGGGCACCATCATCGGCGGCACGGACGCTGACGACGGGGTGGCCGACGGCAAGGTCGGAGCGCGCAACGTCATCTCTGGAAATCTGGTGGGGATTTCCACGCGCTTCGGCATTTACAACGGCGACATCACCGTCGAGGGCAATTTCATCGGGGTAAACGCGGCTGGCACGGCTGCCTTGGGCAATTACATGGAGGGTATCAACTTCACTCCCTACCCGCAGGATGGCGCCACCTTTACCACTAACAGTCTTACCCTCGGGGGAACCGCCGCTGGCGCGGGCAATGTCATCGCCGGACAGATGTATGGAGCGGGAGTTTATACCAACGCTCGCGTCCTGATCGTGCAGGGGAATCGCATTGGCACCGACCTCTCCGGAACACTTGATCTCGGCAACGGCGGCAGTGGCCTGGAGATTCCCCGGGCGTTTCCTGCCTACCCCGACTCTGAGACGACGATCGGGGGTGTGACAGCTGCCGCTCGCAATATCATTTCCGCCAACGGCAAGGGCGGTAATGGCGGATTCGGCATCAATGTGGCCAGCCCTACAACCACCACGATCGAGGGTAACTTCATCGGCACGCAGGGTGATGGAATAAGTCCCCTCGGCAATGCGCTCAGCGGCATCCTGGTGAACGGATTTGCGGCGGCGGTCACGATTGGTGGGGTGGATAGCGGCGAGGCCAATATCGTAGCCTATAACTCCGCGGCCGATAACTCCTTCGGGGCGGCCAAAGGCGGCGTCATTGTCGGCGACGATTTTTCTATGTCGCTTGGGACTTCCATCTCCGGAAACGTCATCTTTGCCAATAACGGACTCGGAATCGATCTGGGCGGAAACGGCCCCACGCCTAACGACCCCGGCGATGGCGACACTGGGCCGAACAACCTGCAAAACTTCCCCGTTCTCACCTCCGCCTCGATCGCAGGCGGCACCGCGAGCATCGCCGGCACGCTCGAGAGCTCCGCCAATACCCAGTTCACCGTTGAGTTC
>JBPCLI010000067.1:0-50425 GCA_051003415.1 Chthoniobacterales bacterium | reverse complement strand
GGCAACGGACACGAAAAGCCGTGGCCGTACTGGCTCGAGCTGGTCATGCGCTACGAATGGCCGGTCTTGGTCGGGCTTTTCCTTTGCGGAGCTTGTCAGTTCTTTCGGAATTTGGTCATCCGCTATCTCGCCATTTATGGCGTCGGAGTTTTCGCCGCTTACAGCATCATTCATTACAAGACGCCGTGGATTATCATCAGCATCGTCTGGCCGTTCCTCTTCGTCTTCGCGGCGGGCGCAGCATCTTTGAAGATTCCGCGCAAGGCGTTCGCCGTCGTGGCGACGGCCGTGGTCGGTTTTGCTTTTGGAGTGCTCGTTAGTTACTTCGTGCAGCCGGAATCGGTCCACACCGCGTGTCAGTGGGGAACCTACCTGCGCGAAACGGTGACGATCACGCTCGCTGCGACCAGCACCAGCGGGGTCTGCGGCGAGATTGGGCAGCGACTGTTCGCCTCAGCAGTTGCCTTCGCGCTCCTCGGCGGCGGGTTGGGATGGTGGTTCGCGGAAGGCACTTTCAAGTTCGGCGACGGCCTGATGCGCAGCGTGCAACGAAGTGTGGTCGCGCTCGCGCTCGTCATGTCTTTCGGAATGGCGATCCGGCTCAATTATTTCCGCTTCAGCACGGACACCGAGCCATATGTCTATGTCCAGACCTACACCGACATCTTTAAGCTCATGAAGCCGGTCATGCGCCTGGTCCGGGGTAACCCGCTTAATTACCGGATGGTGGGTCATTTCATTCGCACGAGCACATATCCTTTCCCGTGGTTGCTTGGCGATTTCCCAAATGTGGGTTACTACGAAAAAAATAATTCGCCCGGCAAGTTCGACGCCGATTTCCTAGTCGTGCAGGAAGACCGTGTCGCGGATGTGGAGAAGAAGCTCCACGAAAGTTACTTCACCGAGCCGATGAAGATTCGTCCCTACCAGGACACCTCCAAGCTGTATCTGAACGCCAAGACTTTCGGGAAACTCTTTCCCAAGAGAAAGCCTGAGTTTGTTGGAACGCCTCTTCCCGCGCCGCTCGGACCACGATGAAGGTCTTCTCGGCCGGACTGACTTTCGTCAACGTCGCCACGATGGCGGGCCTGATCCTTGGGATCGTGGGCGGCGGGCTCAACGAAGGTTTTGCCGGCCTCGCCCTTCTACTCGGTCTGGCGGCGGCGATTTATGCCGGGTTTGGAACAGCGCCATTTTCCCGGCGAAAAAAGGTCGTTGTCCCGCCTGCGACGCCCCTGCCGAAATCGAAACGCGCCCGGCGTCGAATGAAACTCGAGCCGCAGCCCATGGTCACCGCGCCGCCGCCGCGTCGCTGGCATTTCTGGGCGTGGGCGGTTGGGATTGTGTTTCTGATGTTCGCGGTCCGTTCCTTCTGCTGGCTCCTCTGGGTCGACGGCGCCAACCTGAAGATTCAATCGCCTAACAATCTCGGCGATCTCTCGCTCCACATCACTTACATCAAATATTTCGCGAACGGCGTCGCGCTTTGGCCGGATAACCCGATCCACGTTTACAGCTCGCTGCGCTATCCCGCCGGGATCGATTTCTTCGACTCGCTCCTCATCCTCCAGCACATCGACTTGGTGCGCGCACTGGTCTGGACTGGGCTGCTCGGTTCGGCGGCGACCTTCTATGGCTTCTATCGCTGGGGCGGTGCCTTCGGCATCGCCGGGTTTCTTTTTAACGGCGGCCTCGCCGGCTTTGCATTTTTTCAGAAACACCAATTCATCGATTACCAGTCCGAGCGCATCGCCTGGAAGAGTATCCCCCTAACGATGTTTGTGACCCAGCGCGGATTGCTCTACGCGATTCCCGCCGGCCTGATCCTCCTGCTGCATTGGCGGCGAAAGTATTACCCGGCCGCGCCTAACGAGACGACGGGTAAACGCCGCGGTTTCCTGCCGTGGTGGGTCGAGTGGTCGCTCTACGCCACGATGCCGCTTTTTCACGTTCATACCTTCCTGGCGCTTTCCATCGTGCTCGGTTTCTGGTTGCTCATCGGCTCGTGGGTGATGCGCAAACAAGTCGCCATCCTGCTCGTCGCCGCTTTTGTCCCGGCGACCTGGATTGTCTGGATGATAACCGACCATTTCCAGGCGAAGTCGATCCTCGCCTGGGCGCCCGGCTGGCTCCAAAGTGACCCGGGTTTTTCCACTTCGGCCGTCAGCTTCTGGATGATGAACTTTGGCCTAACGTTGCCCGCGATGATTGCGCTCGTCGGCGTGGTCGTCTGGCACGCTTGGAAAAGGTGGCAACTGAGCAAGAGTCCGCCCAAAGATGAAGTCGACCCCAATGTGGGAGGGGCCTCTGTGACCCGATCGTCCGACACCAAATTCTACTTCTCTCCCGCCTTTGCCTTTGTCATCCCGGCCACGGGAATTTTTCTCTTCGCGCTTTTCGTCAAGACGGCGCCCTGGGGCTGGGACAACACCAAGCTCTTCATCTGGGCCTACTTCATTTGCCTGCCGTTTCTCTGGAGCGAGTTGATCGCGAAGACGCTCTGGCCGATTCGCGCCGGTGTCTGCTTCTGTCTCTTCTTTTCCGGATTCGTTAGTCTCTTCGGCGGCCTGGTGGTTGGCTCACCCGGTTTCGACATCGCGAACCGCATCGAACTGGAAGCCATCGCGACCGTCCTGCGCAAGATTCCGATCAAGGAACGCTTCGCTGCTTATCCGACCTTCAATCACCCGCTTCTGCTCGACGGCCGCAAGGTTGTTCTCGGCTACGGCGGCCATCTCTGGACGCAGGGATTCGACTACGGACCGATCGAGCAGCAGTTAAAAGGCCTCATGCTCGGCGCGCCGGATTGGCGGGAACGAGCCAAAAATCTTCACGCGCGTTATCTTTTTTGGGGCCGGGAAGAGAAACGCGAATACGCCACCAGCCGACACCCGTGGGAGGGGCAGACGGCGGTGGTGGCGACCGGTTTCTGGGGAACGATTTACGACCTCGAGCGCCCCGCGTCAGCGGCCGGCCAATAGCTGCGGGCGTTCGCCAGGCAACGCCTGCGAGCGATCTAGGATGACCTGTCGCAAAGAAGTTTTCTGCGCCGCATAGTCGGCCACTTCGCGCGGATTGATCATCGCGCCGTCCGGCAGGAAAACGAGCAGCTTCACGCCCGGATTGTCGTGCATGAACCTAACGATGCTTTCCGCGATCATCTGTTCCGCCGCGATGTGCATACGGTAAAGGTGCTCGACGTTGTAGCGCCGCAGGCGCGCCGAAGTCGAGACGCGGTCGACGAAATTATCGAATGCTTCCGGCCGCGGCCGGTAATCCGTCGGGAGCAGGGCCCGTTCGCTTTCCGTTAGGGCATCGCCCGCCTGGATTTTGCGCAGCAGCTCGCGCGGCGAACCGAGCGCGACCTGGACGAGATCAGGCCGCAATGCGCGCCGCATCCATTCGCTCCGCAGCGGCGCGCCGAGCTGGTCGACGAGTTGTTGAGCCGAAATTTCCTGGCGTTGCCATTGATCGAGGAGGGGCTGCTGCGTGGTGGGGAGCTCGCTCCATCCGAGCGCGATTCGCGCGCCGCTTTGCTGCAGGATCTCGATGATGCGCCCGGCCGGCTGGCTTTCGCTCGCGGATCTTTTCGTTAGGCCAAAATAGAAAACATCCACCTTCTGAAGTCCCGCTTTCCAAGTGTCGCCCTCTGTCGGCGGGCGCGGCGCTTCGCCGGTGGCAAATTTCGGCAGCGGCGGCTTGCCGAGGGTCCCGCAACCACTCAGGAGCGCGGTCGCCAGCAAGAGCCACCACTTCACGCTTCGCGTCGCCGCCTGCTGTTGGGGCGTGCGAAGACCGGCTTCCGCGGAGCCGGGGCGGGCCGATAATGCCGCCGGGTGCGCTCGCCAGCCGCCACGATCTGGCAGCCGACTGAGAGCGTGCGCCGCCAAGTCACCCCCGAGACCTTTTGTTCGCCGGCGATCCGTCGCCGTTCGTTTACCGGGATCTCGAAAATTGCGGCCCCGAGACGGGCGGCAGCGACCTGCGCCTCGATCGTCCAACCGAACGTCATTTCCTGCGGCGCAATTTTTTCAAACAAACGGCGGCTGATGAGGCGCAACGGACCAAGATCGCTGTAGGGCCGGCCACAGAGCACGCCGCACCAGAGACCGAGCGCGGCGTTGGCGATCAGGTGCCGCAAAGTCATCGTGCGCCAGTTGCGCAAACGTTGCGTGCGGCTGCCGACAACGAAGTCGTAGCCTTCCTCAAAGGCCGTGGTTAGGGAAGCGAGATCGCGCGGATCAGTCGCGCCGTCGCCTGCGCAAAAAATGTAGGCGCGAAGCGCGGGGAAAAGATTGTTCGTGAGGTCAATCGCCGCCTGGCAGCCGTGGCCGTAGCCGCGCCGTGCCGTCTCTGCGACCAGCACCGGACGCTGCCGCGCGACCTGCGCCGTCTCATCGTTCGTGCCATTCACGCCGACCGCGATGACAAACTTTTCCGGATCGACCGTCGCCAGGAATTCATCGAGCACCGGCCCGATGCAGGCGGCTTCGTTGCAGGCTGGAATAATGATCGCGAACTCGGGCAGAGACATGGTGACGGGACTAGTGTCGGAGAAATATGAGAGACGGGCAAGGCGGCGCTATTCCACTGCCGCCGAAGAATTTTCCGCCGTCAGGTTCAGCACCAGTTGACCTTCCGCGACGATTTTTCCACCGACGCTCGCCTGGGTCTTGAACTGCCAGAGTTCGCCCACCCGCGCGAGCTTTTCCGCGGATAGAACGATTTCTTCCTCCGGCCGTACCGCGACGAAAAATTTCATCGCGCGAATCGCGGAGAGAAGAAAGAGCGGACGCTCACCTTCCGGAAACCCGGAGGCCGCCGCGATCCCCGCACATTGCGCGAGCGCCTCCGTCAGGATCACGCCGGGAACCAGAGGGTTCCCGGGGAAATGCCCGGCGAACATCGGATCGTCGCGCGAAAAGCGCATGCCGCATTCCGCGAGCTCTCCGGGTTCGCAGCGGAGCAGCTGCCTAACGAAAGCAAACGGGGGCCGATGGGGAAGGTTGGCCAGGACCGAAGCGATATCTGTCACGGGCGAATTCCGCCTATCCGTTGACGAAATAGACAAACTTCCAGCTTCCGTTCTCGCGCCGGATGCCGGCCCGGTAGCCCGTGTATTCCGCCGCCGCGTCCGCGAACTGCGGCGGTGCCACCAGGTAGCCGTCTTTCGGCACGTATCGATCAGAGAGAATGCCATCAAGTTCGACCCAGAGGCCGTCTTCGTCCCAATACTGGAAGACACACGGCCCCTGTCGATCTTCCGCCGGAGTCGCGCCGAGCACGTAGGCGAAGTGGGGCATCATCATCGTCGCGACCGTGTTCAGGTCGTGCGCCTTGACCGCTTTGCGCAACCGCCCGACGAAGGCTTGGAAATCAACTTCCGCCGTTTGTTCCTCGGTCGGAATCTCCCGGACTTGGGCGGAGTTACTATCTTTTTTCGGATTGCTCGTTGGGCAG
The DNA here is from genome assembly GCA_051003415.1 of Chthoniobacterales bacterium. GTDB lineage: Bacteria > Verrucomicrobiota > Verrucomicrobiia > Chthoniobacterales > UBA10450 > Palsa-1392. Next base: position 44,965 of record JBPCLI010000067.1, on the reverse strand, counting down.
GCGGTGAAAGCAAGAGCGAGGAGCAGGACGAGGCACTGAAGAATTCGCGTGTTTTTCACCGTGAACAAGTCGATCGACTTTTCTCCCATAATCAGAGGCGCAAGGCAACGCCAGCCTCATCTTGCACAGCGCTGCGTCCGGTGCCGGCCGAATCGGTTGCGCAGCGGATGCTTGACGAAAACGAAGTACCAAACATTGAAAAGATCACGCCAGCTCGAACTCGGACTCGTTAGGCGAAGCGGTCCGGTGCGGAGCGCGCGGAGGACAGCCTCCGCGGTTTGCTCCAGCGGGCGCGGGATGCTTGTATAGTGCCCGCCGAAGGCGTGCAGCCGGTGCGCGTCGGAAGTCGCGAGGAGCGGCTTGTGATGAATATGCGCCACGCGCCGGGCCCGCCGGTTGAGATCAAAGAGCCCCTTGTGAAAATGGCAAATCTCGATCGCGTCGAAGCAATCGATCTCCTTTAGCAGGCGCTCCCCGATCGACGCGCCGAGGTAGAAAAACGGATGCGGCGCGAAACAAAAAAGCGATTCCCCGCGCCGGGTGCGCAACTGCCGCAGATCGGCAAACGTGCGCAGGTTTTCGATCTCGTTAGGCCGGACATTCAGGAGCACCACGTCCGCGCCCTCGAGCCGCATCTCCGCGGCTTGGATGAGGACAATGCCGATCGCCGCGGCCTCCGCGAACACTTCCGCCTGGTCGAAAACCTTATCGTGCAGCGTAATGGCGAGCGCGCCGAAGCCCAGCTCGCGCGCGCGCTCGAGGAGCTGGTGCGCCGAGTAATCGAGCTGGTCCTTCGGGTCGTCGAGCGTGTGGATGTGGAGATCCACCTTGATCCACTCTTCCTGCTTCTGGGTTCCCGGGCCTGGTGACATTGCCGGAGCATAAGTGCAGGTTCCACGCCTCGCTTGCCTCTTCTTTCGAGGCTGGAGCCTGTCGAAAGCGCGTCCCTATTCGCCTGGGGAGCGCGGGCCCCAAAAGCTCCGCGTCGGCGGTGTCCCGCGAGGCGCGTGCCACGGCGGGCGAAACGCCCGCGCTCTCCAGAAAGGCTCGCGCCTCCCAGAGCGAGGCGTCCACAACGGCGCGACAACTTCTTGCTTTCCTGCGAACCTGAATCAAAATTCTCGACTCGCGCTCGGGTGGTGAAATGGCAGACACGTACGTTTGAGGGGCGTATGCCGCAAGGCATGGGGGTTCAAGTCCCCCCCCGAGCACTTTCTTCCTGCGTCTCGAAAATTTCGAACGGGATTATAGCGTGTGCTGTCTCAGCGCACCCCTGCGGCGGTGCGGCCAGGAAAGTCCGCTGGGGGCAGCGGACGCTACCACGCTGGCTCTTCCGACGCTCGCCTAACCAGCCCCTTCCGGAATCTTGTTTGCCCGCTCCGGGCTCAGGAGCCTAACGAGCACCAGGAAACCCAGCAACGCGAGCGGGAGAAAGGTCGGCAGCCAGAGCCGGCTGTGCGCCAAAAAGCCGAGCGTGATCAACCCGTAGCCCGCGCTGAAAAGAATCGCCGCCAGCACCAGATTCGGCTTCGAGATCATCCAGAGAAAACCACTGAGCAATCCCGCCGCCAGAATGATCACCCAGGGGACGGCAACCGGTGCCGGCCGGATGTAAGCGCTATCCTGGATCGTTGCGATCGCGGTCGAGAAAACGTTAGGCGGCTGCAATGGATCGTCCGCCAGCCGAAGCAGGACGATCTGGTCCTTCAGGTTCTCGAGGTTGATCGACGGCGGCCGCTTCCCTTCGTGTTCCTGCGCGGCGAGGAGCAGCTCGTTCAACGTCAGGCGGCGCACACTTTGCCGGGCCGCCGGGTTGATCGTGAGGGTGCCGTCGCGATGGATCGGAATCTGCCATCCGTTAGGCAAGACGATCCGCGAACCGAGCTCCACCTTCACCTCCGCCGGCGTCACCCGGAGCCAGAGCATGATCGCCTGGAGCGGGAACGACGGCACCACTTCGCCCCGATATTCGAAGAGCAACGGTACCCGGATGTCGTCGCTCCATTCCCCCGGAAGATTCGCAAACCCCGGCGTCGAGATGAGCCGCACATCTTCATCCGGCTGCTGACTCACCCCGGAAAACTCCGCCAGGCCGCCGCGGACGCCGGTCACATTCGGAAACGAAAGGACATCATCCGGAGAGAGATCGTACGCCCCTTTCCGGCCCAGCTCCGTCGCGAGGAGGAGCCGCGGGACGCGCATCGCCTGGTCGATGAACACCTGTCCCTGCGCCTGGTCGCGCTCTCGCCAGATCATGATCGGCTCGAAAGCCACCACCGTCGGCTTGAATTCCAGCACCGCTTCGAGGAAGAGCGCGAACTCCAGCGGCGAGCGCGAGCGCGGCGCCGTTTCACCCTCTGGGAGCGGCTTCTTCTCCTCCGGCGGCATCATGCGCTGGAAATCGTTGCGCCCGATTTCCACCAGCGTCACCGGGGCGGGCGGGAGCGCCGCCTTCGAGTGCTCCATGAACCAGCCGAGCAAGACGTCGTCCACCTTTTGCAGGCGCGGCCCGAGCAGGATCAACACCCCGAGCAGGATGACGACCAGAATGAGCCAGGGCGAAGGACGACGCATTGGCGCAGAAACTAGGGAGCGCGGCGCGCAGAAACAAATCCAAATCTCTGCCGAGGGGGCGGCGGGGATTGTGTCCTCATCATCCTGCTGGCGCGGTTCTTCGTCAGGCGATTGCCGGGCTTTCTGGTCACCGCAGCCTAACGTTCGACAATCGCGCCGCGGGGCACCATCGTGCCATCATGAGCTGGTTGAACCAAATCACCGATGTCCTGCAAAACTATTCCCAGAGCGGCCAGCCGCCTGCGGAGGGCGAGGTGGAATCCCATTTCCACCAGGTGGCGCAGGCCGCGCCGCCCGCCGATCTCGCCAGCGGTCTCGCCGCCATGTTCCACTCCAACCAGACGCCGCCCTTCGCGCAGATGATTGGCCAGCTCTTCAGCAACTCGAACGGCGCGCAGCGCGCCAACTTGCTCAACACGCTTCTCTCCAGCAGCGCGGGCGCGGGGATTCTCTCGCAGCTCGCGCGGGCGGCGGGCGTCTCGATTCCCTCGACTCTTGGCTGCTCCGCGCCGATCACTCCGGAAGTCGCGGATGGGATCCCGACCGAAGCCGTGCAACAAGCCGCCGCCCACGCCGAGCAGGACGACCCATCGATCGTCGAACGGGCTAGTGAGTTTTACGCGCAACATCCGACGCTGGTGAAGACATTGGGCGCGGCCGCGATGGCGATCGCGATGTCGCACCTCGCCAATCGTCGCCCGTAGCGAAGTTCGGAGATTTAATTTCCCGCGGCTGCTCAGCGGATCTCGCCCAGTCCAGTCGGTGCGGCCTCATTTCAAACGATCGTAAACGGCACTCGCGGCCGACCCATGGTTGCACCGCCTCGAGGTAATGGTCGCCATACTTCGCCACGCTCGTATTTCCCAACGCGTCGCGGCACGGCTCGACCAGAGGGCCGCCAGACACCACGACAACACCCACATCGCCCAGATAACGTTGCAGGCGCGTTCCGGATTAATCGCAAATGGGCCGCTCATTCCCTTGCAACGGTAGGGCGCATCGGGAAGAAAGCATCAAGGCAGTCATTGTAGGGCAGGCGCTCCGTCTGCGATCCGATATATGTGCTTCCAAGTCTGTGCTAACTTATCCAGCCGCCCGAGGGGGAAGCGCATTGCCATGAAACCCGTGTCAAAGCAAAAGGACCGCTCGATCCGTCATCCCGCCAGCCTGATTCTACGGATGCTGTGCAAGACCGTCGCCGGCCTCACTCTGTTTATGACACTCATGACCGCCGCGGGCGTCGCGCAGGAGTTACCCAGGAGCGGCGAAGATTCCTTCGAAGTAGAGCCACCCATGCTCCTACCCCCGCAAGAGTTGACCCCGGAATCTGGCGCGCACGGGCCAGCCGCCACCGTCGAGACACTCCAGGAACGCCTCGCCAGCAGCAAAGAAAGCGCGGCTTCTGCCCAGCGGCTCGTCAAGAAAGGCATCCTGGCAAAAGTCGAAGCCGAGCAGCGAGCGTTACGCGTCCTGCGACTGGAATCACAACTGGCCGATGCCCAGCTCGCCATCGCACAAGAGCAGGTCGAAGCCCTGAAAAAGCGCCTCGCTTCAGGCGAGAGCGTCCAGTCCGAACTGGATGCCGCCACCGCTTCGCTCACCCCAACCATTGCCGCCGCGCAAACCGCGAAAGCCACCTGCGAACGGGCCCGGCTCGCCGCCGCCGCGCTCAACCTGAAACGACAACGGCAACTCTTTGCGCAAGGCAGCGCCCGCAAGACCGACGTCGCGCGCGCGGAAGAAAAACTCGCCGCCCTGCATCAAAGCACTGGTTCGTCCGCACAGGCTGCGCCTTCGCCCTAACGATTCCCGACTTCGGTCTCATCGAGGGCGCCGCGTCGTCGGTGCCGCGGCGGAATCGACAAAGCGATTCCCTCGAAGTCCGTCACGCCCAACACCCAACAACAACTAGCCATTAAACGCGGTCGAGAGCCGCGCCCACGCCCGGATACGATTAGATTTAACCATGCATGAAAGAAATCGTGAGCTCTTCGCCAAGGTCCCGCAGGTCACCCTTCTTTTCTGGATCATCAAAATCCTCGCCACCACCCTGGGCGAGACCGGCGGCGATGCCGTCACCATGTCGTGGCTGGGCGAGACGACTTCGAAAAGCAGCGGCACCGGTTACCTGATCGGCACCGCGATCTTCGGCATTATCTTCGTCGCGGCCGTGTTGGTGCAGATCAAAGCGGAGAAATTCCACCCATTCCTCTACTGGCTCACGCTCGTCGCAACCACCACCATCGGCACGACGCTGGCCGATTATTGCACCCGGTCGCTCGGCATCGGCTACACCGGCGGTTCCGCCATTCTGCTCACCCTCGTCATCGCGTCGCTCCTCACCTGGCGGTGGGCGACTGGGAGCATCTCCATCGACACCGTCAACACGCCGAAGGTCGAAGTTTTCTATTGGGTCACGATCATGTTTTCCCAGACGCTCGGCACCGCCCTCGGTGACTGGGTCGCTGATACCAACGGGATGGGCTATCTCGGCGCCGCCGCGGTCTTCGGAGGTTTGCTCGCGGTCACGGCGCTTCTCTACTATTTCACGAGCCTCTCACACGCGGTTTTGTTCTGGGCGGCCTTCATTCTCACCCGACCGCTCGGAGCGGTGGTCGGCGATTTTCTCGACAAGCCGATCTCGAAAGGCGGCCTGCACCTGAGTCGTTACACCGCCTCCGCCGCGCTGCTCGTAGTGATCGTCGCCCTCATCCTCATCTTCCCGCAAAGGCCGGCTCAAAAAGCGCACTGAGCGCAACCGCTCTTAATAGAGCAACTGCACCCCGCAGTAGCCGACGAGCGCCAGCCCGTCCACTGCAGGGGCGCGCACGTCATGGCCGAAGGACGCGATCCAGATGCAATGCCCGCTTAGCTCGTGGCGAAAGCCTACATTCAACGTCAGCGTATCGCGCGCGAAACTGGTCCGCGCCGAGCCGTGCAACTCGGCCAGCAGCTCCGTCTTCTTGCTCACGTTCACGCGCCGCCGATGACGCCGTAGAGCCATTCGCTGCGGCCCACGGTGCTGAAGAGCGGACCGAACTCGAGCCCGAATTCGTAAGCGCCGATCGTCTTCGCAAATTCCACCGGCACCTGGAACCGAGTCCCCGGATCTGCCAGTCCGCGCCCGACAGAGGAATGAATCGGGGTAAAAAGGAGCCGGGGAAACGTGGAGAGAGCGATCCCGCTTTGGTCCTCGTCGACAAAACGCCATTTCACCGCCGCCTCCGTTCCGCCGAGTCCGCCGATCAACCCATGATCGCTGGTCTTCAGAAGCCCGAGCGCCGTCTGTAAGGTGAGCTGGATGTGATCGCCCCATCCATAATTAAGATCGAGCCCGGGCGCATCGAGCGCCCATTCCCCCGGCCGATGCTCAAACGCGATCGGAAGATTGATCTCCCACTTTCCGTTCCCAGGCGTGCCGGGATCGTCCGTGATCATCGGCGGACCGCCCTGCGCACAAGCAAAGTGCGTCACGGACGCGAAGAGCCCGATCAGGAACGCCCGCCACATCAGTTACTTCGTCGGCGCGACCGGACCGTAAACGAGCAACCTCATCGTGTTGGGCACGATCGATGGCCGGCCGCCGGGCGTCGCGGGCGGTCCGAAATCCGCCGCCGGCAGATAGATTCGGTGCGTTTGCGGATCGAGCGCGATCGTCCGCGCACCGCGCTGCGTCTTCAATTGCTGCACCAGTGACAAGCTGCCGGGCGAAGTTTCCTTCGCGATTACCGTCACACCTTCGCCACACGAAGCAAAGGCGAGCTGCCCGGCTTCATCAAACGCACAGCCATCCACCCCTTTCCCTATCGGCACACTGCCGGCGACCTTGCCGCTCTCGGTATCGACCATTTCCAGCAGGTTGTTATTGCAGGTCGCGAAGAGCCGATGATGCGCGAGATCGAGCGCCAGGCCCGTCGGCTCGGCGCCGGGCGCGAGCGGCCAACGTGCGCTCACCTCATGCTTCCGCACATCGATCACCGCGATCTCGCTCTTGTCCTCCAGGTTGACGTAAACCCGTCCCGCCGCCGAATCGACCACCGGAAATTCCGGACTGCCCCCGAGCGGAATCGTCGCCACCACCTTCTCGCTTTTCGCGTCGATCACGCTGGCCGAGTTCCCGCCGTGATTGAAAACGAAGATCTGCGCCGACTTCGGCTCGTAAGCGATCGCATCCGGATTTTCGCCAACGTCGATCCTGGAAAGCGTGCGCAGCGTTTTTAAATCCACCACGCTCGATTTGTTTTCCTTGCCGTTGGTCGAGAAACCGCGCCCCAGCTCCGGTACGGGCAGGAAGGCATGCACCCCGGGCGTGTCCATGATTTCACCGGCGACCGCGTTCTTTTCCAGGTCCACCACCACGACCTTCGTCGCGTGCGAGAGATAGAGGCGATGGGCAGGGGAATCGACCGTGAGAATATCATAGCCGCCTTCGCCGCCGATCGGGATTTCGCGGAGGAATTTGTAGGCCCCTTCATCCACCGCAAAGGCGCTGCCACACGTGGCGAGAAAGATCGCGAGAAATTTGAACATCAGAACTTCTACGACGAATTCGAGCCTTCGCACGTCCCTCATCTGGAGGGCACCGCTCCGCCGGTGCCGCGGAATCGACAAGCGATTCCCACCAGAACGCCTGCTCGTGCCTTGATCGCGACCCCGCCGATTATCCCTAGGCAAAGTCAGAAGTCAGAAGGAAGAAGCGCTCCGAGACCTGACAAATCCGCCTCCAGTCCGGGGAGCGCACGCGACTCGCGTGCTCATCGACGACCCGCCGATCACGGTCTGCACGGTAACATTAAACGACTGACGAACTTCGATGATCTTGAGACACACCGTAATTGTGCATCGTGTTGTTCACCGCCGCGAAGCCTATGACTAAAGCTGCACTCAAAAATTTCACCGCGGAGATCAGGCGCAAGCGCCGCGAGGTTTCGAGGCTGCAGGAAGACCTGTGCGACATGCGCGACCATCTCGCGATCTTGGAGGTACGCGCCGAATCCGCCGGCGGGTAACGCTACTCCACAGCCGAAGTAAAAGCGCTCGGGATTTAACCAGCGTTCGACCGGCCGGAACTGGCCCGACGTCTCGACCTCAGAGAGGATCGACCTGTTACCACGAGCGCCGGAGCACATTCTTAAACTGGAGAAAGGCAAGGAGCGCTTCGTCCAGGTCGTGACCGAATTGTCGCAAGCCTTCGCGCGCTGCGATGGCAGAGAAGATACGGTCGAGATTCGCGACGAAATCGGATTCTTCCAAGCTGTGAAAGGAGAGCTCACCAAACCGCGCGGTGAACGAAAATCCTGGCGAACGTTAGCGGCTTAGCTCAAGCATGCGCTGGATGGGAAGCTCGGCCCGCTGGCGGAGCGGCTCGGGAAGGATTATTTCGGGCTGGAGATTGAGGAGGGCGTCATAAGCTTTTTGCAGCGTGTTCATTTTCATGAAGCGGCACTCGGCACAGGCGCATCGGTCGGTCGGACCGGGGATGAACGTCTTGCCCGGAATTTCTTTTCTGAGCCGGTGCAGCATGCCCGCCTCGGTGACGACAATAATTTCTTTGGCGGGTGATTCTCGGCAGTAGGTGACCATTTTTTCCGTCGAGCAAACTTCGTCGGCCAGCAACCGTACCGCGTATGGACACTCGGGATGAGCGACCATCGGCGCGCCGGGATGCTCGGCGTGAATCGCGCCGATGCTGCGCGCCGTGAACTCGATATGGACATAACAATTGCCCTGCCAAAGATCCATCGGGCGGCCGGTGCGCTCGATCACCCAGGCGCCGAGATTTTGATCGGGGACGAAGAGAATGTTGCGATTGGCGGGCGCGGCCCTCACGATCTTCTCGGCGTTGCCGCTCGTGCAGATGACGTCGGATTGGGCTTTCACGCCTGCGCTACAATTGATGTAGGCGATGACGTAATAGTTTTTCTCCGCGTGTTGCTCGAGAAATTGCGCGAGCTTTTCCGGCGGACAGGATTCGGAAAGAGAGCAGCCGGCGTCGAGGTCGGGGAGGATGACCTTCTTGGTCGGGTTGAGAATTTTCGCCGTTTCCGCCATGAAATGGACGCCGCAAAAGAGGATGACTTCGGCGTCGGTCTTCGCCGCCTCGAAACTCAGGCCTAACGAGTCGCCGACGAAATCGGCCACGTCCTGGATTTCCGGCACCTGGTAGTTGTGGGCTAGGATGACGGCCTTGCGTTCCTGCTTGAGAGCGGCAATTTCCGCGGCGAGATCGAGACCGAAATTTACACCAACGCTTACCATCGGCTAATATCCGCTCATCCCATGAGTTTACAAACCAACGACCAGCGGCATCGGCTCGGATTTATCGGCGGAGGCAAGCTGGCGGGCTCGGTCATGCGCGGGCTGGTGCGGGCGAAATTTTGCGCGCCGGAAGAGATCCTGGCGGCTGAGCCTAACGATGCGGCGCGGACCGCGCTCGGCGAGGAAGTGGGGATTTGTGTCACCGCAGAGAACGCAGAGGTCGCAGAGAAGGCGGACGTGATCTTGATCGGGGTGAAGCCGGGCGTTGTGCTGCAGGTGATCGAGCGGTTGGGCGCCACGATTGAGGAGAAGCTCGTTGTTTCGCTGGCTGCTGGGATTCGCGTCGCGAGCATGGAGGAGAAGTCGCAAGCCCGCTTCATGCGGGTGATGACGAATACGCCGGCCGCCGTTTGCCAGGCGGCGACAGCGCTGGCGCGCGGGGGGCGGACGAGGGACGAAGATTTTGCGCGGGTCCGAGAGATTTCCTCTGCGATCGGGTTCGCGGCGGAAGTCGAGGAAAACCAGATCGATGCCGTCACGGCACTGGCCGGGAGTGGGCCGGCTTTCGTTTACACGGTGATCGAAGCGCTGGCGACGGGCGGGACGAAATGCGGTTTGCCGGCGGAGACGTCGTTAGGCCTGGCAACGCAAACTGTGCGCGGGGCCGCGCAACTCGCGCGGGAGAGCAAACTTTCGCCGGAGGAATTGCGCCGCATGGTGATCACACCCGGCGGAACGACGGCGGCCGGTTTGGCGGAGATGGAAAAACGCGAGACGGCGGCGGGTCTGGCTGCCGCGGTGGAAGCGGCCGCCGCGCGCGGTCGCGAGATGGGTTTGTAACTCGTTAGGGCGACGGACTGGTGTCGTAAACTTCCACCAGCGCAACCCCGGTCGCGCCTCCGACACCCTGCACGATGGCGGTGTAAGTGCCGGGAGCGAGGGTCGCGAGGAGGGCCGATTCCCTGGCATTTGACGGCCCCAGATTCAAGTCGGTGATCGCCTGCGCATCCGCGCCTTTTTGCCAATCGTCGTTCGATTGCAGAAGAGCGCCGTCGCTGTCGTGCAGCTCGAGGGTCGGATCGGCGAGAGGATTGGAGATACCGGCCGCGCCTAACGACGGCCCAATCGCACGGACGACGACAGTCTTGGGATCGGTCCCGCCGATGATCGTTCCGCCGATCAGGACGTTGGTTCCGCCAAGGACCTCGGCGCGAGTGGAAATATTTCCGGCGCGACTGCCGTTCGTGCTCAGGTCGTAAAGTTCGAACAGACCGACACCGGAAGTGGGCGGTACCTGCGCACTTGTGAAACTCTGCACGACCGCAGTATATGCGCCTGGTTGCAGGGTGAGATAGACGGCGGATTCACGGCTATTCGGCGGATCGAGGTGGAAGCTGGCGATCGTCTCGGAGTCTTTACTTGTGAACCAATCATCGTTGCTCGCGACCTGGTGCTGGTTTGAGTCGTAAACGGTGATCATCGGATCGTCCAACGGCGCCCCGATATTCACCGCGGCAAGCGAGGGGCCGATGGCGCGCAGGATGACTGTCGCCGGTTGCGATCCCTGGACGATGAAGCCGCCGATCATGATGTTCTCTCCGCTGTCGATAAAGCCACGGGTCGAGAGATTTTTCAGGACCGGCGCATCCGGGCTGAACTGGTAGGCGGGTCCGTCGGCGTAAATCGATTCCGCGCCCGCGATGTCGTCCGCCGTCACAGTATCGATGCTGCTAACGCGCGAATTCATGATCGCGGCGACCGTCTGTCCGTGGTCATCGGGGTGATCGAGGCCGAGCGCGTGGCCAAACTCATGGATCGCGACCCGGCGAAAATCGATCAGATTTGCCTGCAAAGAGCCGCGGTAGGAATCCCAAGTGTAGGCGGTGTTAAAGACGGTGTCTGATTCCTCGAAAACATTTCCGCGAAAGCTGAGCAAGGTGACAGCGAGGGCGCTGGATCCGAAATTGTCGCCGAAGACGTTAGCGGAAAAAAAAGCGGAATTTTCGTCATCGCCCGATGTGGGGACGACAGGGGAGAAAAGGACGGCCGAAAAACCCATGTGCGCGAGGTACGGGTTCCAGATATTGAGGGCGTTCTGGGCCGATTGGTTGAATGACGTGCTGCCGTCACTAAGAGTTTTGGCTGCTCCGAGGGAGAGCTGCATCGCGACTGTTCGATTAAGGGTCCAGGCTTCTCCCTCCAGGGCAAAACCGGAAAGGGACTGCGTGCCGAGGCAGGCAAGCGCGAGGAAAAGAGCTTTGAATTTCATCACGAGGAGAGAAGTCGTCTACTATGCACGGAAAAACCGGAATATCCACTTCGAGGACTCGGGCTAATGTCAGGGTGAAAATGAGAAAAGCCGTCGTTAGGCGGGCGGCGCCGGGCGGGTGGGCGCGCCGTCGGTCGTGGCGTCGGGGAATTTCAGGGTAACGACTGTTCCCTCGTTTAATTCGCTCTGCACCGCGACGTCTCCGTCGTGCACCCGCATGATCGATTTCACGATTGCCAGCCCGAGGCCGGTCCCTTGTGAGTTGCGTGGCGCGTCCCCCCGGAAGAAGCGATCGAAAACATGTGGGACGTGCTTGGAAGAAATCCCGCATCCGGTATCCGCGACCGAAATCTGGGTCGCGCCATCGCGACGTTCGAGCGCGACGGTTACGCTGCCTCCCGAAGGTGTGAAGTGGAGCGCGTTGGTCAAGAGATTGATCAAGGCTCGGCGGAATAGGCCGGGATCAGCGTAGACCTGGCCATCACCGCGACAGGTAATCTCGACGCCCTTGTCCTGCGAGACGGCTTCATAGAATTCGCGGACCTCATCGATCGCGGCGCGTCCATCGAAGGAGCTGCGATTAAAGGAGCCGCTGGTCTCGGCCCGTGCCAGGAAAAGCAGGTTGTCGATCATGGAAGAGAGGCCTTGAAATTCTTCCAGGCTCGACTCGATGACCTCGCGGTATCGCGCGGACGAGCGCGGCTTGGTCAAAGCTCCTTCGGCTTCACCGCGCAGAATCGCGATCGGCGTGCGGAGTTCATGCGCGAGGTCAGCTGAAAATTGCGAAAGCCGGGTGAAGGACTCTTCCAGCCGGCCCAGCATCTTGTTGAAGCTGATGGCAAGAGGTTGCAGCTCCTCTGGCCAGCGGTCGACCACGATACGTTCGTCGAGATGAGTCGCGCCCACTCGCTCGACCGCATCGGCCAGCGTCTTGAGCGGACGCAAACCTCTGCGAGTGACGAGCGAGGCAACACCGGCGCAGGTCAAGACCGCGCAGCCGAACATGCCGGTGAGGAGTGCAGCGTAGTGCGCGATGAATTTTTCGTCGTGCGTCCGGTTCTGCGCCAGTTGCAGGGTGAGGCGGTGACCGCCGACTTCCGCCACGGCTGTCACCAAGGCAAAGGTTTTGTGGTTGCGAGTCTGCCAGGTGGTCGTGAACGGTCTCTCTCCACGGCGCGAAAGGTCCGTCGGAAAAGCTTCAATCGGCAGCCGGACGCTCATCCGCGGGCTCTCGGCGACGACCTGGCCGGCGCTGTCTATTACGCGTACCGCATAAGTCTTGTCGGCGGCGCGAATGATTTTCAGCTCGCGACTGAGAGATTCCGCGCCGGCATCAGCGGCAATATCAGCTTGGAGTGCGGCCAATTTCTCGGTGATATAACGATCGTTATCATGCACCGCGTGCTGTACCACCGTCCAGTAAGCCGCCCCCATCGCCAGAACAAGAAGGAAAGCGGCCGCGACCGTGAAAAGAAGGACGAGCCGGAGGGTGATGGACCAGGAGCGAAGACGGCCTGCCGGGGGAGGGGAATGAGTCTCCGGCTTATTCGGCTCGGAGGACATATCCGACGCCGCGGATGGTCTGGATGAGTTTGGTCTCGAAAGGGTCATCTACCTTGGCTCGCAAACGCCGCATCATGACGTCGACCACGTTAGTCCCGGTGTCGAAGTTAATATCCCAGACTTGTTCGACGATTTCAGTCCGCGAGACAATGTCGCCTGCCGACGAGGCGAGGAACAAGAGAAGTGCAAATTCCTTCGGAGTGAGGTGCAGGGCGGTTCCCTCGCGCGTGACTTTGTGGCGGCGGGCATCGATCTCGAGATCGCCGACCGTGATCGTTTCCTCGCGCCGTTCGGGCGAGCGTCGCATGAGCGAACGCACGCGCGCGAGCAGCTCCGAGAAATGGAATGGTTTGATCAGGTAATCATCGGCCCCAAGGTCGAAGCCCTTGACTCGATCGGACACGCTATCGCGCGCGGTCAGGAATAATACCGGGGTATGAATATCCGCTTTGCGAATCTCGGCGATGAGCGACCAGCCGTCACGTTTGGGAAGGGCGACATCCAGGATGATGAGATCCATCTTGCGCGCGAGCGCATATTCCAGCCCCTGTTCGCCATCCTCCGCGACATCGACAACGAAGCCGTTCTCAGTCAAACCGCGTCGTAGAAACGCGGCAATCTTTTGTTCATCTTCAACGATTAGGACATGCATGGTGAATGAATACTCTCGCTTCGCTGCACTGACTCACGGCCCGGTCACAATCGTCTAGACTCTTCGATCTGCCTCTCAGGCGTAATCTAGCGGTAGGTGCAACAAGTCGCAAAGTTCGTAACAGGAGCACGCTCAGCTCGAATGGACTATGACTAAGAGATTACGAAGTTGAAAGGAATCAACTTCGATCTTGTGCTTCTGCCCCGGCTCGATTCATGGATAGAGTGAGGTTGTTGCGTCCACGGACGTTGAGTTTGCTCGCCGCACTGTTCGGGCTGGCGCCTGGATCGGTCCTGGCCGACTGCTCGCTCGTTAGCACGGGAAATATTCCGCTGCCGGACTTGGGCGGAGCGAACTACCAAGGATTCCAAGGCGGTCTCTATCCAAACGGCAGCGACACCGCGCCGGCAGCGCATTACACTGCTGGTGTCGCGCAGGCGGCTCAAATTGCGCCGCTGAATTCCGCCGGCATCCCGGACGAGGTGCAAGGTCAGATCGGCCTGATCTCGATCGGACTTTCCAATACGACGTTTGAATTTTCCGATGGTCCCGAGTCCTTCAAACCCCGCGCGGACGCCGATCCGAGCAAGAATCCTAAAGTAACAATCGTGGATGGCGCTCAGGGCGGCCGGGACGCGGTCGACTGGGCGGATCCCCAGGGCGAAGCGTGGTCCACTCTCTCCCAGCGCCTCGCCGACGCGGGGCTTAGTGCTGCCCAAGTCGAGGTGGTATGGATGAAGTTGGCTCTCGATACTCCCCAGGGCTACGGTAGCTTCCCGGTGCACGCGCAAGTGTTGCAAACGAACTTGGAGACAGTCATTCGGCTTGTGAAATCGCGTTATCCTAGCGTCCGGATCATCTATCTCTCCAGTCGCACCCGGGCTTATACGGAAGACCCGAACACGGTCAATCCTGAGCCATTCGCCTACGAGTCTGGCTTCGCGGTCCAATGGACAATTGCTGATCAGATCAACGGTCTAAACAATCTGAATTTCGACGTCTCCAAGGGACCGGTGGTCGCGCCTTACTTGAGGTGGGGTCCTTACCTTTGGGCTGACGGAACGACGCCGCGTTCCGACGGGTTCACCTGGTTATGCAAGGATCTGCAGGGGGATTTTACTCACCCCGCTTCGGGTGGTGTGGCGAAGGTGGCAGACCAACTTCTTGATTTCTGCAAGACCGACCCGATGGCGACCTCCTGGTTCTTGAAGCCCAACCTGGTTTCGCCACCGGTCGTGACGGCCTCCGCGAATCCTGGGACCGGACAAGCCGGGCTCGTGACACAGTTTTCAACCAGTGTTATCGATCCCGGTTCAGGAATAGCCTACTATTCCTGGACGTTTGATGACGGCACCTTTTCGGATGAGCAAAACCCGGCTAAGACCTTTCCTGTTCCCGGAAGTTATTCCGCGCATCTCACTGTGACTACTGTGACGGGCGGTTACGCAACCGCTACCGTCCCTGTTCTGGTGCAAGGGAGCTCAGGCGAGTTGCTAAACGTCTCCGCCCGCTTGCAGATAGGAGTGGATGACAACGTGGCGATTGGCGGCTTTATCGTGGGAGGAAGCGGCACGAATCGCGTCATGCTCCGGGCGATCGGTCCCTCCCTCGCCCAAGAGGGGGTGTCGGGGCCGCTTTCGGATCCGTTTCTGGAACTCCACGATGCGACGGGTGCGACAATCGCCAGCAACGATAACTGGCAGACAACGCAGCTTGGCGGTTTGATTACCGAGGACCAAGTAGCAGCGATTCGCGCCTCGACCATCGCCCCGACCAATCCGGCGGAAGCCGCGCTCATCGCGGATCTTGCTCCGGGTTCCTACACCGCGATCGGCCGCGGTGCGCATGGGGAAACGGGAATCGGACTCGCGGAAATCTACAACCTGGATCGGTCATCGCCGGCGGTGGTTTCCAACCTCAGCACGCGCGGTTTTGTAGAGACCGCATCCAATGTCATGATCGGCGGATTTATTGTCGGGGGATCGCAGGCTTCGACGATTGTCACTCGGGCGCTCGGCCCTTCATTGGCCCAGTCAGGAGTATCGGGAGTTCTGGCGGATCCGACACTCGAATTGCATGATGAGAACGGCGCGCTGATCGCTTTCAATGACGATTGGGCAGACGAAGAGGAGGCGACGCTGAAAGTTTCCGGCCTTGCCCCCGTGGATTCCCACGAAGCGGCGATTGAGAGCACTCTCGCGCCCGGCCTCTATACCGCCGTCATGGCCGGCAAAGACGGTGGGATTGGCATCGGCCTGGTGGAAATCTACAAGCTCCCCTAGAGATGGCTTATCGCCCTCAAGGCAGGGTGTGACCGAAGGCCGATTTCACAAGCCTGACATCAGCGTTATTGATCGTTCCGTTGACATCGACGTCTGAGCGGAAATTTGACGCCGTCACAGGCAGGCCGACCTGGCCCTTCGTTAGTCTGCCGTCGGCAGAGTTTACCGTCTTATCAGCGGTTGAATCGCCGAGGAGGACGTTCATGCTGACTGGGGTGGCAGGCAAGACTTGCGAGTCGCTGCTGATCACGTTGGTTAGGGTTACTGTTATCTTCTGAACGTCTGTCACTCCCGTCAGAGTAACAGTCATCGTGTTACCCGCAAACACTGGTAGCCCGGAGACACTGCCCGTTCCGCTGGTCACGGCCGCGCTCCCACTTATGACATCGGCGTTGAAATTAAATACCAGTCCATAGTTACCTCCCGTGCTGCGGTCTTCCACCCCCGGCTCTCCAGTCAGCGGCAGCGGAATATCGAAAGTGCCTGCGCTGCCATGGGTCTTGCGCGAGACCGCGGATGTAATTGAAAGGCTGCCTGAGCCGCCGAGGAACCGGGCCACCTCGAACTCAGAAAACCGGTTCGACGGGGTGGGGTGAAATCCGACCGCTACGATCTTGCCATCCGGCTGGAGAAGAGCGCCATTGGCTCCGTCATTCAGGTCACCAAAAGAAGCCCGGACCTTGCCGCCAACGCCGAAGGTTGTGTCCAGCGCTCCGGCGGTGTTCAAACGCGCGAGAAGGAAATCCGAGTCCGAGGATTCTGAGTTGGGATAACCAACGGTAATGATTTTGCCATCGCCCTGGAGGAGAACGCTCCGGGCACTCTGGCAGCAACTGCCGAAATCGATTTGGGTAATTCCATCGCCGCTAAAGGTTGTGTCGAGGATGCCGTTCGTGCCATAGCGTGCGAGCGCGAAGTTCTGGGTTAGGCCGTTTTGGGAAATGGCAAAACCGGCCGCGACAATCTTCCCGTCGGCTTGCAAAGCGGCGGAGCGAGCTTGATCGAAGTTGTGATCACCGAAGTCGGTGCGGACTTTCCCGGCGCTGCCGAAGGTCGTGTCGATCGTGCCACTGGCCAGATAACGAGCGGCAGCAAAGTCGTAGAAATTCGCCGGGTTTTTGGCCGAACCGACGGCAACGATTTTGCCGTCTGGTTGGATCAAAACGGAAAAAGCGTCATCGTTAAAGCCATCAAAATTGGTTGTAACTTGTCCGCCATTGCCAAAGGTCGCATCGGGAGTTCCATCGGGATTGTAACGCTCAAGGCCAAAATCGGTGTTGGAGGAGTCCTCGCTGGAAAAATTAACGAAGTCGGTTCCAGCGGCGATAATTTTCCCATCGGTCTGCAGGGCGAGGGCAAAGGCATAGCTTCCCTGACCGGGAAAACTCGTCGTGACGATGCCGCCGCTGCCAAAGGTGGTATCGAGTGAGCCGTTGGGATTGTAACGGGCTAGTTCGAAGTCGCCGAGAAAGGTAAATGCCGGAAAGGCGCCGCCTGCGACCAGGATCTTGCCGTCGGGCTGAATCACGACAGATGAGATTACCGCAGCCAGGCCCGGAAAATCGGTCGTTACTCGCCCATTGACTCCGAAGGTGCCATCGACGGTGCCGTCGGCGTTGTAGCGGAGAAGGGCAAAGTCCTCACCGGAGTAATCGTTGTTCGTGTAGGTGGTCCCGACGACGACTAACTTCCCGTCCGCTTGCCGTGCCACGGCATAGGCGATGTCAGTACTATGTTGGAAGTCGGTTGTGACCGACCCGCCATTGCCAAAGGTCAGATCGAGATCTCCATCGGCGGCGAATCCGACGTGGATGCTGGCCAGAAAGGCGAAGGTCCAGCCCACGGCCCGGCGCCGGAAAGAACGACGAGCTTTCGCGCAGAAGGAAGATGAATTGGTGAATTGCATATGGCCCCTTTCGACGACAATTCAAAACTAAATCCGCGGGAAACTCTGGGCGAGAGAAGGTTCGTAACGGTTCCGTTACGCGCGGGAGGAGCTTGCTCCGCCCTGATCTCGCACCGGGCCGCGACGCAGCGCGGCCCATGATCGTTAGGCTGGGAGGGCTTAGGTGGCGACAGAACTGCGCTTGCGCTTGACCAGAGCGGAAGTGCTCTTGCTAGACGCGCTGCGGCCATTCGATGTCCTGGCCTTCGATCCCGCCCGCTGCAGGCTCTGTTGAAGCACGGCCACCATGTCGATCACGTTAGGCTGAACCCGCGGGGCCGCCACCTTGGGCGCCGGCGCACGCTTTTGCGCCTTCTCTTCGATCATCTGCATGAGCGCAGTCTGATACTGATCCTGATACTTGGTCGGCTCCCACTCCGTTGTCATGGCGTCAATCAAAGCCGTTGCCATTTTTAGTTCCTGGGGCGAGACGGTGCGATCGGCGCCGTTGTTGAGTGACGCAGGCTCCAAAACCTCCTGGGCGAAATGCATCAGTTCCAGGATCAGGAAAAGTCCGTCCGGTTTGACCGCGGCCAGATACTCGCGCTTTTGAATGGCCACTTTTGCGACTCCGACCTTGCCGGAAGTAGTCAGCGCCTTGTGCAGGAGCGCATACGCTTTTTCTCCGCCCTTTTGCGGTTCAAGAAAGTAGGGCTTGTAAAAGAATTTCGGATTTATCTGAGCCTGGTCGACGAAATCGGTAATCTCGACCGAATGGGTGGATTCGATCTGCACCTTTTCGAAATCCTCATCGCGCAGGGTGATCCACTTTCCTTTTTCGTATTCGAAGCCTTTTACGATCTGGTCCGCCGGGACTTCCTTCTGATCGACTTCAGCGACCTTCTTGTAACGGATCGGGCTCAGGTCGCTCGCCCGCAATTGGCGGAAACTAATCTTCTCTTCCTTGGTTGCCGGATAGACTGAAACCGGGATGTAAACGAGGCCGAAGTTGATGCTGCCCTTCCAAATCGCGCGCATAGTATCCGGAACGTGAGCTACTTCCGGGCCACCTGTCAACACTAACGAACCTGATTGTTTCTCAACTGCGCGAGTGGAGAGGCAGGTTCTAACCGTCGTACTCTAGGTCGCAAACGAGCCTGCTTTTCTGACTTCGTGGACCCAGCTGCACCGTTCTCGGTCAAAGCATTTCCGAGGCAATGGGTTCTGGGCCTTGATTGCACCGCACAAGTGTGATTGATCAACCACCGTGCAGCATGGCGACGCTAAAAATCTCAAGGTGGCTGTTCTCGGTGCCGGCGGGCGACTGGGAGCGGCCCTTGCGCGCGAATACGCTTGTCGGCACGAGGTCATCGGCTTCACTCACGCCCAACTTGATCTGGCGCAGCTCCCGCTCATACGCGAAACGCTGGCACCGCTCGCTTTCGATGTCCTGATCAATTCGGCGGCCCTAACGAACGTGGATTATTGCGAAGATCACCGCGAGGAGGCGATGCGCCTCAATGCCGAGGCGCCGCGGGTTTTGGCGGAGATTTGCCGTGAAAAAGGCAGCCGTTTTGTTCATATCAGCACCGATTATGTTTTCGACGGCGAAAAGCGTGTGCCTTACACCGAGGAAGACCCGGCGAAGCCGATCAGCGTTTATGGCGAATCCAAGCGGGCAGGGGAGATTCAAGTACTTGAGGTCAATGACCGCGCGCTGGTCATTCGCGTTTCGTGGGTCTTCGGCCCGGACCGGCCGAGTTTTGTCGACGCCATCCTGAAAAAGGCACGGACTGAAGAGCAAGTGGCTGCGGTAATTGATAAATTCTCGACCCCAACTTACACCCCGGACATTGCTGCGATGCTGGAACCTCTGCTTCGCCCCTCGACGGCCGACGGCATCCTGCACTTGGCGAATCGCGGGGAATGCAGCTGGCAGGAGTACGCCCAATGGGCGCTCGATTGCTGTCATCGATTCGGCGTCCAGATGCAGGCGAAAAAGGTCGGCGCGGTGTCGTTAGGTGAAATGACGAATTTCGTCGCTCGCCGGCCCGTTTACACCGTTCTCGCAACAGAAAAGTATGCACGGCTGGCCGGCAACGGTCCGCGCGACTGGCATGAGGCGGTGGCGGATTACGTGCGCGACCATTATCGGTGAGCCTGCGTTCGCCCGCCCTTGCCATCGGGGTGATTGACAATGTCTCAAGGCTGGCGTTTCATCGCGCGGAGATGAAAAAGCTTCTTGCCTCAGGCGCCTTGGTCTTCCTGAGCGCTCTCCCAGGCGCCTACGCCGCTGCGGAACAGCCCGTGCCCACCTCGATGACGCAGGAAACGGAGAGCAATTTCAGCCGCGGCGCGAGGGAATTTCAAAACGTGACCGGCGCGTTTTTCTTCTTTGATACGACGCAAAATAACCGCCCGGCGATCGACTTCGCGATCAACAGCACCCGCTTCGGCATCATGCTCAACGATCCCTGGCAATGGGGGCCGCTCTCGGGCAATGCCGAGGTCCTCGGCGAACTCTTCGGTGGCGGCATCTTTGACGGCCCCGGCGACGTCATGACGGGCGCGACCCTCATCTTTCGCTACAACTTCGTGCAGCCGCAGTCCCGGATCATTCCTTACCTCCAGATCGGCGCGGGCGGCGTCTACACCAATATCGGCGAACGGGAATCGCGCGGGCTAATCAGCCTGCCAGTCGAGTTCAATCTCCAAGGCATCGGCGGCACGCGCATCATGTTGAGCGATCGCTGGTCGCTCGTGATCGAGGGCGGTTATCGCCACATCTCCAACGCCGAAATTAAGAAACCGAACTTCGGGATTGATTCCGTTGGCGGAAACCTCGGTTTCGGATTCTTTTTCTAATCAGAAACCCATGAAAACCTCGATCACCTCACTCTGTCTCGCTCTTGCTTTTGCCGGAACAGCCCACGCCGCTCTGAAGTGGGAGTCGACCACGGCCGATCTGCACCCGAGCCTGGAAGACAAGACCGCCGTCGCGCATTTCAAATACAAGAACACGGGAGATAAACCGGTCCGGATCACCTCCGTCCATCCTTCCTGCGGATGCACGACTGCGGCCCTGGCCAAGGATGTGGTCGCCCCTAACGAGAGCGGAGAGATCACCGCGACCTTTAATATCGGCGGCCGCGTCGGCGTGCAAAACAAGACGATCACGGTCATGGCCGATGACACCCCGGGGTCGGCCACCATCCTCAACTTGACCGCCACGATTCCGACTCTGCTCGAACTCCAGCCGATCTTTCTTTTCTGGGCGCCTAACGATGTGCTGACCCCGAAAACGATCACCGCCAAGCTCGGTGGCGATTACCCCATCACCAAGGTGAACGTCACTTCGACCGATAATTCGATCTCCACGGAAGTCGTGCAAGATAAGGAGAAAAAGGAGTTCAAGATCGTCGTCACGCCGAAGGAAGCCGGGCGTCCGATCAACGCTTCGCTCAAGATCGAGCCCGATTATCCGAAGGACGCACCGAAGACCTTCTACGCCAATGTCCGGGTTGACAGCCGGGCGAAAATGCCCCCGAAGTAGCGCGTGCGCCCGTCGTTAGTCCGGCAGGTGCTCCTCCTCCTCGGCCTGGCATTTCTGCCGGCGATCGGGCAGGCGATTTATTTTCGCAGCGTCGCTTCCTGGCACCATCCGCCGGTCGACTCGGGGCTGGTCAGCCTGGAGAAGGCGAAGAGCTGGGGCGACACCGTTATCTGGGTGGATGCGCGGCCGGAAGCGGACTTCGAGCGCGGGCATGTCCAGGGCGCGCTCCTCTTGAACGAAGACGAGTGGAATGCGCAGCTAAGGACGTTTCTTAGCGCCTGGTCGCCAGAGCGAAAAGTGGTCGTGTATTGCAGCGCGCTGAGTTGCAGCGCCAGCCACGCGGTGGCGGAGCGGCTGCGAAATGAGGCCGAGCTGAAAAACATTTACGTTCTGGAAGGAGGCTGGGAGGCATGGCAGAAAGCGCAATGAACGCCGCCTCGGCCAGGAACCGTTCGCGCCTTATCGTTAGGCGTTTGCTCGCTCTTTTGGCCGGCGCGGTTTTTGTTTATGCCGGCGTCCTGAAGGTCCGCGCGCCGCTCGAGTTCGCGAATGACCTGAGCAATTATCACCTGCTGCCGTGGCCGATTGGTGTGCGCCTCGCATTTTATCTTCCTTGGCTGGAAATCCTCGCCGGTCTCGCGCTTGTTTTTCACCGACTCTTTTCCGGAGCCTTGGCCGTCACCGCCGCGCTCATGATCGTTTTTATCGGGGCGACCATCTGGGCAAAGGTGCAGGGGATCAATGTCGCGTGCGGTTGTTTCGGGGCCGCGAGCAGCAACCTAACCTTCACTTCGCATCTCGTGCTCAACGGTTCCATCCTCGCCGTCCTCGCGATTCTTTGGTGGAGCCGCGACCCGACCGAGGCGTGACCGTCACGCAGAATTCTTGCCTAACAAACAACCGGAGCCATCCTGCGAGCGGTCCGCGCACGAATTGCCAGTGCATGGAAACTCCCACTCTCTACGTCAAACGCGGCTGTCCTTATTGCAAGGCGGCGACCAATTATCTCGATCAACACCAGATCGCATACGAGGCAGTCGAAGTGCGGAGCGATCCCCGCCAGATGCAGAAGCTGCAGGAACTTTCCGGCCAAACAAAGACTCCTACCCTGGTCTGGAACGGAGAAGTGCTGGCCGACTTTGGGACGGAAGAGCTGGCCAGTTTCGTCAGCGCGCATAACGCGGCGTGACGATCAATTTACCAGCCTAACGAGAAGCCCCCGCAGTTCGGAAGAGGAATCGATCTGCACCCTCTCGATCCGCAAGGACCGGTCGGCAGTCTCGCCACCGTTCTTGTTCAGATCCACGATTACCTCTGCCCGGATGAGTTGCGCGGTTGTCAATGAGCCGCCTCCGTCTGCCTTGATGATGAGGTCATCCAGCCTGAGCTTCTTGGCCCTGAGGTCTACCACTGCCGTTTGGCCGGGAGATCGGCGCCCGTTCTAGGATCCGGCGGACTCTCGCAGAGCTTTCACGTTTGAGGCGAGCTTCTTGCTAATTCGGCATGATCGAACAATCATAACAGAGGAGTGTCTGTAATCCGTCTGCCAATGCATCTCTTTTTGGTTAAGCTCGTCCCATGAGCGACCAACCGAAGTGCGCGGTTGTCATTCCGTTCTTCAATGAAGAAGAAAACGTCGGCCCGGTTTGCACTGAACTGCGCGCTGTCATCGAGGGCGAGATTCCCGGAGCAATAGCCCTCTTCATCGACGATGGGAGCAGCGATGAGACCGGTGCCCGACTCGACGCCTTGGCCCGGGATTGGCCCGGCTGCCAGGTATTTCACCTCGCGGAGAATGAGGGGCAGTCCGCCGCTCTGCTTTACGCGTTTGAGCGCAGCGACGCCCCTATCTTTGCGACGATGGATGGCGACGGGCAGAATGACCCGCGCGATTTGCCCAAACTCCTGACCCGCCTGTGCGACGCCGATATGGTTATCGGTGTGCGGGTGAACCGACAAGATAACTGGGCGCGTCGAAAAATCTCGCGGGTGGCGAATCATTACCGTTCGCAGTGGCTAGGCGACGGAGTGTCCGATGCCGGCTGCGCGATTAAGGTCTTTCGCCGGGAAGTGGTGGCGGCGTTCATTCCCATCCGGACCCTGTATTCCTTCATGCCAGCTCTCGCAGTTGCGGCTGGTTTCCGGGTGGTCGAGCAGCCGGTGCGGCATCGGCGTCGCGAACGCGGTGTTTCCAAGTACACCGCCTGGAGCTTCCTCATCATGCCGATCGTTGATTTCATCGGTCTGCGCTGGTTTCGTTCTCGGCGTTGCCGCCCATTGGAAAACGCACTGTCGGAGTTAAGTGGACCGTCTCAAATGGAAAGTCGTGCCATGCGACCATGGTTGCGATGGGCAGGGGCGGGCTTGTTGATTCTTTTCGCTTTCGTCTTTCTCGCCAGCCATCCGCATCGGGTTCTGGAGGGTGCGTCGGCGCGCAAGATTAATCTCTCCCAAGCCGAGCGGATAGCCTTGCATCGAGTCCGCAGCGGCCAGCTTGTAGAAGAGGAGCTTCGGATCGATAACGGTGGCCGGCTCGTCTTCGCGATCGACGTCCAAACTGATCAGCCGCGAGCGATCGAAGAGGTCACGATCGATGCGATCAACGGAAGAGTGCTGGAGACTCGCCGTGAGTCGGCCGAAGAAGAGGCCTTGGAATTGGCAGCCGCGAATCACCAAATTCATCCCGCCCAGCCGCTCCCGCGTTGACCTTCGCGGCCGAGAGGAAGCGTCCTTTGCCTAACGATAGCACAACCCGATCCGAGCAGACTTGCACCCGAGCTGCCCTGGCCGTCATCGCCCTCGGCACTTTCCTCCATCTCCTTTACTCCACCCACCTGGAGCTGGTCGGCGATGAAGCCTACTACTGGCTTTGGTCTCGCCACCCCGATATCTGCTACCTCGATAAGGGACCTATGATCGCCTGGCTTATCTGGGTCGGGACTGCTCTTTTTGGGCAGAATGTTTTTGGAGTTCGCTTTTTCGCCATTCTTCTCGCCAGTGGCACTGGGTTGGCCGTGTTTTCCCTTGCCCGGCGCCTTTTTTCCGCCCGGGCCGGCTTCTGGGCCGTCGTCATCGCGAGCGTAATGCCGCTCTTTGCCGTCGGCGCCTCTCTCATGACGATCGATACTGTCTACGTCTTCTTCTGGGCGTGGGCTGCGCTAGTCTTCTGGTCAGCCAAGGATCAAACTCGGCTTGGCCCATGGTTCGCGACCGGTGCTGTGGTCGGCTTGGGGTTGCTCTCAAAATACACCGCCGTCATCGAGCTGCTCTCCTTCGCCGCCTTTTGCCTCTGGCACCGCCCCAGTCGGGCCCATTTTCGGCGCGCCACCTTCTGGGTCATGCTCGGGACCGCGCTGCTTTTTCTTGTCCCCGCGATCATTTGGAATATTCGCCATCACTGGCCGACCAGCGATTGGCTCCTGCAACGCGGCGCGCTCGATAAAAAAGTAAGCTTCCACCCCGTCTATGTCCTTTCGTTTCTCGGTGAACAAGCCGGGCTCGTTTCGCCCCTCCTTTTTATCGGCCTGCTCTTCGCTCTATTCCGCCGGGAGCGGGGGAGCGCGAGCTCACCGGCCGCGCTTTATGCGGCGGCGCTCTTCCTTCCACTCTTCGGCCTCTATCTGCTCCTCAGCCTGCACTACCAGGGGCCGCCAAACTGGACCGCGGCCGCCTACATCGGCGGGATCATCCTTCTCGCCGGAAAGTGGGTCGAGCTCGCTCGCAACCATCGCGCGGCTAATTGGCTGGCCGTTGCCGCCCTGCTCCTCGCCACACTCGAGACCAGCGTCCTACTCGAGACCCGCTGGCTTCATCTCTCTCATCGACTCGATCCGCTCGATCGCGCCCGTGGCTCACGCGACCTCGCCGCCACCGTCGCCGCGGCGGAACAGAGCAGCGGCGCGCACTTCGTCATCGCCGATAACTATATGACGGCAGCTCTTCTTTCCTTCTATCTCCCTGGCCAGCCCGCCGTCTTCACGCCCAAGGTCATTCGCCCTTTGAATCAGCTTGAAATTTGGAATGACTACGACCAGCGCTACAGGGAGGACAGCGCCCTCATCGTTGCCAAGCGTGAAAATCTGTCCCATGCCCTCCGGCAGGGTTTCGCCAGCTTCCAGCCACTCGGCAGCGTCGAGGCAGTGGATGGCGAGCGAGCGATCGGAAAATACTACCTCTACCTCGCCCTAACCGACCGCTCGTCCCCTCAAAACCATCCAGGGCTCCAGAACTCCAAAACCCCAGAGCCACACACTTCTCCCTGACAGCCCGGAGGGCCCAGCGCCCGCACCAGAAGGAAACCATCGGGAGGGGTGCGGGGGCGCATGAGGCCCGCGGCGGAGGCGAACCCCCCGGTTTTACTCGTAACGCAGGGCGTCGATCGGATCGAGCGAGGCCGCCCGGTAGGCGGGGTAAAGCCCGAACCCGATGCCGATCGCGGAGCAGACCAGCAGGCCCGCAATCGCCCACCCGATAGGAAAAATAAGATCGACCTTCAGCCAGAGCGCGAGCAGGTCGCCCCCAAGCACTCCCAGCAAAATGCCAAGAATCCCGCCCGCCTCGGAAATAAAGACCGCCTCGGCGAGGAACTGGCGCAGAATGTCGCGGTTGCGCGCCCCGATCGACTTGCGGACACCGATCTCCTTGGTCCGCTCCGTCACACTCACCAGCATGATGTTCATGATCCCGATCCCGGCCGCGAGCAGCGCGATCGTGCTGATGACAAAGGCGCCGATCCGGATCACCCCGGCAATCGAAACAAAAGCGCTCTTGAGTGAATCGTTGGTGTAAACTTCGAAGTCGTTAGGCTCCTCCGCCTTCAGGCCGCGCGCGATCCGCATCGCGCCGACGCCGCGATCAAAGGTGCGATTGTAATCCATTTGCGAGAAGGACCGGGTTGCGATGTTGATCGTGCGATTGGCCGAACCGAAGTCCTCGAAGAAACGGGTAATCGGGAGTAGGACGATATCGTCCTGGCTTTGCCCGAAGGCGGTGCCGCGGCTCCCGAGCACCCCCACGATGGTGTAAGTGTGCCCGCTTAACTTGATCACGCGTCCGATCGGCGTTTCGTGCGGGAAGAGCCGTTCCTCGATCGCCCGGCCGACCACGATGACGCGGCGGCTGAGCGCGACATCTTCTTCGTTGAGGTTGCGTCCGTAGGCGAGGGTATAGGCGTTGGCGGCAAGGAAACTCTTGTTTGTGCCTACGATCCCGAGACTCGGTGTCGTCTTTACCCCGTTGTAAACGGCCTGTTTGCCGCCGCCGAAGATCTTCAGGCATACCTCCGCCGCGTTTCCTTCCATCAAGGCGGCGTAACGCTGCGCTTCGCGGTAACTGATGTTGCGGCGGTTCTCGTACTTCTGGGAACCCCGGCCGCCGGGATTCACCGTCACCGGATACTTGGCAAACTGGAAAATATTCGAACCGAAAAGCGTTAGGCCATTTTCGATCGAGGCCTGCATCGCGCCGATCGCGGTCATGACCGAGATGACGGAAAAAACGCCGATCGTTATGCCTAGCATGGTGAGGGCGGACCGCAGTTTGTTCGCGCCGACCGAAGCGAGCGCCATCGTTAGTATCTCGCGAAATTGCATGGGTAATTAACCGCAGCGGACGCAGAGAGCGCGGAGTTTGGGAATGAATTCCAAATCGAAGTCCTCATCGAGGTTCAGAACTTTTCTCCGGATGCCGTGCCTTAGCGTCAGCTCTTCGACCGCTTTTTTTTTCAACCAGGACCGCGCCTGCGATAATCAGATCAGCGCGATAGCCGCAATCCAGCTTCACGCCTTTGTATTCGACTGGAATCGCTCGTTGACGTTCGAAGGCCGGGTCTCGCACCGCCAATTCCCGACACAAGCACATTTCATAAGCCGACTCGAGCAGTCCAGGTCCAAGGGTCCGATGCACTTCTATTGCGGCGACGATCACCTGCTCAGTTAGCTGCTTCGGTTCCATCCAAAAAATCCTCTGTGTTCTCTGCGTCCTCTGCGGTAAATACTCCCCCTACTCGTAACGCAGCGCCGTGACCGGATCGAGCCGCGAAGCCGACCAAGCCGGGGCAATTCCCGAGACCAAGCCGGTCAAGATCGACACGATCATGCTCGCGACGACGAGACCGAAGGAAAAGCTGATCGGGAACGAAGGGAACGCCTTCGCCATTCCGAAACACATCAGGTAAGCGAAAGCCAGTCCGATCAGCCCGCCCACCAGGCAAAGCGCGGTCGATTCGATCAGGAATTGCAACAGGATCGCGCGCCGGCGCGCGCCTAACGCCTTCCGCGTGCCAATCTCCTTGGTGCGCTCTTTCACGCTGACGAAAGTGATGTTCATGATCCCGATGGCGCCGACGAAAAGGGACAGGCCGGTGATGAAAAGACCGGCGATTGCGATCGTCGCTTTCACTGCATCGAGCGTGCTCTTGAAGGCTTGTTGCTCGTTGATGTTGAAATCGTCCTTTTTTTCCGGTGGCAACGAACGCACCCGGCGCATGATGCCGATGAGTTCGTCGCGCGCATCGGCCATGTGCGTCTTGTCGCGCACCTTCACCCGCACGTCGGCCTCGCTCTTGGCGCTGAAGTATTTCTTAAAAGCCGGCAATGGAATGACCACGATCGAGTCGAGGCTAAAAATGCCGAGAAAGGCACCTTGACGGGTCAAGGTGCCGATCACTTTAAAGGAATGCCCGTTGATCAGGACTTCCTTATCAATGGCGCTGCGTCCCGCGAACGCGGCGTCGGCTACGTCATAGCCGACCACGCAGACTTCCGCGCCGCCGCGCGATTCCACATCATTGAAAAAGCGGCCTTCGCTGGTGTCGACTGTCGAGATGAGCGTGTAATCCGCCGTCGTCCCGAGAATAAAGACGTTGTCGACACTGTTGTCCGCCGCCTTGACTCGCCGCAGAAGACTCATCGTGGGCACGGCGATTTCGAGATTCGAATTCGGCGTCGCGGCAATGGCGCGATTGATCTTCTCCGCATATTCGGTCCGGATTTTTTTGCGGTCCCGGTAGTTCCACCAATCATTCACTCGCGACCAGGGCCATTGCTCCACGTAGAGGACATCATCGCCGAAGATGGACATGCTCTTGTCGAAGCTGGTCGAGATACCGTTGATCGCGGTGCCCATTAGCGTGACGGCGACGATGCCGATGATGACCCCGAGCGCGGTGAGCATGGAGCGGGTTTTGTTCCCGGCCATCTGCGCGGCGGCGATTTTCCAGCTCTCGGTTAGTTCGTAGAGGAAGCGCTTCATGACCGGGCGGAAGAACTATTCACGGCGGAACACGTCGCCGCCACTTCATCGCTTTCCACGACGCCGTCGCGCAAGTGTACGCTGCGCCGCGCGTGGCGTGCGATGTCGAGCTCGTGCGTGACGACAATGACGGTGTTGCCCTGCTGATAAAGGCTTTCGAAGAGCGCCATGATTTCCTCGCCGGTCTTGGAATCGAGGTTACCGGTCGGCTCGTCGGCCAGGATGATCGATGGATTGTTGACCAGGGCGCGCGCGATCGCGACCCGCTGCCGCTGACCGCCCGAGAGTTCGTTAGGCTTATGCGTCAGGCGGTCACCGAGGCCGACGCTGGTCAGCGCTTGAGCCGCCCGCTCCTCGCGTTCCTCCGGATCGACTCCGGCGTAAATCAAAGGCAACTCGACGTTGCGCAGACTGGTGGAGCGGGGAAGAAGATTAAAGGTTTGGAAGACGAAACCGATCTCGCGGTTGCGGATTTCGGCGAGCTCATCGCCATCCATCTCCGAGACATTCTTGCCGTTGAACTCGTAACGGCCGGAGCTCGGCGTATCGAGGCAACCCAGCATGTTCATCAGGGTCGATTTGCCACTCCCGCTCGGCCCCATGACGGCGAGATATTCATTCCGCCGAATCTGCAAAGTCACTCCGCGCAGCGCGTGAATGGTTTCTTCCCCCATCACATATTGCTTTGTGATGTTCTCGATATCGATGACGAGCGGTCCGGGAGGTCGCGTGCCAGTGGAAGGATTCATGGGTCGAGGTGAATCGTGAATCGCCAGCCGCGCCTCGCCTAACGAATCTCGATTCACGAAGCTTGGTTCTCGATTCTCCTACTTCTTCTTCTCCGGCTTTTCCATCTCGACCTTCGCCCCGTCCTTTAGCTTGCGACTGATCGCGCTATAACTGCCGGAGATCACTTCATTGCCTGGCTTGATGCCATTCTTGATTTCAATGTCGACGTCATCCGCAATCCCGGTCGTGACTTCGACCATCTTCGCTTTGCTCCCTTCCTTCAGGAAAACCACCTTGCGCAACTTTGCGCGCTCTTCTTTTTCCGTCTGTTTAGCGAGGCGCTCATTTTGCACTTCGGCGGCGTTGTCGGCTTTCTCTTTCGCGTCGGTTATTTCCTTTTTCTTCTCGATCTCCTCCGGGCTCAGGTTGCTGTCGCCCGTTCGGATCGTGACGCTTTGAATGGGCACGGAGACGACGTCCTTCACCATGTTGGTCTGGATATCGGCCGTGCAGCTCAGCCCCGGTCGCAGCCGCATGTCGTGACCTTCGAGCCGGATCTTTACCTCGAAATTTGTCACTTCTTCCTGTGTGCCGGTGCCGGTCGTTTTTCCGGTGTTCGCGATCTGTTCGACGACGCCGTTGAATTTCCGGTCGCCATAGGCATCGATCGTCACCTTGGCGGAGTCGCCTATTTTCACATGCACGACGTCGTTTTCATTCACGTCCACGACAGCTTGCATGTGGTTCAAATCAGCCACCCGCATGACCTCCGTCCCGGCGAATTGATTCGTCGCCACCACCCGCTCGCCGAGCTTGCTGTTGAGGACCGTCACGACGCCGTCGAGCGGTGAATAAATCGTCGTCTTTGAAAGTTGATCGCGTGCCTGGCTCGAGCTCGCCTTCGCCCCCTCGATACTGTGCAGGCCAGATTCGAACATCGATTTCGCGGCGTCGTAGGTCGTTTTCGCGGCCAGCATCTCCGTCTGCGAGATCAGCTTTTTGGCGTAAAGATCCTTCGCCTGTTTCAAGTCCTGCTCCGCCTTTTGCACCGCCGCCTGCTGCTGACCGCTGACCGATTCCGCGGTGCTGATCGCCGCCTGCTGCTGCTCGAGGAGCGCCTTATAAGAGTCCGGCCGGATTTTCATCAACAGCTCGCCCTTTTTCACTTCCTTCCCGTCCTCCATGGGCAATTCGATGATCTCGCCCGCCACTTCCTGCGAGATTTTCACCTCAGTTTCCGGCTGCACTTTGCCTGTCGCCGAGACCGTCTCGATGATCGTCCGGCGGATCGCCTTTACCGTCGTCACCGCGATCGGCTGCTCGCGCTTGCCCGAGATGATCGAGCTGATGATGAGGAGCAAAATAACCCCGACCACGCCGAGCACGATGTAAAGCTTGCGGCGCGACTTTCGTTGGCGGCGGACAGTTGGTGCGGGAGGTGCGGCTTGATGCATGACAGGTTCGCGGATGAGGAGAGTTAACGGGTCTTTAGACCATTGCAAACTTTTCGCGTTCAGCCCCCCAGCGCGGATTTACGCGCGCGTAGCAGCCTCGTTCGCGTGGCGCGTATGGATTCGGGCGATCGCCCAGCGCGCATGTTCGGCGATTAATGGCTCCGCATCGCGCGCCGCCAAGGCGAGCGCCGGCAGGTCCTCTTCCGAGCCGACATTCCCCAAGGCCACACAGACGTTGCGCAGAAAACCGCGCCGCTTGATTCGCTTGATCGGCGACCCTCGAAACAGGGCGCGGAATTGCTCTTCATCGAGCGCCAGAAAATCGCGCAGTGCCATCTGCGCGACCGCGGGCCGTGCCGCCAATGCGCTCTCCCGCGAGACCTGCGCGAAGCGATTCCACGGGCAGGCGTCGAGGCAATCGTCGCAGCCGAAAATGCGATCGCCCAGCAACGGCCGAAACTCGAGCGGGATGCTCCCCTTCAGCTCGATCGTTAGGTAAGAAATGCAGCGGCGCGCGTCGAGCTCATGCGGAGCCGTGATCGCGCCCGTCGGGCAGGCCGCGATGCAGCGCGTGCAAGTCCCGCAGCGCGCCACCTGCGGCGGATCGGGCGGCAGCTCCAGCGTGGTCAATACCTCCCCGAGAAAAAACCATGTCCCAAGCTGCCGATTCAACAGCATCGTACTCTTCCCATGCCATCCGACACCCGCCTCCGCCGCGAAGTCGCGTTCCAACACCGGCCCGGTATCGACATACACCTTCTGCGTTCCGCCTAACGAACAAAGGAACCCATCCAGCACCCGCAACTTCGCGAGCATCACCCCATGATAATCATCCCCCCGCGCATAACGAGCGATTCGTCCCCGCGCCCCACTTCTTGCTTTCTCCTTCTTCCTTCCGCCTTCCTCCAGGTAGCTCATCGCCAGCACCACCACCGAGCGCGCGCCCGGCAGCACCAGCTCCGGATCGCATCGCTTTTCCGCCCCGCGCGCGATCCAATCCATTTCGCCTGCCGCGCCCTCTTCCAGCCACGCTCGAAACTCACCCGCGTGGGCCGGGCTCCCCGCCCGCGCGATTCGGCAATCGTCGAACCCGGCCGCGATCGCCCGCTGCACCAGCTCCGCCTTTATTTCAAGCGGCGCGGGCAAGGCAATCCTCGATCGCGTTGGCCACCTGATCGTGGCTCATGCCGGTAGTATCGATGGTGAATTCAGCCGTCTCCCGGTAGAGCGGTTCTCGTTTCCGGAGCAGGTTCTCCACCGTCGCCGCGGGATCTTCCGTCTGGAGGAGCGGCCGGTCCGAGCGCCTTGCGAGACGCTCCAGCAGGGTGGAAAGGGTCGCGGTCAGGCAAATCACCGTTCCGAGCACATGGAGCCGCGCCCTGTTTTCCGGTCGCAGGATCGCGCCACCGCCCGTGATGATCACCGCTCGCTGCGAAGCTTCGATCTTCGCCAGGATCGCGCTTTCTTCCTCGCGAAACCGTTCCTGACCAAGCCGCTCGAAAATCTCGCTGATCCGCATCCCGACCGCGGCCGCGATCATCGCGTCAGTATCGAGGCGCGGCCAGCCCCGGCTCAGGGCGAGCCGGCGTCCGACGGAGGATTTACCGGTGCCCATAAACCCGATCAGGACAATCGATCGATCCACCACACTCACGGGGGAATATGCCGCTAATCAGCCTGTGGCGATACTGAAAATTAAAACCACAGAGAATGCAGAGCGCGCATGGGGGTGGGGGATTAGTGAATGCCCCCCGCGTTCTCTGCTTAGCAACTTCGCCAGCACCAGAGGATTCGTTTCGCATCACAGGCTGAGTTCGAATTGATCGAAGGCCGGCAACCGCCCGCTCCGCGCTGCCTCATTATGCACCGCGCCGCATTGCGGATAATGATGTCAAGCGCACGCACCGGGCGATGTTGGTCGGCCAGTGAACCACCGGCGCGCAGGCCGCAATGACCGCAGAAGGCTCACCCTTGCTTCTCAAGCGGGGCTGATCAAGACGATGGAGCGCGAGGCGGCGTTACTTCAAAGAATAAGAAAACCTTCCCGGCGATCGCTATCTCCATGGGTGCTGCCTCAATTCCCAGACCCTCACAGCGGCAATGATCAGGCGCCGGGTTCGCTCCGCCCGGCTGACCGACTCGATTTCCTCCTCCTCAAGGGCGGAAGAATCCTCCTTCTCGGCGGCTGAATTCGGAAGAGGTGCCTTCGGTTTGCGCACGCGCCGCTGCCGTCGGGGAAGGTGTCCATCGGATGATCCCTCTTCCATCAGCTTTGGTTATGATATCATTGCCCGATTAACATTGCAAGAAAGTAGCCTAAAGTCTTGCCGAGCAGGACAGTCCAGATAACGAACAGCCGGAAAATCCCCTCCCGGGAATTACAGAAAAGAAAGGCGCACTTCGCACTCCGCCCGCCTCCCGCCGCCATGCAACCGGACAAAACAAAACCGGCGTGCCCACCGCTGGACCTGCCGGTCGTTCCATTTCTCTCTCGATTAGACGGCCACGAAGGAGGCGGCGTTACTCCAACCGCTACGTCCAGGGGCGCCGTTCGCGGCGGCCCGGCGAGCGCGCCCCACGGATTGACCCCGCTGCGAATAGGTAACACCTATGCCAGCCACAGGTATTAAGTATTTCAATAGGAATGCCGCTGGTTCGTTAGTGTGGCATGCAAACAACCACCTTAAGCAGCAGTGTTCGATATGATCGCCTGCTGAATTCGAAGACCTCGATGCTCTCGCGCGTCGGTCGCTTCCTCAGCGAGCGCTATGCGCAACGCGAACGGCCCAGTGAGGTCGCTGAGTTTCTTCTTTTCGCCCTGATCGTTCTCATCTCTTCGTGGCCGATGTTCACTCTCGTTCACGTGATGAGTCTGCACCATTAAAACCGAAACGTGGGAGAGGTCTCGGCCCGGTAAGCATCGCGGCGCAGACGCCGCTCCCACATTGTTTAGGTCGAGAGGCTTGCGGCGGCTTAGGAGGATTTCTTTGCTGACTTCCAGTCCGATCATCGCGGCACGGTGGCCGCTCCCATATTGTTTTGTGTCGGGAAGGCTGCGGCGGCTTCCGCGCGAAACGCGGCGGCTGCTTTGCTCTCGAAGCGCAACGAATTGCGCAGCAAGGTCAGCTCGCGCGTGGGAACCGGGCGGGCAAAAGGCACCGCCACGCAACCGCCGATAAATTCCGACTTGGTCATCATCGCGGGGATGACAGTCACCCCCAGGCCCGCCGCTACCATGCTCGCGATCGTCACGAGCTGCGCACCCTGGAGCACGATTTCGGGGTTCAGATGATTCTCGGCGAGCAACTGCCGCACTTTTACCGAGAGGGAATGGACCGGGTGGAGGAGGAGAAATTTCTCGCCGGCAAGATCGCTCCACTTGATCGTCTTCTTGCGCGCCAGCCGATGCTTTTCTGGCACGAGCAGGAGCAGCGGTTCCTTGCCGAGGGAATGACGCTCCAGAGTGGGCGGTTCGTCGCCCGACGACGCCAGGACGACGTCCAGCGTGCCGTCCTCCAGGCGGTGCCCGAGTTTGTCGGTCGTATCTTCAAACACCTCGAAGGTTACCTTTGGGTAGCGTTGTTGAAACTCCCGGATGAGGCGGGGCAACACGTAGAGCGCGATCGATGGCACCGCGCCGACTGAGAGCCGCCCGGCCACTTCCTCCCCGAGCGCGGCGACGGAGCGGCGGGCGTCGGCGATCGCGGTGAGAATTTGCCGGGCGTAACCGAGCAGGCACCGGCCGGCCTCGGTCAGAACGACCGCGCGCGGCAGGCGATCGAACAATTGCTGGTTCAGCTCCGCTTCCAGTTTCTGGATTTGCTGACTAAGCGAAGGCTGGGAGACATGTTCGCGCTCCGCCGCGTGCGAGAAGCTTCCTTCTTCCGCGACCGCGACCACGTAGCGGAGCTGATGGATTTCCATCCGGCGATTGTCGTCCGCGAAGAGCGGTTTGTCGAAGTGCCGGCGGCGGCTCTGCAGGTGAGCCTCGAGGATCGAGCGGATCATCGGGCCGAAGCGCTCCCGGAGCTCTTCGTAGCGCGTGGTGTTGTACATTTCCTAGGCATGCCGCGGGCGTGATTCGGTCGGATCTCGAAAAACCCCGGGGTCGCCCAGACACCGCTCGGCCGCATTGGTCAGCCGGACGACATCGCCTCGATGGCGGTCTTCCTCGCTTCCGACGATTCCGCTTGGCTGACGGGAGAGACTCTCCTCGCAACCGGCGGCCAGCGCAGCTAACGAAGCCAGAAGAAGGTCGGCGGCGTCGCGAATGGATGGCGACGACGCCGGCCCGATGGGCAGTCGTGTGCCTAACGAGTTGTCAGTTTTCGGTTGTGGTTGTTGACTAAAGGATGGCGATTGCATCGATCAACCCGGCAACGGGCGAAAAGCTGCGCGAATTCGAGCCGCTGACGGAAGCGGAACTGGAGCAGAAACTGGCCGCGGCGGATGCGGCGTTCCGGGTTCATCGCAAGACGTCGTTCGCCGATCGCGCCGCGGTTCTTTGCGCCGCCGCTGATTTGCTCGAGCAGGAAGTCGATGCGCTGGCGCGGGTCGTTACCCTCGAGATGGGCAAGCCGATCGGCGGAGCGCGCGACGAAGTGCGAAAGTGCGCCCACGGCTGCCGTTACTACGCGGAAAACGGCGAGCGTTTCGTCGAAGAAAAACCGGTGCAGACCTCGGCGGCGCGCAGTTCAGTGCGCTGGCAGCCGTTAGGCGCGGTGCTTGCGATCATGCCGTGGAATTTTCCTTTCTGGCAGGTCTTCCGTTTCGCGGCGCCGGCCTTGATGGCGGGCAATGTCGGCCTGCTCAAACACGCCGCCAACGTTCCGCAATGCGCGCTCGCCATCGCAGACATCATCCGGCGCGCCGGCGCAGCGGAGGGCGTTTTTCAGACGCTGCTCATCGAGTCGGACAGGGTCGCCGGATTGATCAAGGACCGCCGGATAAAGGCGGTGACGCTGACCGGAAGCGACAAAGCGGGCAGCGCGGTCGCGGCGGCGGCGGGCGGCGAGATCAAGAAATGCGTTCTCGAGCTCGGCGGGTGCGATCCTTTTATCGTTATGCCAGGCGCGGATCTGGAAGCTGCCCTAACGACCGCGGTGAAAGCGCGGACGCAGAACAGCGGGCAATCTTGTATCGCAGGTAAGCGCTTCCTGGTCGCAGAGGAGGTCTACGACGAGTTCGTTAGTCAGTTTGTGGAACGGATGCGCGCGTTGAAAATGGGCGATCCGCTCGACGAGAAAACCGAGATCGGACCGCTCGCGACGCCATCGATTCGCGAGGGCGTGGACGAGCAGGTGCGGAAGTCAATCAAGGCCGGCGCGAGGTTGCTGACGGGCGGCGAGTCGATGGAAGGGAGGGGGAATTTTTATCCGCCTACCGTGCTGGCAGACATCCCGGAGGACGCACCGGCATTTCGCGAGGAAGTTTTCGGGCCGGTCGCGCTCCTCTTCCGGGTAAAAGATGCGGCGACAGCGATCGCGCTCGCGAACGGGAGCGATTTTGGACTCGGCGCGAGCGTCTGGACGAATGACCCGAACGAGCAGGAGTTGTTCGCCGAGGAACTCGAATGCGGAATGGTTTTCGTGAACGCAATGGTCGCGTCCGATCCGCGTCTGCCGTTCGGTGGGGTGAAACGTTCCGGCTACGGGCGCGAGCTGAGTTCGTTAGGCATGCGTGAGTTCATGAATGCCAAGACGATTTTCTTCGGAAGTTAGGCTTCCAGCCTGACTCGGCCGACAGGCATCTTGCCTGTCGGGCAGGCTGCCCAGCCGCGCGCTGACGATCCCGCCTAATATCTCATTGAACTCGACCATCCGACCGGCTGGAAGCCCGTCGGCCGAGTCAGGCTGGAAGCCTAACTTCCGAATTGGTCTTCCTTGCTCTTGAAAAGCACGTTGAAGGTCGTGAGCGAACCGTAGCAGCGGGTGATGTATTGCTGCAGGTCGAACTTATCGGCATCGCTCAGCTTCTCGCTCGCATTTACCTTCTGTTCGAGGACGCGAAGGTTGTTCCGTATCATCACGATCTTGTGAAAGAAAGTCTCGAGCGGCACCTCCTTCGCCTGGAGCGATGAATCGGCGGATTGGAGAGTGACCGTGCCCCGTTGCCATCGAGTCGCGAGGCCTTCAACCAATTGATCCGGTTTCTCGAGCCCGAGTGCGTCGACCATCGCCTGTGCTGTCTGGCGGATGAGCGTGGAGAGCGGAATTTCCATTTCCATTAGGCGGGCGGTCGGCTCGGCTACCGACAACTCGCTCGTTGCGGGATCGACCGTGCGCGGAGCGTCATCGAAAGTGATGTCCGCGGTGTGTTCGGTGAGCGACTTGATCGTCCCCACGCCGTAGCGCGGGTGACGCACTTGCATTCCGATATGAAGGCTTTGGACAGGTATTCCCATGGCGTGTCCAAACTCCGGCGCGCTGCCGCCGGTGCAACCGCAAAACAATTCTGAATCCAAAGCTGCCGCCAGCGGCATCTCACTGGCGATGATACAGGATTTCAAGTTCGCCTTCCGCCAGTTGCTCAAGACGCCGGGGTTCACCACGGTCGCGGTCCTCACTCTCGCCATTGCCATTGGCGTAAATTCCGCGGTCTTCGCGCTCGTCCACGGAGTCATTCTGCGGCCGGTTGTGCCGGTCCGCCCGGCGGAAGTGGTGAATGTTTTCACTGCGCGTCAGGGTGCGGCCCACGATTATCGTCCGTTTACCTACAATGAATTCCGCACCCTGCGGGAGAATAATGATGTCTTTTCAGACGTCGCGGCCATGGGCTTCGGCCTGGCTGGCATCGGCAATGGGGACAGCATGCGGCGCAGTTTTATTTTCCTGACCTCGGAGAATTTCTTCTCCCTCATGGGGGTGAAGCCGGCCGTGGGCCGC
Organism: Chthoniobacterales bacterium; assembly: GCA_051003415.1. Taxonomy (GTDB): domain Bacteria; phylum Verrucomicrobiota; class Verrucomicrobiia; order Chthoniobacterales; family UBA10450; genus Palsa-1392. The sequence goes on along the minus strand of JBPCLI010000067.1, from coordinate 7,611 downwards.
TTCTATGATGCAGCCGAGTGCAAGCCGGACGCCAACGTCCCGGTTGTGGTGGCGAGCTATCCTTATTATAAGAAGCTCGGCGGTCGGCCCGACCTCATGGGTAAGCCCCTAACGGTAAATGGCCGCACCTACAGCCTCGTCGGGGTGACCCCGGAAGGCTTTGCCGGGACGAATGCCCTCCTCGCACCGGATCTCTGGATGCCTTTGGGCGTTTATTCGCAGCTCGGCACCGCCTTCAGCGACTCGAGCGGCAAGCTGCCGCTTGCTGAGGCGAAGAACTATACCCTCAACCTGGTCGCGCGCATGAAATCGGGCCTAACAAGTGAAGCAACCAAGGCGCGCCTGCCCGCCCTCGCCAGTCGGCTGACCGCGATCCAGCCGCCCGATTCAACCGGCGCGCGGGAATTGCAGATCCAGGCGCCGTCGCGTTTCAGTATCAGCACGACGCCGTCGGATGACGGGCCGGTGGGGCTTATCGGCACGTTACTCCTTGCGATGGCGGGAGCCGTTCTGCTCATCGCCTGTCTCAACCTCGCCAATATGCTTCTTGCGCGTGGCGCGAATCGCGCGAAAGAGATCGCCCTCCGCCTCGCCCTCGGGGCCAGCCGCTGGCGTATCGTTAGGCAACTGCTTTGCGAAGGATTGCTCCTTGGCCTTGCCGGCGGAGCGCTCGGGTTGGTGATCAGCCTTTTGAGCGACGATCTGCTCCTAGGTTCGTTAGCCGGCCTTTTTGGTTCGATGAATTTTTCCCTCGTCGTCCATCTCCACCCTGATGCGACCGTCCTCGGCGTGACATTTCTTATCTGCCTCGTCGCGACTCTTCTTTTCAGCCTCGGGCCGGCTTTGAAGGCTTCGCGCGCCGACTTGGTCCACGACTTGAAACAACAAGTGGGCGAGCCGGCTCACGTCGGTCGGCTCAATCGCTTCTTCGCCGCGCGACACCTTCTGGTCATGGCACAGATCGCCCTTTCGCTCACCTTGCTCTTCAGTTCCGGGCTCTTCTTTCGCGGGGCGCTGAAGGCTGGCGGATTGAACCCGGGATTCGATCGACGCGGCAGCATCTCGACGGAAATGGATTTCACCCTCGGGCAGATGAGCGAGGCAACGGCGCAACAAACGATGTTCGCCGCGCTCCACCGAGTGCGCCAGCTGCCGGGAGTGCGGGCGGCTGCCCTAACGACCATGCTTCCGTTTGGCAATCTTACGAACGCCCGGCGCGTTATGCGGATGGACGAAACAGTCACGGCCAAAACCGATCCAAACGCGCCGGAGCCGGGAGCGGGCGGCCTTTTCACCGCGGTCACCCCTGGTTGGTTCGATACCATTGGTGTGCGGCTACTGCGCGGGCGCGATTTCACCGACACGGAGGCAGAGAACAAAGGTTCGCCACCTGTCTTGATCATCGATGAGATGATGGCGAAGAAGCTTTTTCCGAAAAGCGACGCGCTCGGGCAGCATCTGCGCTACACGCAATCACCGACCGATGGCTCGCCTAACGAATTTACGATTATTGGGATTGTGAGCAGCCATCGGCACGAGGTCCTGACCGACGAAATGCCGAAGCGGATTTATGCTCCGCTGGCCCAGGCCTACAGCGGCGGCGTCATCCTCCAGACTCGGCTGGACCGGGACGACCCAGCGGCGGTCGCGGCGATGATCCCAACCATTCGGCAAACCTTGCAACAGCTCGATCCGACAATGCCGATTTTGCGGATCGAGCCGTTCGAAAACATCGTCGAGAAGGATGTAGGATTGTGGGCGGTGCGTTTCGCCGCGGTGCTATTTGGAATCTTTGGCGGCGTTGCGCTCCTGCTCGCTGCAGTCGGCGTTTACGGGGTGAAAGCGTATGCGGTCGCGCGGCGGACGCGCGAGATGGGGATCCGGATGGCACTCGGCGCGGATCGCAGCGATGTCTTCGCGCTGATCATGAAACAGGGAGCGTTGCAGACGGCTTTTGCACTGGGGATTGGATTGCTGCTCGCGCTTGGTCTCGGACGCCTCCTGGCGAAGATGCTCTACCAGGTGAGCCCGAGTGATCCGGTGGCGTTGATCGTGGCAAGCGCGATGCTTGGCGCGGCGGCGTTGCTCGCCTGCTTCCTGCCCGCCCGTCGGGCGATGCGAGTGACGCCGATGACGGCGTTGCGGACCGAGTAAAGCGAGACGCTCGCGCGGCGGAGTACAAGTTAGCGGCCGGACGGCGTCGTTGAAGCGCGAGCAATCGGGCGTGCAACCACGATTCATGAGGATGAAACGAATCCGTGAGAAAAATGTTCCCGGCTGGGTGGGCGCGGTTCTGACTCTCGGCACTTTCGGCGCGCTCGTTTTGCTGGAGAATCTACGGCCGCTCCGGCGGTGTGCGGTTGAGTCAAAGCTGCGCCGCAACGTGCGCAATCTCGCGCTCGCGACGATGGGCGCGGTCAGCGTGCAGTTGGCCGAACAACCGATCGTTAGGCCGCTAGCTCAGCTGGTGGAAAGGCGGCGAATCGGCTTGCTGAAGCAGCTGGAACTTCCGGCTTGGCTCGAAATCGCGCTCGCCATCGGGCTGCTCGATTACACGCTCTACCTTTGGCATGTGCTCACTCACCGGGTGCCGTTTCTCTGGCGTTTTCATCAGGTCCACCATGTGGATCTCGATATGGATGCCTCGACCGCCCTGCGGTTTCATTTTGGGGAACTGATGCTCTCCGTCCCGTGGCGCGCGCTGCAGATCGTGATTATCGGAGTTTGTCCGTTCGCGCTTTCGGTCTGGCAAACGGCGCTCCTCGTGGAAATCATGTTTCACCATTCCAACGTCGAGCTCTCGCCGGAGCTGGAGCGGTTGCTGGGCCGATTCATCGTCACGCCGCGGTTGCACGGGATACATCATTCGATCGTGGAGGATGAAGTGAATTCGAACTGGTCGAGCGGCCTAACGATCTGGGATTGTCTCCACCGGACCTTGCGAGCCGATGCCGCGCAGGATGCAATCACGCTCGGCGTGCCGGTGTTTCTCGACCCGGACGAGGTGCAACTGAAAGAAGTGATGGAGATGCCGTTTGTCAGGCAACGCGATCCGAATTTTTTGCCGTCGCGCGAATCTTGATCGGCGCGGCGAGTTCCGGGGGAGCGCACGCGCTCCCCAGAGTTCACGAAGGTGCTTGTCCTACTTTCGGGTCTGCCCGGTCCCGCGGATAATGTATTTGTAGGTCGTCAGCTCCTCGAGCCCCATCGGGCCGCGGGCGTGCAGCTTGTCGGTGCTGATCCCGATTTCTGCGCCGAAACCGAATTCGCCGCCGTCGGTGAAACGGGTGGAGGCGTTCCAATAAACCGTAGCAGAGTCGACTTCGCGGAGGAAGCGCTCGGCCGTCTCGGCGTCGCGGGTGACGATGCAATCGCTGTGATGGGAACCGAACTCCCCGACGTGGGCGATGGCCTCGTTAGGCGAGTCGACCACTCGCAGGGCAAGGATGTAGTCGAGAAACTCCGTCCGCCAATCTTCCTCGGTCGCGCGCCGCAGCGGCTGGTATCCGAGCTGCGTCAGCTCGGTAAAGGCGCTTGCATCGGCGCGCAGCTCCACTTTCTTCTGCATGAAACGCGGCGCAAGCAGGCACAAAAATGCCGGCGCGACTGCGCGATGAACGAGCACGGTCTCAAGCGCGTTGCAGACACCGGGGCGTTGCGTCTTGCCGTTGAAAACGATCTCGAGTGCCATCTCGAGATCGGCCTCACGGTCGACATAGGCGATGCAGATGCCATCCGAATGCTTGATCACCGGCATGCGCGCGGCGCTCACGACCGCGTCGATCAGCGCCTTCCCGCCCCTCGGCACGATCATGTCGATGTAGCGATCCATCTCTGCCATTAGCCGAACTGCCTCGCGATCGGTCCTCGGGATGAGGAGGATGCTGTCGTTAGGCAAACCGGCCCGGGTGGCGCCGGCCCGGAGCGCCTCCGCGATCGCGAGGTTGGAATGGATCGATTCCGAACCGCCGCGCAGGATGGTGGCGTTGCCGGTCTTGGTGCAGAGAACGGCGGCGTCGCTGGTCACGTTTGGGCGCGATTCGTAGATAATGCCGACGACGCCGATCGGAACGCGTACTTTGGAAATGCAGATCCCATTGGGCGGGGTCCACTCCCGTAGAATTTCGCCCACCGGATCGGGCAGAGCGGCAACCTGGCGAATGCCTTGCGCCATGGCTTCGACGCGCGCCGCGCTCAGGGTGAGGCGATCGATCATCGCAGCGGCGAGCTGTTGTTCGCGGGCGTGGACGAGATCTTTTTCGTTCGCGGTCAGGATTGTTGCGACGCGGGCGACGATTTCGTCGGCCATCGCGAGCAAGCCGGCGTTCTTTTGTTCGCTGGAAAGCTGGCTGAGCTGGCGGGACGCGGCGCGCGCGCGGCGCCCAAAATCGTGGACCTGTTCTTTTAGGTCAATCTCGGGGTTGCCTCTGCTCGACGTCATGGCCTAACGACCGCGCTGAGACTTGGGCAGGAAACGGGTGCCGACATTTTTTCCCGCGATCACTTCCGGAATCCGCTCGGGACGGCGGCCGTTGATGATGACGGTCGTGATCCCGGCGTCAACCGCCATCTTGACCGCGTCGAGCTTGGAAATCATGCCCCCGCGCGAGAAGGGGCCGAGATCGCCGTTGGCCAGTTTTTTTACCTGGTCGATGTCGCGCACCAGCGGGATGACTTTCCCGTCGGCGTCGAGCAGGCCGTCGACCTGGGTCAGGATGATGAGCAAATCGGCGCGGGCCAGGGTGGCGACTTCGGCGGAAAGCCGGTCGTTGTCGCCAAAGGTGAGCTCTTCCGTGGCGACGGAATCGTTTTCGTTGACGATTGGCACGACGTTGCCGGCCGCGAGCAGGCGCTCGAGGGTGTTGCCGGCGTTGGCGCGGCGCGTGCGGCTGTCGAGATCGCTGTGGGTGAGGAGAAGCTGGGCGACGTTTAGTTTGTAACGGCTGAAAGCCTTCTCGTCGGCGTGCATCAGTTTCGATTGTCCGATGGCGGCGCTCGCCTGGGCGGTGGCAAGATCTCCCGGCCGCTCGCGCAACGCCAGCACGCTTCTGCCGGCCGCGACCGCGCCGCTGGTGACGGCAACGCATTCGTGTCCACGCCCGATCAATCCGGCGACCCCGGCGCTCAAGGCGGCGAATTGTTTTATATCCAGTCCCGGCCCGTTCGTCCGGGTGAGGGTGCCAGAGCCGAACTTGAGAACGATTCGGCGGAAGCGGAGCCGCGTTTTTTTTGATTTGTCGGGCATGACGAAAGGCGATTGGATCTGAGGCCGCCGGGATATTCCGCCGATATGTCGGTGAGTCAGGCGAAAAATCAATCAGCACGCCCTGTGCCGATGGACGCGGTGACAGTGAGTGATCGATTTCGGAGTTGGTGCTGGGTCGTCGTTCGTGCTTTCATTGCGCCATCTCCCGGGCCTATAGCTCAGCGGTTAGAGCAGGGGACTCATAATTGAGCCTAACGATTTTGCACTGTTTCGCACAGCGTTGCAAAATCAGATCTCACGAGGAGAGAATGGTGCGGAAGTGATGCGCAGCTTTGCAAGATATCGCATCGAAAGGACGTCCGACCGTAGAAAACGACCGTAGAAGTTTCGCCGACGGGACAATACCAGCTCATTGAGCCCTCCAACTCCTTCATGACTGTAGGATTACAACGCAGAAAGAGAAGCTATTTCTCCTTGTTACGCTCTTCGCCAGGGCATTAATTCGCAGCGCAACGAGCGCAAATCGCCCTCGACCAAAACAACAGCCAAACAAGAGGAAATGAAAATGATGAAGAGAATGCTTTCAACGCTGATTATTCCCTTGGTCATCGGGCAGGCTCAGGTATCGGCTCAGTCGCCTCGGGTTCTCGGACCGATCATCGAGCAATATGGAGTAGCGGATGACGGGACGATCCTGACCTGGCAGGTCTTTCCGACTAAGGGAGCCGGCAAACATCCCAATGTCCTGGTTATCCACGGCGGCGGCTTCAACAGTTATCCTGCCGATTCCAAGATGCTGGCATGCGCGAGGGATTTGAGCGCTGCGGGGATGAATGCCTTTGTGATCGATTACCGCCTGGCACCTCCGGGGATGATCCCGGGCCAGAAATCGGACGGGCGCTACCCGGATCAGGAGAATGATGTCATCGTCGCAATCCGTGCCGCGCGGGCCGATTTTCGCGGCAACGGTAAGGTCGGGGCGGTCGGCGGCTCGGCTGGCGGTTCGCATATCGTTTACACAGCAGCCAACGGAACCGCAGGCGACGACCGGGTCGATGCCGGGGTCTGCCTAAGCGGTGCCTACGACTACGCTGATAAGACATCGTGGACATGGCAGGCCGGCGCTTTCTTTGGCTGGGTGAGTAACTATGTCAATTCCACCGATCCCATAGTTCTTGGGGCAGCGTCGCCGATTGCCTTTATCAAAGGACCGCTGCCTCCGCTTAAGCTTTATTCCTCCACGACCGATCCGATGCCGCCGCAGCAACTTACAAATCTGGTCGAACAACTTAACGATCTGACAATACTGAATTATGAGCAGACGGTCCTTGCGGGGCGCGCGCACGCTTTCGCTTATTGGAAAAGTATTAGCGCTGATGTGATCAACTTCCTGGTACCGCTCTTACAAAACTAAAGGCAAAAGACGCCGGCTAGCTTACTGCGTCCGCACGCTGAGCTCCAGCGGACTCAGAATGTGAACGGCTGCGCGAGCCGCCTGGCCATGACATCTGGCGCCTCGTGGGCAATTTGCGTCGCCTTGGTCGCGACTAATGCCACAATAAGCAGCACCTTTTCCGAGGTAACGATCCGCTTTCGTCCGCGCTTCAAATTCGGACTGATGCGCAGCTTTGCAACGTCTTACATTAAAAAGTCGAGTGCCGTAGAAAACGACCGTAGAAGTTTCGCCGACGGGCGCGACTGCACCTCTAGCCCAGACCCGAATGCAATCGACTGCAAGAAGCCGATTAAGCTCAGAAGCTTTTCCGACCTCCCTCTGACCGCGCCCGCGGGCTCGCAATCGGACGCGCGTTTTGAGCTGTTGGCGGATTCCGGATTGCGGAAACGAATGGAATTGCTCAAGCTCGGATTATGAGCAAGAAAACACTGCTCGCAGCCGGCTTATTCGCATTGGCCGCCATGCTTTGGGTGCCGCAGTACCATGGCAACGGCAACTACGAGTTTTTTTTGGCCGGGAATGTCGATACCAGGCAACTGATGCTCAACGTCGCGGTAGCCACGCTTGCCGGAGCGTTGCTCTGCAATATGCCTTGGCGGTGGCTGAACCCGTTCCGTTTTAAATGGTTCCCTCTCGCGTTTCTCTTCGTCATCCTGGCCATAGGCGGTTTAACTTAGCTGCACCCGAGAGAGGAGAGCGAAAGAATCGACCGGGACGCCGCCGGGATGTTTGAAGCACATGCGCTCCGTATCCTCGTCGGAAAAAATCCGGAATTGGATTATGGCAAGGCGAATTTCAAAGTTGTCGAATCGTCGTTGGGATGGGCGGCTGAACGTTGGCGCGCCGCCGGGAATACAACTCGCGCTCGTGAGTTGGATTTGCTCCGCGCGAACCTTGGCGCCGTTACCCCTCTGGCCGTGGCGAAAAATCACCCCACCATCGACGAGCT
>JBPCLI010000066.1:0-2260 GCA_051003415.1 Chthoniobacterales bacterium | reverse complement strand
CACCCACCCGACCGCGAAAGCGACCCGGACATTGAGCACCTTCTTCGCGAAAGTGTAGGTGCCGCCGGATTCCGGGAAGGCGGCCGCCATTTCCGCAAAGCTCAAGGCGGTGAGGAGAGCGATAATCCCGTTGAGTGCGAAGGCCAGGATCGCGCTCGGCCCCGTGACCGAGAAGGCCGCGCCGGCCAGGGCCAGGATGCCGCCGCCGACGATCGCGCCGACTCCGACGCCGGTCGCCCCGGCCAGTCCCATGGTCCGCTGAATCCCAGTGTCTTTAGCCATTCAAGCACAACAGCGCACAGGGGAGGTTATCGAGTACGAACCTATCGGCACAGTTCAAACTACCTCGCGGGCATGAGTTCTTCCAAAAAAGCAGTACGGTTGATCTCGCCCCTCGTGATCCTAACTGAATATTGCGCGTTGCTCGCAATCTTAGCCGCACACTATTTCCACCACCTGAAACCTGAAGCTCTTTACGGTCATGATTGAAACCACGCCGGTACCTCTCGAAGAATATTTGGAATTGCACCCCGCCGACCTGGCGGATCGGCTGCAACGTCTCGACCCGGATGAGACCGGGGCATTGCTCCGCCAATTGCCGGCGAAGAAAGTGGCCGCCGCGCTCGCGGAAGTGGAGGAGGACCGCTTGCCTGATTTTCTCGGCACCTTTGACACCGCGCAATTGGCGAAGATTCTGGCTTTCGTCGCGCCGGATTCCGCAGCCGACTTGCTCCAGCAACTTTCCCCGGCGACGCGGCGGGAAACGCTTTCGAGAATGCCGGTCGAATTTGCCGAGGGCGTGCGCAAGCTGTTGCGCTACCCCGAGGATACGGCGGGCGGGGTCATGACCAATCGCTTCATCGCCCTGCGCGACGAGATGACAGTGGAGGAGGTCCGCGAGTTGTTGCGCGACCGGGCGCAGGAAGAGCGCACGGAGGACATTGCCTATCTCTACGTGACGGACGCCGATCAGCATCTGGTCGGGGTCGTTAGTCTGCGCGACCTGGTTTTTCGGCGGGCGGAACGGCGGATGCACGAGATCGTGAACCGTGATGTGAAGTTTGTTCGCGTCGATACCGACCAGGAAAATCTGGTCCAGCAGTTTGAGCGTTATCACTATCTCGGCCTCCCCGTGCTGGACGCCGACGGCCGGTTAATGGGCGCGGTTAAAGCGAGCGATGTGCTCGAAGTCGCGGCCAAGGAAGCGACCGAGGACATGCAATTGATGGTCGGTTTGTCCGGCGAGGAACATACCTCGACCCCGTGGCAACAGTCCATTCGCGGCCGGTTGCCCTGGCTCTACATCAATCTCGCCACTGCTTTTCTGGCGGCGTTCGTCGTCGGATTATTTGAAAACACCATCGCGCGCTGGACCGCGCTCGCGATTTTCCTGCCCATCGTCGCCGGGCAGGGCGGGAACGCGGGAATGCAAACCCTCACGGTCATCATTCGCGACCTGGCCTTGGGCGAAATCAGCCCCGGCGACGGCCGCCGCGCGCTGCTTAAGGAGATCACTCTCGGATTGCTCAACGGTCTGGCCATCGGTCTCGCCGTCGGCCTCATCGGGTGGTTGTGGAAAGGAAGCATCCTGTTGGGCGTGGTGGCAGGCGCAGCCATGTTGCTTAACCAGCTGGCGGCCGCCGCGGCCGGCGTCATGATTCCGCTGGGACTAAAAACCGTCCGGCTCGACCCCGCCCTCGCCTCCAGCATTTTTCTGACGACGGTCACCGACGTGGCTGGCTTCTTCTTTTTCCTCGGTCTGGCTTCGCTCGGGTTGAGATGGCTGGCGGTTTAGCGGGCGAATCACTTCAACTGCGAAGATTCTTGTCCCAGCGCTCGTCATCTTTCTGCAAAGCATGTCGTTATCCGGGGGCCTTGCCCGATGTGACTTGACGGCCTGGGCGTGACACTACTCGTAATCCAGCGCTGCCACCGCCGCGGTGATGACCGCTAGGACGATGCTCAGGTTGTGCGAAACGAGACCGCGGTAACTGGGGGTCTCGCCGAACATGCTCGGCGGCGTGGCCATGTAAAAGATTCGGTGAGCTTGGGCGCCCCATTCCTTGTCCAGCTTTGCCCACCATTTGCCCAAGTCCGTTGTAAGTCTGGAGCTTCTTAAAGTGGCCCTTTTGGTCATGAATATGTTGCGCGAACTGATTCCAGATTGCGGGCTTCGCTTTTCCGAAACGGGAAAATTGATTGACCCCATCGTGCAATCGGCGGCGGAGCTCAGAAAAGCGTCATGGTCGGCTGTTATCTT
>JBPCLI010000065.1:0-27494 GCA_051003415.1 Chthoniobacterales bacterium | reverse complement strand
AGGCGGTGCGATGCTGGATCGAAGGTAGGCGGGTTTGTCTCGAGCTCGCCGATGAGCGCACGATCGGTTTTCCTGCGTCAAAATTTCCGCGACTCGCCGCAGCCACTCCGGAGATGTTGCAGCAAGTGATGTTGCGCGTGCAGGGGAGAGCGTTGCGCTGGGAGAACCTCGATGAGGACATTTGGGTCGGCGATGTCCTGGCCGGGCGATTCCCGAAGTAGCGAAGGCGCCTTTGCAGTTCGACCATTGCCGCGATTTTAAACCGCGGATTGCGCGGAGTTCACGGATTCACGGATCAAAGAAGAAGATTCAGAGTCCCCGTCCGCCCAAGGCGGACGCGAATGCTCCTCCTTTCCCCTCTCCCATTCGTGGAATCCGTGGTTGTCCCTCTTCCTTCCCTCGCAGACTCGCGCCGAGCAGTGGACAAGATGCGCAGGCTCACCCAGCCATCACTTCCACGCGCAAGCCGGTTAAACCTTCCAATGCTTTTTCGTTCGTCACAAAGAGATCGCAGTTGACTGCGAGTGATTCCCGAATCCGCGTAGCCCATAGCCAATTATCTTCGGGCTTGCGGCTGAGATTCTGTCCGCATCCAACGGTCTCTAATTAGACCATGAGTTTTTGAAGAGGGAATCACCCGACCACAACTCGCGCTAGCGCGCCTAACGAACACAAAAACCTCTGAACACATTCACCACGGTGCGTTTCGCACTCAAGCTGACACTTAGTGCGTTATGTTTGACCGACATCTGTCTAATCCAAGCCGGTCAACCGATTACTCCCGTTGCCGTGTCTGGCCAAGGAAGCTCCGGGCACCGGTGCTGCGTTTGACTATTTCCAAAGGTCGCTTGCCGGCTCTCTGAGATTAAATGAGGCTGGACAAGTCCAATTCATCGCTCATCTCGTTGGCGTGGGCATTAACTCTACGAATGATTTTGCGATTTTTTCAGGCGTTCCCGGTGCTTTGCAACTAGTCGCCTGGGAAGGTCAGCCGATTCCGGGATTGCCCCGAGCGATGATCGCGAAGCGGCAATCCTTATGACCCTCGCCCCCGACAGCTATACCGCCATCGTGCGCGGGAAGAATGACACCCACAGGCGTCGCTCTCGTTGAAGTCTACAATATTGGCCCGTAAAGCGGATGAGATCATCAGCGTATGGGCCATCTAATCATCGACGAAAGCGATCTCAATCTTTTCGTCGCTCTCTTATCATATACGTGAGTCACGTATGCGGATTCGGGATGCGAATCGGGTGAGTCAAGAATGTGATTATTAACAGCGCGCGCTCTTTGTTTTCAGCGGTCTGGAAGCGGCAACTTAGGCAAGCACAGTCTCTACCGCGATCAACAACACCGCGACGACGCCGATCTTCGTACGTTCAGTAATCTGGCCGACGGCTCGATCTTCACTGCCGATAGCAATAATTCCAGGTGAACTATGAAGGCGGTTCCGGTAATGATCTCACGCTGACGGTTGTCTCATAGGATGGTGACGCGAGCTTCCAGCTTGCGTGTGTGTAGAAGAAGCAAGCCGGAAGCTTGCGCTACCATCAGCGCAGGCTCGTGCGGAGTTGTAGCCGGGGCTGACCCGGGTGAGGTGAAGCGCGGGCCAGCGGCCCTAGGTCATCGCCCCGGCTATAATGCCAGATTTGCGAGTTTACCCTAACGAACCTGATCGGTTGGCCAAACCAATCGCCGTCAGGGAGTTGGAGGCGCGCCGGGTGATTGCTTGCGCACGAGCGAGGTCATCACTCCCTGGATGCGCAGCTCACGCGCCGGGATCAGATTCGGAAACTTCGGATTCTCCGCCTTCAGATACGGACGCCCCCGCTCGGTCACGTAGCGTTTCAGAGTGGTCTCGCCATCGATCAAAGCCGCCACGATGTCGCCGTTTTTCGCCGTCAGCCGATCTTCCAGGATCACGATATCGCCATCGAGAATATGCGCTCCGATCATGGAATCGCCCCGCACGCGCAGGGCAAAAGTGCGCGCGCTACGCGAGGCGTTGACGGACTCAAGATCGAGCGCGACATGGCCCTCGATATTTTGTTCCGCCAGAGTCGCCATGCCGGCGGGAATTTCGCCGTAGATCGGAATATCGACCACGCGGCTCTGGGGCGCGGCGGTGACCAAAGCCCGCGCCTTGCGGGCGTGACGTTGCAGGAAACCTTTCCGCTCCAGCGCGGTGAGGTATTGCATAACCGAAGTCTGGCTCGCAAACCCGAGATGTTCCTGGATCTCGCGCGTGCTCGGAGTGAGGCCTTTGGTCCGCTGTTCCGACTGGATGAATTGCAGGACGTTCTTCTGCCCGGGAGTGAGCATGTGAACATGTTCGCCGGAGGTCGCCTTTCATGCAAGCGAAAACGTTAGGCAGGCGGAAAATGACGAATTCCTGAATGGCGAAGCCCGAATCAATGAGAATAACAAATGACCAAAAAGCGTCGCGAGTCTGGCGACCTTCGTCATTCGGACCTCGTCATTCCTTCGACATTCGTCATTCCTGCATTCGCCATTCCCAGTCGTTTCTCTTTCACCTGATCGCGCAACCGGGTGAGATAGGAAATCGAATCGTGGAGTTCGACTAACCGGGGGCGATCGTTCCGCCAATCCGCATTGTCGATCTCGCGCAAAGAAATGATCTCATCTGCATAGACCGCGTCTAGTTGTTCGGCGAAAACCTCCAACTTTCTTTCCAAGCGGGCTTTTTCCCCACTGAGCAAGGCCCGGCTCAAGGCGCTGCTCGCTTCCGCACTTTGGAGCAACCACCGATCGATCTCCCGCAAAAGCGTTCCGGTATTCCAGAACAGCTCCGCCACCGACGGCGGCACCGGCCGGCCCGCCGTCATCTGTGCCCCTTCCAAAGTGAGCAGATGTTGCAGCCGCAATTTCGGATCGCTCAAGACTCGAAACGCTTCATTCAATCCGGCATCGGCGGAAGCAATCCGCGCCCGCGCAAAATATTTTTCCTTGAGCTCGTTCGGATCGAGCCAGGGCCGTCGCGCCTCGTCGAGGAGCGCGAAGTAATCGATCATGCCGAGAAGCTTTCGCCGCAGGAACAGTGCGCGACCGCGTTCGGGTTCGTGACTTTGAAGCCGCCCTTTTGCAGATCGTCGCTGTAATCCAGAACCGAGCCGCTCACGAAAAGAGCGCTCTTCGGATCCACCACAACGCGGACATTCGAGGATTCAACCATGATGTCGCGGTTGGCCGGACCATCGACCAAGTCCATCTTGTATTGCAGCCCGGAACAACCACCGCCGATGACCGCCACCCGCAGCGCACCGTGCGCCCGCCCTTGTTTTTGCAGGAGCGAGGTCAATTTGCGGGAAGCGTCTTCCGTCACTTTGACGAGACGCTCGTTGCCGATCTTATACTTGATTTCGCCGTTAGGCGCGGGAGCTGCGGACACGAGGCAATTTACGCCGCCTCCAGGCAGGTTGCCAGATGGACGCGGGCGATTTCGTCGATCTCCCCCAGGGTGGAGACATGCTGAAATTTCTCGCGCAACGCCTTGCTCCCAGGCAGGCCCTTGGAATAAGCCATCAACCGCCCGCGAAGTGAGCGCATGGCGACGTCTTCGTTACCACATTCCTCGACCGCCAATTCACAATGGCGCTGGATGAGGGCCCACTTTTCAGCCGGCTCGGGCGGCGGGAGAATTTGCCCGGTCGCGAGGTAATGTTTCGTTTGCGAGAAAATCCACGGGGAGCTCATGGCGGCGCGACCGATCATCGCACCCGCGATGAAGGATTGGGCGCGGCGCCGCGCGACGTCGGCCGCGGTAAAAAGATCGCCGTTTCCAATCACTGGAATCGAGACGGACGCCACCACCTCGGCGATTACATCCCAATCTGCCGCCCCTGAATAGCCCTGGGCGCGGGTGCGGCCATGAACCGCGAGGGCGGCGATGCCTAACGACTCCAAGAGCTGCGCCACGATCACGGCGTTGATCGTCTGGTCGTCCCAGCCGATGCGAATCTTGGCGGTGACGGGCAAGGGCGCCACTGCCCTCACGACCGCCGCGGCCACTTTGCCTAACGTCGGGCAATCCTTGAGGAGGGCGGAACCGCCATTTTTCGACACCACCTTGTTGACCGGGCAACCGAAGTTGAGATCGATGAAGTCGGGCTGCACCCATTCGACCACCTGCCGCGCCCCCTCCGCCATGTGTTCCGCATTGCCGCCGAAAAGCTGGACGCCAACCGGGCGCTCGATCGGATCGAAATCGAGATAGCCCCGGGTGCGATGGTTGCGCCGGAAAACGCCCTCGGAAGAGACGAATTCGGTGACAAGGACATCCGCGCCTCGCTCCTTGCAGAGCTGGCGGAAAATCTTATCTGATACGCCCGCCATCGGCGCGAGGTAGAGCGGGAAGCGCCCGTTGGAAAACCAGGGAAGCATTGTTAGTCCTGTAACGGCACTCGGCGCGCGCCGCAAATTTCGTTCGGTTCCCAAGGTAGCGCGAGCTTCCAGCTTGCGCGGTTCGTCGGCTGCAAGCTGCAAGCTTGCGCTACTCTTAAGCCATCGCACCGCTGCCCTGCAGCAATTGCGCGACTTCCGCCTGCACTCCGCCGAGTTGGTCGAGCCGCAGTTGTGGATCGGGCACGACGAAGACGTCCCCGGTTTTGACGTGCTCGTAAATCAGGACGCGACCTTGTTCGTGATTCTCGGTCTGGATCTGCTTCAGGATTCTTTTTCGCTCCAACATCGCGGCCAGCACATAACAGGCGTTGGCATTGGCCCGGTCGGCCGCTGCGACGAGGCGCCGGAAAAGCTCTTCCGCATTTTCCTTCGGCAACGGATCGGGCGGCGCAGCCGGCGGCGGCTCGAAGCGCGACCGCCAAAAAGAAAATGGCTGCAGATTTTCGTTCCGCTGTTGCCAGGCTTCCTCGCTCAAGTCCTGCCGGCGAAAGCCATCGCCATCGCGAAAGAGCAGCGTGTAAAAATTTTCCCCGGGCGCAAAGGGCTTGCCCGTCACCGCGCAGGCCTCCGCCCGGTGCTGGATCGACCATTCATCTGCCAAAGGATTCATGACGCGCCGAAGTTACGCCAGAGCGTGGCCGGATTAAAATTGGGCGCTTCGCGATTCGTCGCCCGCAGGCGCAATAGGTAGAGGCCGATGATAAAAAAGATCAGGTTCGGCGTCCAGGCGGCGGTGATCGGCGAGACGCGATCCCCTTCCCCAAGCGCGAGGAAAAGATGAGTCAGGAAATTCATCGTGAAGACGAGCCCGATCGCGACCGCGACGCTTGCCAGGATGCCGCGGCGCGAGAAGCCGATCCCGAGAGGCGCGGCCATGATCGCGACCACGAAACACGTCCAAGGCAAGGCCCATCGGTATTGCAGCTGGGTGCGAAATGGCGCGAGGAGCGTCTGCGGAAAATCGGAATTGAAGTGCAAATAGGTTTGCAGCTCGGAAATGCCGAGGAACTCGGGTCGCACATTGGCGCTGCTCAGCCGATAGGGTGTCTCGCTCCAGTCGCTGATTGTCATGCTCGCGAACATTTTTTCATCCGTGATGTTGCCGGCGGCGTCGTAGTTCACCACCTTCGCCCTTTCCAGGCGCCAGCTGTGAGTCGACGGCTCATAGAACGCCTCCGTCGCGAGGTAATTACGGATGATATTTTCCTTCGCATTCTGCTGCACGATCTGGACGCTACTGAATTCGTTCGAATTCGGCCGGAAGCGCGAGATATACCAGGTGCGGTCGTCGGTGCGATTCCGGAACACCTGGCCGGCGATGACAATGTCGCGCGTCCCTCCACGGTTCACCTGGTCGAGGAAATTTTTTCGGGCCAGCTCGGCGTGTGCGGCGAGGGAATAATTCAGCGCGAACGTGGCGCCGGTCGTCAGGAGCCCAACGACGAGCAGCGGCAGGATAAGGCGCGGCACGCTCACGCCCGCCGTCAACATCGAGACGATTTCATTCGAGCGCGACATGCGCCCGAGGGAAAAAAGAAGTGCGAGAAGGAGTGACACCGGGAGCAGAATCACCAGGACCTGCGGGATCTGCGTCCAATAAAACCGCACCACCAAACCCAGCGGCGCCCGCTCGTCGAAGATCGTCGAGCTGTTATCGCTGATGTCGAAGATGAGCCAAATGGCGAGGAAGCCAAGGATGCAATAGACATACGGCTGGAGAAAATTCCGGAGGATGTAGCGGTCAAGAAGTCTCACAGGATCGAGGCGTTTTGCAGTTACCGAATGGCGCTTAAGTTGGCGGCCGGCATGATTGCGCTCAAAGATTCCCTCAGCAGCGACTTTGTCGAGCGCGTGCGGTCGATTTTCGCCGAGGACGGCCTGCTCGCCAAGGCGCGCAATTTCGAATATCGGCCGCAGCAGCAGGAGATGGCCGCGGCCGTCGCGCGGACGCTGGAAGAAGAGCGCCACCTCGTGGTCGAAGCCGGCACCGGAGTCGGCAAATCGCTCGCTTATCTCATTCCCGCGACCCTCTACGCTGTGGAAAAAAAGAAGAAAGCGATCATTTCGACGCACACGATCAACCTCCAGGAGCAGCTCCTGCACAAGGACATCCCGATCGTTAAAAAAATCCTGCCGATCGAGTTTGACGCGGCGCTCATGAAAGGGCGGCAAAATTATATCTGCCCACGCCGCTTGGAGCGCGCGATCCAGAGCGCGAACGAACTTTTCAACACGACCGAGCAGGCGGACCTGGCGCGGCTGGCCGATTGGGCGCGAATCACGAGCGACGGAACGCTGAGCGATCTCCCGATCGAGCCGGACCCAAAAGTTTGGGGGCAGGTCTGCAGTGAAGCGCACCTCTGCACCGCGAAAACCTGCGGCCAAAATCCGCGCTGTTTTTTCCAGCAAGCGCGCAAACGATTGCTCACCGCCGACGTGGTCGTGATCAATCACACGCTTCTTTTCATGCTCCTCGGCAGCCCGGAGGAACAGGCGGAGCGCGAGGAAGGTTATCTTTTCCCTAACGACTTCATCATTTTCGACGAAGCGCACACCATCGAGCAGGTCGCTTCTCGCCAGATCGGGATCGGGATTTCGCAATACGGGTTGCGCGCGACCATTCAGCGGCTCTACAACGCGCGCTCGAAGAAGGGACTCTTCACCGTCACGCGTGATGCGGCGGGGGTGACGCTGGCGGCGTCGCTGGCCGAGGAGGCAGACCGATTTTTCGACGCGATCGACGAACGGGCCAACTTCAAGAAGGGTCGCGAGTGCCGGGTCCGTGAAGCGGATTTCGTCGACGATCAAATCACCGGGCGCCTGATGACGCTCCAGGCGCGCATCATCGAGGTGGTGCGCAAGACTGAGGATGAATTCCTTAAGGCCGAGCTGACCGAACTGGGACGGCGCATCGCCGGAGCCCGCGAGGGCATCTCAACCTTTCTCCAACAAAGCAAAGAGGAGTGGGTCTACTGGATCGAGCGGACCGGAAAAGCCGCGCAAAACATTACGCTAAACGCCTCCCCGATCGACATCGCACCAGTCCTGCAACGAATGCTTTTCCGCGACGAATGCACGAGCGTGATGACGAGCGCGACGCTCGCCGTCGGCCGGCCCGACCTGCTCTATTTCCGCCGCCGGATCGGCGCGGTCGATGCGGAACCTTTGCAGCTCGGGAGCCCGTTTGATTTCCAGAAGCAGATGAAGCTCTTCGTCGTGCGCAAGATGCCGGACCCGCGCGATCAGGCCTACGCCGCCGCCCTCGCCGATTGGGTGGCGCGGTTTGTCGAGGATACAGACGGCCGGGCGTTTGTTCTCTTCACAAGCTACCGCGCGATGCAGCAACTGGCGGAGGAAATGGAGTTGTTTTTCGTTAGGCAAAAAATGAATCTGCTCGTGCAGGGCAAAGGCGCGCCGCGCAGCCAGCTCCTCGAACAATTCAAAAACACGCCGCGCAGCGTGCTCTTTGGGACCGATAGTTTCTGGATGGGCGTGGACGTGCCGGGCGACGCGCTTTCCAACGTCATCATCACCCGCCTGCCGTTTGCGGTGCCCGATCATCCGTTGACCGAGGCCAAGCTCGAACTCATCCAGGCGCGGGGCGGCGACGCCTTCACCGAGTATTCGCTCCCCGAAGCGATTCTCAAATTCCGCCAGGGTGTCGGCCGTTTAATCCGGACAAAAAGTGACAGCGGGATCGTCGTCGTCCTCGACAATCGGATCGTGACTAAAACCTACGGACGCGCCTTCCTCAAAGCCCTGCCCGATTGTCCGGTAAAGATTTTGTGACGCAAAAATCGAAGCTTTTGCACACGAGCTTTTCTTTTTGAGTCTGTTATTTTGTCGCCGTGCCGCGCTTCGCTCTTTCCACCCTGCTCGCCATCGTGGCGGCTTTTCTCGCCGGAATCGCGCTCGATCGCTTTACTTTGCCGCGGCCGCCCGATCTCTCCGCGTCTCTGACAAAGGAAGTCGATTCGTTAGGCGACAACCAGGGGCCGGTTCGACTGGTCACCGGCGCTGGCGCCACTCCGATCGGAAAAACTCTGGCCGACGGCGGTTCCGCGCCGGCCACGCTCGACACGATCATCGCCGGCCTCAAGAATGCGATGTCTCGCCCCTCGGATCGGCACAGTTATCTCGAGGCAAGCAAATTGATCGACGGCATCGATCCGAAGAACATCCGTCCGGTGATTGAGGCTTTCCAGGCGCTGCCGAGTCAGAGAGAGAAGTCGATCTATCTCAGCATGCTGGTAGGGCGCTGGGCGGAAGGCGAGCCGCAGGCGGCTCTCGCCTACGCCCAAACCACCGGCACGACTTCCGATCGCAAGTCGATGGTTGCCGCCGCCGTTCGGTCGTGGGCGGAAAAGGACGCGAACGCGGCCAACGCCTGGGTCTTGCAAATGCCGCCCGGCCAGGAGCGCGATCGCGCCTTGCAGTCAGTCATTTCCTCCCTCGCCGAGACCAATCCCGAAGCCGCGCTCGCCATGCTGCAAGGCCTGCCCGCCTCCGGACAAAGCCGGCAAAATTTTTATTGGCCGATCTTCTCCCGCTGGGCCAGCACTGATCCGGTCACGGCCTCGCAGCGAGCCGCTCAACTGCCGGCTGGCTCCGGCCACGACAACGCGATCCAGGTCGTCGTCTCGACTTGGGCGAGCCAGGATGCACAGGCCGCTTTCGCCTGGGCCAGTGCTTTGCCGCCGAGCCAGAGTCGCGACAACGCGATGCAGACCGTCCTTTCCGCATGGGCGAACAAGGATCCCCAGGAAGCCTCCACCATGATCGCCGGTCTCGCGCCCGGTCCGACGCGCGATCACGCGGCCGGCAACATTGCGCGGCAGTGGGCCCAGAACGATCCGCAAGCCGCGCTCGCCTGGACCCAGGCGTTGCCTTCGGGCGAAGGAAAAAATCGCGCCATGCAAAATGTTCTCTCAGCCTGGGCGCAAAGCGATCCGAGTGCCGCCGGAGACTACGTGGCGGGCTTGCCAGTCGGCAAAATCCAGGAGGACGCGGTCAAGTCGATCGCGCGCCAACTCGCCACCGCCGACGTGCAAACTGCCTTGAGCTGGGCGCAAAAACTCCCCGACGGCACGACTCGCCAGAACGCGCTCAACCCAATCGTCGCGCAATGGAGCGAGACGGACCCGGCGGCCGCGGCGCAGTTTGCCCTCAGCAGCACGCACGGCGAAACGCGCCAAAATTTGCTCGACAGCATTTCGCGGCAATGGGCGCAGAACGATCCGCAGGCTGCGCTCACCTGGGCGCAGGGTCTAAGCGACGCGGCGACGCGTAATTCCGTTTTGCCAACCATCATTTCCGCAGTCGCGGAAAGCGATCCCCGGCGCGCCGCGCAAATCCTGCCGCGACTCTCGGGCGAAACGCAGACGGCCGCCGCGACCGCTCTCATGTCGCAATGGGCGGGGAGGGATCCGCAGGCGGCAAGCAGTTGGGCAACTTCCTTTCCCGAAGGCAAAACTCGCGGACAGATTTTTGAAAACCTGATCAGTCGCTGGGCCGGGAGCGATCCAGCCGCGGCGGCGAGTTGGTTAGGCAATTTGCCCGACAGCCCGTCGCGCGATCAGGCGGTGAGCAGTTTTACCAATCGGATCAGGTCATCCGATCCCTTGACCGCGGTGCAATGGGCGGCCACGATCGGCGACGATAGCCTGCGCAACAGCCAGATGGAATCGACCGCACGGGTCTGGCTGAGAGCGGATCCGCGGAACGCTTCCGCCTGGATCGCGAATTCGTCGCTGCCCGACGATACCAAGACGCGATTGCTGACCCCGAACGGGTAGTCGGCGAAAGCCCCCACAGCTCGCCCGTGGTGAATAACATGTTCTATTGAACATGAACCTTCCCTGCGTAATTTCCGGCTGTGCCAAGCCAGCAATCCGCCGCCGAGCGCGCCAAAGAGCTCTCCCGCATTCTCGCCATCCTGCACAAATGGGGCATTCACACCCTGGGCGATCTCGCCGCTCTTCCGCCCAATCCGCTCGGCGCGCGCCTCGGCCCGACTGCGGTGCGGCTTTGGGAACAGGCGACCGGCCGGGCGACCCGGCTTCTCCGGCTCGTTAGGCCAACGGAAACTTTTCGCGAAGAAATTGAATTCGATTACGAGATTGAGACTGCCGAGCCACTCCTTTTTGTTCTCCGACGTTTTCTCGAACAACTCACCCTGCGTCTCGGCGCGCTCTACCTCGTCGCGCAGGAACTCACTTTCTGTCTCACCTTTGCCGACAAGTCGCATTACGAGCATCGCTTTCACATCCCCGACCCGACCAATTCGGTCGAGATTTTGTTCCGCCTCCTCCACGCGCACCTCGAAACCTTCCGGGCGGAATACCCAATCGTGGCGGTTTCCCTGGCAGCCGCGGTCGCCCAGCCAGCCCGCCAACAATTTCAGCTTTTCGAGACCCCGTTGCGCGACCCGAGCCGGTTGCAGGAGACGCTTACCCGGCTCACCGGATTGTTAGGCAGAGAGCGTGTCGGCCAGCCTGTGCTGGAGGATTCACATCGGCCCGATGCTTTTCATCTCGAGGCTTTTTCCTGGGAACTGGCGTCCATGCCTAACGAACCGGCAAAAATGATCGGCCCCGCTTTGCGCCGCTTACGGACGAGTAGTTTACGCGCCCCAGCCGCTCATGTGATGGCTCGGCGGGGACCTTATCGCCTCTCGGGCGACTGGTGGGACGCCAAAAAATGGGAGCGCACGGAGTGGGATCTGCAGTTTGCAGAGGGAGAGATTTGCCGCTGCCGGGAAAACGCGACCGGCTGGGAAATCGAGGCCATCTATGACTAGCCATCCGGGCCGGGCAAAAGATAGCTACGTGGAGTTGCACGCCTGTAGCGCTTTTAGTTTCCTTCGCGGCGCTTCTTTTCCCGAGGATCTCGCGAAGCGCGCCGCGCAACTCGAGTTGCCCGCTGTCGCGTTACTCGACCGCAACGGAGTTTATGGCGCGCAGCGGTTTTCCGCGGCCGGTCGCGAACACGGCGTGCGGGCGATTATCGGCTGCGATCTCACGATGGAAGACGGCGCTCTTCTTCCCGTGCTGGTGGAAAATCGCGCGGGTTACGCAAACCTTTGTTCCCTCCTCACCCAGGCGCATCTGCGGAGTGAAAAAGGAAGCTGCCTCGTCCGCTACGCCGAGCTGGAAGAATTTTCCGCAGGGCTGATCGCGCTCTTTTCGGCTTCCACGAGCGAACCTCCGGGGAGCCCATGCGCTAACACCGAGCGCGCCCAATTATTGCTCGACATCTTTGGCCGCGACCGCGTTTACATCGAACTACAGCGCCATCTCGTGAGAGGCGAAGAGCGCCACAATCGTCGGCTGATCGATCTGGCCGAACATCATCGCCTTCCTTTGCTCGCGACCAATGGCGTCCGGCACGCCACCCCCCTCGGCCGCGAGGTGCTCGATGTTTTCACCTGCATCCGCGAGCACACTCATCTCGACGCCGCCGGCACTCGCCTAACGAATAATGCGGAACGGCATTTGAAGAGCGCGGCGGAAATGAAAGCGCTCTTTCACGACCGGCCGGAAGCGATCGCCAACACCATCCGCCTCGCCGAGCGGCTCGAATTTTCGCTCGAAAACATTGGTTATCACTTTCCCGATTACCCAGTGCCGGACGGGCACTCGATGGATTCCTTCCTCCGCACCATCGTCCTCTTCGGCGCGCAGCAGCGCTATGCCTCTATTTCGACCAAGGTGAAACACCAGCTCGAGTTGGAGCTCAACCTCATCATCAAGCTCGGCTTCGCCGGTTATTTTTTGATTGTCTGGGACATCGTCAATTTCTGCCGCGAACACAACATCATGGTGCAGGGTCGCGGGAGCGCGGCGAACAGCGCGGTTTGTTTTTGTCTCGGGATCACGCCGGTCGATCCGGTGAGCAGCAATTTGGTTTTCGAGCGTTTTCTGAGCGAAGGCCGCAAAGGCTGGCCGGATATCGATCTCGATCTGCCGAGCGGGGATCGGCGCGAGAGCGTGATCCAGGAAATCTACCGTCGCTATGGGAAACACGGCGCGGCCATGACGGCGAACGTGATCACTTATCGCGGGCGGAGCGCGGCGCGCGAGATCGGCAAGGCGCTCCATTTCGCGCCCAATATTCTCGACCGTTTCTCGCACCTTTTTGCGAACGGCGATTTTCCGCACACCCTCGATCTCCAATCGCAGATCGAGCAATCTGGTTTACCGAAGGAACATCCGCGCATGCCGACTTTCGTCAGGCTGTATCGGGAAATTCATGGCCTGCCGCGCCACCTCGGGCAGCACTCCGGCGGGATGATCATCTGCCAGGACAAACTCAGTTCTTTCGTCCCGCTGGAGAACGCTGCCATGCCGGGGCGGGTGGTGGCGCAATGGGACAAGGAGGATTGCGAGGATCTCGGGATCGTCAAAGTCGACTTGTTGGGCCTGGGCATGATGTCAGTCATGCAAGACACCTTTGAGCTTTGTCGCGAACGCGGCCGGCCGCTTGATCTGGCGCACATCCCGAAAGACGACGCCGCCACTTATGAGATGATGCAGAAAGCGGACACGATCGGCGTGTTCCAGATCGAGAGCCGGGCCCAGATGGCGACCCTGCCGCGGATGAAACCGAAATGTTTTTACGACGTCGTGATCGAGGTCGCGATCATCCGCCCGGGGCCGATCCAGGGCGACATGGTGCATCCTTATCTGGCGCGGCGAGCCGGGAAAGAGCCGGTCACTTATTTCGACGAGCGTCTGCGGCCGGTGCTGGAGCGAACGTTAGGCGTCCCGCTTTTTCAGGAACAAATGCTCAAGATCGCGATGATCATGGCGGATTTTTCCGGAGCGGAAGCGGAGGAGCTGCGGCGCGCGCTCAGCTTCCATCGCTCGGTCGAACGGATGGAAAAAGTGAGCGTGAAATTGCGCGCCGGGATGGAACAAAATGGCGTCGCTCCAGAGATCATCGTGAAGATCATTCAATCGATTAGCTCCTTTGCGCTCTACGGGTTTCCCGAGTCGCACGCGATCAGCTTTGCGATTCTCGCCTACGGGAGTGCCTATCTAAAGGTGCATCGCGCGGCAGAGTTTTACGCCAGCCTGCTCAATAACCAGCCGATGGGGTTTTATGCCCCGGCCACGCTCGTGAAGGATGCGCGCCGGCACGGGATACGGATGCGGCCGGTTTGTGTGCTGGAGTCACAGTGGCGCTGTGTGGTGGAGTCGAATGAAATCGTTAGGCTCGGGTTTTGCGTGGTGCGTGGGCTGCGGCAAGAGCATGGAGAAGAGATGGTCAGGCAACGAAAGCTCGAGCCGTTTCATTCCCTGGAAGATTTCAAACGGCGCGTTGGCCTAACAAAAGAAGAACTGCGCACTTTGGCTGACTTGGGCGCGTTGAATGGTTTCGCTCCGCATCGCCGCGCGGCGCTTTGGGAAGCAGAAGAGACATTGCACGACGATCTGCTGGGGAGCGCGTGCGCCTCGCACGCTGGGGATGGCGCCCCGCCATCACGAACTTTTCCTCCCTCGCGAACGTTCTCCGAAGCTTTTCGGCGAGGCACTGAAAAGAGCGTGCGAGACGCACCCGCTCCCCGGAGTCTGGATTCGCCACTTTTTCCAATGACGCTGCCGGAACGGGTCCAGGCGGATTATGAAGGAATGAATTTAACGACCGGGCCGCATCCGATGCAGTTGCTGCGCCAACAGTTGCCGGAGATTTGGCAAGCGAGTGATCTCGCGCAGGCGTCTCCCGGATCGATCATTCAGATCGCCGGGAATGTGATCTGCCGGCAACGGCCGGGAACGGCGAAAGGATTTGTCTTCGTTAGTCTGGAAGATGAAACCGGGGTTTCGAACGCAATCGTGACGCCGGATTTGTTCGAGCGCAGTCGGCTCGTGATCACGGAAGAGCCCTTTCTCCTCATCGAAGGCGAAGTGCAGAACACGGATAACGTCGTGCTTGTGAAGGCGCGGAAAATCCGGCCTCTCCCTCATGCGCAGCTCGCCGGAAGCGAGTCGCATGATTTTCGTTAGGCGAAAATCAATGGCACCCGCAACCCGGGCCGCAACCGCCACCGCCGACGGTGCCGACGGATGGACCGACCGATCCGCCCGGGACATGCACGCCGTAGCCTCCAGAGATGACCCGCCTAACGGCTTCCCCCGTTTCCGGATCAACCCGCAACGGCTCGTCTTTCATGCTTTGTTTCACTTCAAAACGGCGGATTGGCTTTGTCGTATCTGTTGTTTCGTAAACGTAGGTTGGCATCACTTATTCTCCCGGGTGCCGCTTCGGTGTTTCCTTCGGCTCGGCTGCTTTTTCAGTGGCCTGATTGTCGGACTCCATCCACTCGGTGTGGAAAACGCCCGGTTTGTCGACGCGCTCGTAGGTGTGCGCGCCGAAGAAATCGCGCTGCGCCTGCAGCAGGTTCGAGGGCAACCGCGCCTGGCGGTAACCGTCGAAATAGCCTAACGACGCGCTGAAGGCCGGCACCGCCACGCCCTGCTCGATCGCCGTCGCCACCGCCACCCGCCAATTGTGCTGCGTCTTCTGGATGATGTCGGTGAAATAGGAATCGAGAAGCAGGTTATTCAGCCCGGGGTCCCGCTGGTAAGCCTCGACGATGCGATTTAGAAATTTCGCGCGGATGATGCAGCCGCCGCGCCAGATGGTCGCGATGTCGCCGAAATTCAGGTTCCAGCCGAACTCCTTGCTCGCCGCGCCTAACAATTCCATCCCCTGCGCGTAGGAGACGATCTTGGAGGCGTAGAGCGCATCGCGCACGGCGCTGATCAGCTCGTCGCGACTTCCGCTAAATTTTTCGATCTTCGGCTGCGGTAAAATCTTCGAGGCTTTGACCCGGTCTTCCTTGTGCGAGGAAATGACTCGCGCCTCGACCGCGGCGTTGATCGTGGAAATGACGACCGACTGGCGGATGGCGGACTGCAGGGTCCAGATGCCGGTTCCTTTCTGACCAGCTTTGTCGAGGATGACTTCGACCAGCGGCTTGCCGGTATCGGGGTCTTTTTTGCGGAAGATCCGGGCGGTAATGTCGATCAGGTAGCTGTCGAGATCGCCACGATTCCATTCCGAAAAAATATCGGCCAGCTCGTCGGTCGTTAGGCCAAGCACGCCGCCGAGAATGGCGTAGGCCTCGCCGATCAACTGCATGTCGCCGTACTCGATCCCGTTGTGCACCATCTTGACGTAGTGCCCGGCGCCGTCCGGCCCCATATACCGACAGCACGGTTCCCCATCAACGACTGCCGCGATTTTGGTGAAGATCGGCGCGATAATTTCCCATGACGCGCGCGGCCCGCCGGGCATGAGCGAGGGCCCCTTGAGCGCGCCCTCTTCGCCACCGGAAACGCCGCAGCCGACAAAGTGAATGCCCTGCGCCTCGAGTTCCTTGCAACGCCGCTGGGTGTCGGTAAAAAGCGAGTTGCCGCCGTCGATGATGACATCGCCCTTCTCGAGCAGCGGAACGAGCTGGCCGATCACGGCGTCAACCGGCGCGCCGGCCTTAACCATGATCATCGCCTTGCGCGGACGTTGCAGGGCGCCGACAAATTCCTCCATCGTGGTCGTCGGCTGGATGTTTTTCCCCTTGGCGCGATTGGCGGCAAATTTCTCGGTGACCGCGGTGGTTCGATTATAGACCGCGACCTGGAATCCTTTCGACTCCATGTTAAGAACGAGATTTTCGCCCATGACGGCGAGGCCGATGAGGCCAATATCACATTGATTCGTTTTCATTTTCGGTTTCTCCTAAGTGCGCCCGTGCCCCGATGATAAAGGTGCCGGCTCGCTTCAGCAGATGGCAACTTGGCATTTGGAAATCCTTATCACAACCAGCCTGCTGCAAGAACGACCGAATAGTTGGAACGGCACGGCAGGCGCGTCGGTCGATTTCTGGGGAGTGGTGCGGGGGATGGAAGACGGGCGCGAGATTTCCGGAATCGAATACGAAGCGCACGAGACAATGGCGCGGCACCAGTTGAAAGCGGTCGCAGAAGCAGCGCACGACAAGTTCGCCCTCGAGGAAGTGGTCCTGCAGCATCGCATCGGCTTCGTCGCGGCGGGCGAAGCCTCGCTTTTCCTGCGAGTGGCGAGCGCGCATCGCGGAGCGGCCTTCGAGGCGAGCGCCTGGATCGTGGCCGAGCTAAAGAAAAAGGTCCCGATCTGGAAGAAGCCGCTTTTCGTTAGGCGGGAGAGCCCGGCGTCCGCACCATGAACTGGGCGAATCGTCTTACCCTCGGACGGCTCATGCTCACCGTTCTTTTCGTCCTCGCGCTTAGTTCGCTCTGGAATTACGGCCGCACTGTCGCGCTCATCCTCTTCGCCCTCGCCGGAATCAGCGATTATTTCGACGGCGAGATCGCACGTCGTTATGGGATCGTGACAAAATTCGGCAAGCTGATGGACCCGCTGGTCGACAAGGTGATGATGTCGGCCGCCTTCATTTGCCTCGTGCCGCTCGAGGCGGTCCCGGCTTGGGTGGCGACGATCGTGGTGGCGCGCGACTTCCTTATTACTGGCCTGCGATTGCTCGCTTCTTCGGAGGGCGAGATTCTGCCGGCCGAAAAACTCGGCAAGCACAAGACCTCCTGGCAAATCGTGACTGTAGTCTTTTTTCTTCTCCTGCTCTCCGCGCGCGAACTCCGGCCCGGGATCGAGCAATCGGGCTGGTGGCAGATCGCCTGGCGCTACGGCGGGAATTTGCTCCTCTGGATCACGATCGGCCTAACGATCTACTCCGGACTCGGCTATCTCTGGCGCCATCGCGCCCTTGTCCGCGCCTAGAAGAAGCTCTGCGGCACTTCGACCTTATCGCCCGGCTGAAGTTTCGGGTCGAGACCAGGTTCTCTCCGAAACTGTCGCACGTCGTAGACCTTGGCTTGACTCCCGCGAAGGAGGCGAACACGTTTCTGGTCGGCGAAGTCATTGAAGCCACCGGCGGCGTTGATCGCCGTCAGAAGCGTCATATCTTCGGTATAAGAAATCCGGCTGGGAGCCCGCACGGCCCCACCGATGTTAACGAATCGCGTCTGGGCTTGCATCACAATCGTGATTGTCGGGTTGCTGAAAATCCGCGCGGACCGGTAGCTACCCTCAATCGCACTCGCGAGTTGCGCGGGAGCCAAACCTTCGGCATGCACCTTATTGATGTAGGGCATGTTGACCATGCCGTTTGCGTCTACCGTGTAAACACTGTTGACCTGAGTTTGCTCGTCGGCGGGAACACCGCTAATCCGCAGTTCGACCGGATCGCCTGGCCGGAGAACGGAATCGGCCAAGGCCACCGACGCGCAGGCCGCGAGAAAGCAAAATAGGAGAAGCCGGGTGCGCATTCTAGTATTCCTCGGGACTGACCGCGCCGTTGCGCGCCGCAACCTTGCGCGGGTCGCGACGGGTGGACTTTCGATCGCCACCAGTTTGGTAGTAGCCGTAGTAGCTGGTGTAGTAATAATAATTTTGGTCGTGTTTCAGGTCGACATTATTCAGGACGACGCCTAAAACGCTGCCGCCGACGCCGGTGATCGCCTGTTTGACCCGAGTCAACATCGCGCGCGGGAAGCGGCGGTGCTGCACGACGATGATTGTCTGATCGACTTCGCTCGCAAGGACGGAGGCATCGCTCACGCCGAGCATCGGGGGAGAATCGAAGAGGATCATGTCATAACGCGATTTCAGTTCAACGATCAGGTCCGACATACGCTGCGAGTTTAGGATTCCCACCGCATCGGCCGGCAGAACACCGCTCGGGAGAAGCGACAGGTTTTCAACCGCAGTCGGGAAGATGACGTCGTCGAGCGGAATTTCAGTCGTTAAGTAATCCGTTAGGCCATGCTTCGCCTCGACTTCAAAAAGCGTCCGCTGAACCGGCCGGCGTAAATCCGCGTCCACGATTAAAGTGGAATAGCCGCCCCGGGCGCAAATGAACGCGAGGTTGGCGAGAGTGGTGGATTTTCCTTCGCCGGGTCCGCCGCTGACGAGCGAGATGGTGTTGGCATCTGGGCTCTTGCGGTTGAACTCGATGTTCGTGCGCAGGATTCGATAAGCCTCGGCGTCCGGCGTGTCCCCGGCTTCCTTTGCCAGGAGCCCAATATTCTGCGGAATGATGGCTAGGACCGGCACACCGAGGAGGGACTCGACGTCGTCCATTGTCTTCACGCTCGTGTCGAGATACTCAATGAAAAAAGCCAGCCCAACCCCAAGAACGAGTCCGACGAGGGCGCCGAGTGCCATGTTCAAGGCAACGCGCGGGCGCGCCGCGCTCGCCGCCGGCTCGGCGACCTGCTTCACGCTCACAGCCTGCCGGGGCATCGCCATTTCCATCGTCTGGGTCTGAGCGCGGAGGCGCACACCGTCGCGCAAGCTCTTTTCCTTAATGTAGGCGTTCTTGGCCCGGACGTAATTGGCGCTCAGGTTTTTCTGGGCGAGTTGCGCTTCGTTGATATCGGCCAGCCGCTTCTTCAGCTCGTCCCGCGTCGACTGGGCGGAATTCAGGTTGCGCTTGAGCGCGTCGCGCACGCTCGCGACCTGCTCCTCGAGCTGGTGCACGTACACCGCCTTGGTCGCGCGGAGGGCCTTGACCTTGGGATGGTTTTCTCCGAGGCCGGAATTCAAAAGCTGCGCTTCGTTCGCGACCGCCTCCTGATAGTTAGGCAAAATTTTCAGGATGGTCGGGTCTTGAATGTTGAGCGTGGGCATCATCCGCATCAGGTCCTCGCCCTTGAGGGTTTCGATCTGCTGCAGCTTGGCCGAGAGGTTCGCGACGTTGGTCTCGGAGTCGTTCACTTCCCCCTCTTGCTTGATCACGTTCTGGTTGGCGGGCGTCAGTGAATCCTCAGTACCCTCGGGATTGAGATCGACGATGTGCTCATCGTCACGAATCCGGGCCACTTCCTTGCCCGCTTCTTCCACCTTCCGATCTTCCTTCGCCACCTCCTCGTTCATGGTCTCGACCGCCCGATTGAGAATCTCGCGTTCCTCCTGGACTCGTTTTTCCTGGTAAACAGCGACGATCTTGTTCGCGATATCGGCCGCTTCCTGCGGGTCGGCATCGTAAACACTGATTTGCAAGAGGTCGGTATTGCGGACTTCGTCGAGATCGAGCTTGCTCCGCAGGACTTGGTAGGCCTGTTCGCGTGTCGGGCGATAACCGTTGCGCGCCCACTTGTCTTGCAACTTCAGCTCGTCGATCACCGGGTAGAGAATGCCTGTGCGCTGCAGCACTTGGTAAACCGTCGGCGCCAGTTGCGGATCGTGGTATGGCACGATCCCGTCGTTGCCGAAGATGCGCGGATTTTCGGCCATCGATTTGACCTCGATGAAAACCGACGACTGATATTCCCGCGGCTGAAAATAGGTCACGACTGCAGTCGTGATGACAACCAGGAGAAAGGCAAGAAGAATGAGACCCCAACGGACACGGATGACCCGCCAGTAGTCGAGAAAATGGAGGCTAACGTCTTCTTTGTGTGCCATGAAATCCTTGTGCGGGCCTGGGGCGGAAACCTACCGTGAAGAAGCCTCCAACGCAAAAGTCGTGCGGGAGGGGAGAAGGCCGGGAGGTCAGAAAGTTGCGTTTAACCCCAAATAAACGCGATTTCGGGAGTACTCACGCAGGGTGATGTCGGACAAAACTTCGGTGTGATCGTATCCGGCGAGAGCGGCAAACATCCGATTGATCTGGTAACGGAACCCGAGTGCAAAATCGACCGTGTCCTCATTAAACGCAGGAGAGAAGAAGGTCGGAGTGAGGAAGCTCTCGTTCGTGTCGTGCTGGTAGTAAATCGATAGGGTAGAGGAGATGCGCGGGGTAAACGCGTAAGTCGCCTGAAGCCCGGTGCGAAACGACGCACGCGAGGCCGGTCCCGCGATATTGGGCTCTTCGAGTCCGTAGCGATTGTTCCAGCTCAGCGACGAATGCTCGGATAGCGCGTAATTGAGCGTCGCCTCGCCGTAGGGTGAATTGCGTTCGCCAAAGGTATCATAATCGCGTAACTCGGCGCCGCCGCGCAGCGAGATTTTGAAGCGCGGATTGAAGCTGTGGTCGACCCCGGCGAGGACAAAATTCGTCGTCGAATCGCTCGGCGCGGTGTCGTAGGCGGTGATCTGGTAACGATATTCCGCGACCGCAGTTGTGGTCGGGAGAACGAGAAAGCGAAACTCGTTCCCAAAAGTGTGCTCGGTCCGATCCTCAAAACTACCGATCGCGCTATCATCATAATGGAGCGCGCCGAACGTGTAGCTGGTCACGGTCGAAAACCGGGGCGTCCATTGGTAAGAGACGGAAAACTTGTCGGAAGTGAAAAAGTAGTTTCCGCTCACCCGATTGACGCCAAAGCTGGTGAAATTGTTGTTGAAATCCGGTTCTGATTGGTAGGCGAGGTAGACCGCGGCCCCCAGCCCGAGACGTGGCGTCACTTGATGGCTGGCGGTAAGGCTCAAACCGCTCGTAATATCGTATTCCTGACCGAACGGCCGATTGTAATAATAACTCAACCCGCCGAAAGCCTCGAGAGCCAACTGGGTGCGCGCGTCCCCAAACTTATAATCCAGGACGACGTTACCGTTCGTGTAGAACGAGCCGACGGTATTATTCTTCGTCGTGTAAACGTTGTCGTCATAGCCCTCGCGGACCGAGACGGAGACCCGGAAAGGCAATCGTGAAAAATTTCCCGTTCCGAGCTCCGGCGTCGCGTTATCGGCCGTCGACGTGGAGACTTCAGCTGGCTGACTAAAAGTCGAGGCCAACGTCAGCGTCTCTCCCGAGGACGGCGCCCAGGGTAGCACGCCGGGACTTTCCTGAGCGTTCAGACTACCCAAAACACAGAAAAGCGCGGTCGCTCCGAGAGCAAAACGAGCAACAAAATTAGAGATTCGATTCCTCATAAGACAGCGCGATGGGAGATGGTTGACGGCGTGTACTTGGACCATTTCGGGCACAGGTTATCCATTTAGCGTCAGGAGAGCAATCTAATTCTCCGGTTGTCGCGCAAATTATTCACGGCTCGGCCGACAGCGGAGCGCCTTTCTCGGGCAATTCGTTCCTCGGGAGCTTCGCGCCGGCGTCGGTGCGACTCCACAAAGCAAGATGCGCCTTGTAGGAATCCTGGGTCACTTTTGAGCGCGGATCCCAGAGGCGCGCCTGCCCAAACATCCATTCCGCTTCCGGAAAGCGCCCGAGCGCATCGTAAACCCGGCCCAGCGCAATCAGAAAAGTCTCGTCGTGAGGCGCGAGCGCCAGCGCGCGCTGAAGAGGATTGAGCGCGGACTCGTAAAACGACACGCCCGCCAGGGGATTGGAGAGCGCCTCGGCCCGCCGCACACGGCTTTCGCCGAGATAAAAAAGCGTTTCCGGATTTTGATCGTCGAGCGCTACGGCTTGCTGCGCCCAGCGCATGGCAGAGAGATGCCGTCCATCGCGCAAGGCCACCCGCGCACGCTCGGCGAAATATTCTGCTCGCGCGTAGCGGAGCGAGCCGGCTAGCAAAACCAAACCGAGCACTGGCAAGGCCAGGCGTGTCCAGTCCAGCTTAGGCGGCGTTTCTGCCGGGTCCTTTCCGCGCTCCCTGCCCGGGTTTGCAAATATGCCGAAGACAAATGCGAGCAGGCAAAGGTTCGCTGGAATATGGAGATTAAAATCGAAAACCGAATGGACGATGTAGGCGGCGATTGCTCCGAAGGCGCCAATATTCAAGGCCAGGTTATTGCTCAGCGGCAGCCCCGACAGCGCCAGCCGCCGGGGCCCGAGTTTTTGAAAACCCTCCCATCCCCGCCAAAGATGCGCGCCCAGGAAAAAGAGAAAACCAGCTGCGCCGAGGATACCGTATTCCGCCAGCAGGTGTAGGTAATCGTTATGCACCTCGACCGGATCAAGCTGCACCCGTTCGCTGCGAAAATGGCGCCCGTAATAGAGATAGGTCCCACTCCCCGTGCCGAAGATTGGCCGTAATTCCCACTGCTCGATCGCCGCCTTCCAGAGATCGATCCGCACGTTTTGGGTATCGATCACATTCTGCGCGCGACCACTCAGGTAATCGCTTTTCTGAAAGCCGAAGAAGAGCGCGCCGACAAGCAGGAGTGCGAGGATGCCCCCTCCCAACGCCGTCCGCCAGAAAAGCGCCGCACCCGCGCGACGCAAGACGAGCAGGGTGAGAACAGCCACGACCAGCATACTGGCCACGGCGCCGAGGTAGCCGCCGCGACTTCCCGTTAGGGCGAGGCCCGCGAAACAAATTCCGCCAGCATAACCGACGAGCAGCTTTGCCCAGGTCGGCCAGCGACTCCAGCAGGCCAGGCTGAAACAAAAAATGCCGATCACCTCGACGAGGCCGGCGAAGTGATTCGGACAGGCGTAAAACCCGCTCGCGCGACGCCCATAATCAAAGCGCTGCAAAAACGGGATAAGCATGAAGTTATTCCCGCTCCGAAACTGGATCGCGCCGATCCACACCTGGACTAGCGCAACGACCAAGAGGAAAAGCAAGATCGTCATCCGCCACGGCGCCGAAGTGATAAGGAAGGCGACCGACAGGTAGATAACGAGTCCGGCCAGGACCGAAAAAATATCGGTCCGAGCAAGATACGGCACGGGTGAAAACCAGGCGCGCGCCAGAATGTAGCTGAAGAAAACAGCCGTAGCCCAAAGGCAGAGGCGTTTCGGAGCCGGTTTGCGGCGACGAAGAGAAAAGACCGCGAGCAAACCGGCCACGCCGAGAAGCGCATGAACCGGCAAGCTATAAACCAGGCGGGTACCGCCGACCAATACCTGGATTGCGGCCAGGCTCAGCGCAACGATGACGGCGGCCAGCAATTCGCTCGCGCGGGAAATAAAGGAAGCGTTGGCGGCCACAGGAGGCCGAAGGTACAGCAAACCGCGGCCCGTCGACGAAATATTTTTCGCCCTTTCGGCCGGCAGGTCAGCCTAACGCCTAACGATTTGTCGAAGGACTCGTCTCGCAGGGTCCGAGGAAATCTCCCGGATTCGTTCGCAGGAACTCCTCGAGCAGGCTCGTCCGCACCGCGCGTGGGATACCATGATCGCAAACCAGATTGAGCGGATCGTGCGGATCGAATCCTTCATCCGGGCCGTTGCTCGTCCCGATCATCGCTGCCGGCTCCTGCGCGGGCGTCGCCTCGGGGCGCTCGACCGTTTTCTCTCTTCGCTGGGTCGCCTCCCGGATTGTCTCCGCGCAATCCGGCGCTTTGGCGATCGCCGCGTCCGTTATCTTCGCGACATCGCCTTCCGCCGCGGCCGCCGCCGCCACTACCGCGCCGGTCGCTTCGCAATGCGCCTTCCCAATGCAACGCAGAATCATCCCAACGCTTTCGCCGGCCAACTCACGTCGAGCGAGAACGGCCGCCTGGGCGAAGGCAGCGGCGCTCGACCGGCGCCGGCGCACCGCGGCACAGACCGCACTCAGGAATTCAATCTGCGTCGCACTCTTCAGCGTCTTCTTTCCCAGCAGCTGCGCCGCGATCAGTTCGGCCGCAGTCGTTTCCCGGGCCGCGAGAAGTTCGGGCACGGAGGCGACCCAAAAAATAGCCGTCAGTAAGGGCAGCGTGCCGAACATAAGCGCCGTCTGCGTCCTCCTCCTGGCCTTTGTTCCACCCGTGGCTGAGTTGCGCAATGAATTCATCGGCAATGTGAACAACACTCGCACGTCTGGGGAGCGGGCAAAGGGAATCGAACCCTCATAGCCAGCTTGGAAGGCTGGAGCTTTACCATTAAGCTATGCCCGCGCGGACATAAGCTGCCGCGACCACCAGCGCTTGCCAAGTTTTTTCCGTGACGCGTGCGCGAGCTTGCCTTTCGGTCCGTCCCCGGGTAGCAACTGGGTCATGAAACTACTGCGCCTTCTTGCTTTTCTCGCCCTCTGCGACACGGCTCGGGCCGATCTCACGATTGTCCAAAACATGGAAGGCACCGAAGGACTTCACAAAATTACCTTCAAAGTTAAAGGCGACAAAGCACGCGTCGAAGTCAACCAGCAGGTTACCACCCTGATCGATGCGAAAACGGGCGACCTAACGACGCTCCTGAACGACCGGAAAACCGTCATGCGCATTTCCGGCGAGCGCGCCAAGGCAATGGCTGAGATGGCCAAGTCTTTCGTCAAACAGGAAACGCCGGAACAGGCCGTGCCCAAACCGACCGGTCGCAAGGAGACGATCAACGGCTACGAGACGGAGGAGTATGTGACCGACTCGCCGAAATATCACGCCAGTTACTGGGTCGCGAAGACCTACCCAAATTATCAGAGCATCCTTCAGCAAATGTCCATCATGCAGCGTGGAGCCTTTGCCGAGATCACCAAGGGCATGCCGGACTTTCATGCGCTTCCCGGGCTCCCATTGCGGACCAAGATCAAGACGCAGGGCCAGAGTGAGATCACAAGCTCCATCGAATCGGTTAGCCTCGCGCCTTTGCCCGCTTCGGATTTCACCATCCCATCCGATTATTCGGAAATGAAGATGCCCGATTTCCTCGGCGGCAAACAACCGCCGGACAAAACCGGCACGCCATGACCGGCAGACGGCCAGGCCTGATTCTCGCCTCCGCCTCCCCTCGCCGTCGCCAATTACTTTCCGATGCCGGCTACGATTTCGAAATCGTCGCGCCGGCTGTGGAGGAACTGCAACCCGAGAGACTGACCGTCCGCGAGGCCACTTCCTACAACGCTCTCCGCAAAGGCC
Organism: Chthoniobacterales bacterium; assembly: GCA_051003415.1. Lineage (GTDB taxonomy): Bacteria > Verrucomicrobiota > Verrucomicrobiia > Chthoniobacterales > UBA10450 > Palsa-1392. The sequence goes on along the minus strand of JBPCLI010000065.1, from coordinate 2,390 downwards.
TGGCCGTCGCCCGCGCGCACCCCGGCCGCGTCGTGCTCGCCGCCGATACCCTCGTCCAGCTCGATCACCAGTTGATCGGCAAACCAGCTGACCACGCCGACGCCGCGCGCCTCCTGCGTCTCCTCAGCGGTCGCAGCCACGTCGTCCCTTCAGGCGTCTTCATCACCCATCTGCACCGCGGCCGGTCGATCGCATTTTCCGTCATCTCGCACGTCCAATTCAAAAAATTGAGCGAAAAAATGATCGCGGATTACCTGACCTCGATCAATCCGCTCGACAAAGCCGGCGGCTACGCCGCGCAGGGCAAAGGCGGCGCGATCATCGCCCGCGTCCTCGGCTCGCGCAGTAACGTCATCGGCCTGCCGCTCGAGAAAACCAGCAGCGCCCTCGATCTTTTCCAGATCCGCCCGACGACTGAAGCCTAACGAGTCTCGACTACGACCGGTTCCGCGGACGACGCCGCTTGCGCTTCCTCCCGACGCTCCCGCTTTAACACGCGATACAGGAACCAGACGATGGAACAATTGACCGCCAGGATCAGGATCGCGACCACGCCCGGATGATAGCAAACGTGCCGGATTTCGAACGGAATCAGGGCTCCAGTTGCAAAAACCATCAGCATTTCCGCCCAGCGCTTCTGCCGATAAACGCCGATCCCTTCGGTAAAAAGAATGCCCGCGGTAAAGAGCGCGATCACGCCCGTCAACTGCAACAGCCCGCCCGTCATCACATCCTGCAACCTGTTCAGGAAATAAAGCATCCCCCGGCTGTGCGCCACCATCAGCTCGCCATCCACCCAGTCCGAGATGTTCACCATCCACCGGGTCCGGCTGTGCAGGAAGAGGAGCGAAACGCCGATCGTCAGGAGGATCGCACCCTGCAGGATCTTGAAGATCGCGATCATCTTCAGATAACGAACGCGCCGCTGCGGCCGCAGCATTTTCTGGATTGGCGCCGGCGTGCTCATTTCCGTACGTGTCGCAGAAGCGCCCGCGATCTCAAGAGGGACGACTCTCCCGGAAGCAAATCTCCAGTTTGTTCCCGCTCGGGTCCTCGAAAAAGACGGCGTAATAGCCCGGCGAATATTCGCGGCACAACTCCGGGCCTTCAATATTCCGCCCGCCGGCTTGCCTAACGACCTCTGCCAGCCGATCCACTTCCGCCCGCGACTGCGCCCAGAAAGCGATCCGGTTCGCGTTAGGCGAATGCTTCCGGTCGATCTCGAAAGCGAAAAATGCCGTCGGTTTGTCGCCCGGAGCCTGATAGGTGCGCACATCGCCATTCCCGTTCGCCTCGGAAAACCCGAGCGCGGGCAGCAGCTGGCCATAAAATTTCCGCGCGGGTGCCATCTCGGCGACCCGCAGGTCGATGTGATCGAAGATACGTGTTTTCATTGTCGTTAGGCAGGAGAAAGGAGGAGGCGGGCGATCGAAAGGTAAAATAACAAAGTCAAAATATCCGCCAGCGCCAGCGTGAGCGGCCCCCCCGCGATCTTCGGATCGAGCCGGAGCGCGTGCAGCAGTGACGAAATGCTCAACCCCAGCAGACACGCCATCACGAGCGAGGCCAGAATGCTTCCGCCGATCACCATCGCCGGGCCGCCCGCCCCGAGCGAGGACCCAAACAATCGCCGCCACCAGCAACCCGCAGGCGCTGCCTAACAATAACGCCGTCGCCACCTCCCGCCGCAGCGTTCCCACATACCAGCGCAACGTCGGCCGGTTCGAGCGCAGCACCTGGATCGTCTGCCTTCGAACCGAAGCCAGCCCAGGGAGGTGTTTCGCGGGAGAGGTAAAGTGCCTCGCGCCAGCGAAAAAACGCCCTGCAAAATCGCCTCCATAACGCGAGAGCTGGACTGCCGCCTCCTTGGAATGTTTGGAAGCGTCGCGCCTTGCGATCGCAGAGGAAACGCTTCGGGGCTTGCCTGTTGTGTTATGGTGCCAGCGCACTTCTCTCTTTCTCTCGATGCAAATTACGCCTTCATCCGGTTCCTCCGCTTCGCCTTTCCCGCCGGGATTCCAGTTTCATCCGTTTCGCTTCATCCTTGGGCTGATCGGTTTGATTGGGATCATCATCACGGCGTTCTCGCTTCTCTTTGGGTTCGTCTCAATCCCGACCAACTCGGTCGGGGTGAAGCTGCGATTTGGGGCTTATCACAGCACGGAAGGGCCCGGTCTCGCGTACGCGATTCCCTACGTCGATGAAATCCAGATCATTCCAACCCAGCGGCTCTTGAAATTGGAGTTCGGTTTTTCCACCCCGGGCGCCTCGAACGGATTTCAGGGCGACGAGGCACCCGAGGACACAGAGACGATGATTACCGGCGATCTCAACACCGCGCTCGTCCCGTGGGTGGTGCAATACCGGATCGCCGACCCGAAGCAGTATCT
>JBPCLI010000064.1:0-14889 GCA_051003415.1 Chthoniobacterales bacterium | reverse complement strand
TTTCGACCTCGCAAGCTGGAAGCTCGCGCTACCAAAGAAAAGCCAACGCTAAACAGATACCCTGGCCGAAATGAACTTATTGTGCGAGAGCGTAACAAAGAAAAGAAGTTCGCAGTCGCGGAGGCGCCATCGCCAGCACGCGAGGTCGCGTGCGCTCCCCGAAAAGACATTTCTCGAAACAGGACTTGCTGAACTTCTTTTCCTTCACTAAACGAGAAAGGGACGACAAGAGGGGCTTCCCATCAGAAAATCATCCATCTACTGGAGTTGGTTAGGCGCAGCGGCAATTCTGTTGTCACAAGTGCCGATCGCGTTCGCCCAGGATCCAGTCGCAACGCCCGGCGCGACCGCCGAGACCGAGCGCATCATCGTGACCGGCTCGCGCATTCCGACGGCGGAGGAAGTCGGGCCCAACCCAGTGCAAACCATCGACCGCGATTTGATCAACAAATCGGGCGAGCGTACGACGGCGGAGTTGATTCGGAATCTCACCGTAGCCGGGCCCAACGGCGTGCCCACTTCAAACAACGGCAACGGGGCTACCTCGGGCGCGTCGTCGATCTCACTTCGCGGCTTCGACGCCAGCAGCACACTTACCTTGATCGACGGTCGCCGCGTTGCCCCCTATCCCTTTGGCACCAGCAACGGCGCCGTCACTTTTGTCGATCTCAACTCGATTCCGCGCGCGGCGATTGAGAGCATCGAAATTTTAAAGGACGGCGCTTCGAGCATTTACGGCGCTGATGCCGTCGCCGGGGTGGTCAACATCAAGCTGCGCCATGACTACCGAGGCGCGGAAACGACCGTCGAGTACGGCAACACGCTCGACAAGGACTCCGGTGAATTCGCCGCTTCGCTCGTCTTCGGCGCGGGCGACGACAAAACCAGCGTGAGCGGCGTTCTGAATTTTTATCATCGCAACTCCATCTTTAATCGCGATCGCGGCTACTCACAGAAGGCCGCTTTCGGATCGTTCAGTTCGAGCCCGCAAAATCTTCAGCTTTCCCGCGAGGCCGTGCTCGCCGCCGGCGTTTCACCGGATGACATTCCCGATGCCGATACCTTTTACGGGCGCGCCCCGTTCTTCACCAACGGCAACGTGCCGGCGACAGATTACGTTTTTAGCATCCGGCCCAGGTCCCGCTTTAATTTCAACGCCTTTAGCGCCGCCGTGCCCGACTCGGAGCGTTACGGCGGCCTGCTCAGCGCCGAGCACAAGATCTTCGGCGAGCAAATGGTGCTCCATGCCGACCTGCTATATCAGAATGTCCAGACTCACTACGTGCTGGCGCCGGTCTCGACCGGCCGCTTCCAAACGCCCGGCAATGTGACGCTCGCCATTCCCCCCCCCGCTCCGGGCGCCACGCTCGGCGGACCGACCTACGAAGAAACCGGCGTGCCATTGGGCGCATTCAATCCCTTCAATCCCTTCCAGCAAATCATTTCTGGCGCCTCGCTTGCGCGCCTGACTGAGTTTGGCGATCGCGTGATCAACAATGAAACTGACGCCTTCCTTTCCACGTTAGGCGTGAAGGGCGATAAGCTCTTCGACGGCACCTGGGGCTACGACGCGGCCTTTCGCTACAGCGAGATCAAAAACACCTCCATCGACACCGGGGTTTCGGCTTCGCGTTTTAATCGCATCCTTAATGCCGCCGACCCCATCTTTGATCCTGGATCACCGCAGTTCATCGGCACGACCGTTCCCTATAACCCGTTTAGCGATTTCCGGGTGCCGATCGCCTCCAATGCCAGCCCGACTGCTTTCGCGACTATCCATCCGACCTCGGTCGACACGTCGAAGCTCGCCACCCTGGACCTGAACGTTTATACAACCTCGCTCTTTAAGCTACCGGCCGGCGGAGTCGGGCTCGCTTTTGGTGGTCAATTCCGGCGAGAAAGTCTCCGCCAGGGTCCTGATGAAGAGGCCATCTTCGGCGATATTCTTGGCACCGGTCCCGGCAATTTCACTGATGCGGGCCGGAAGGCGTACGCACTTTATGGCGAAGCCAGCATCCCGATTTTCAGTCCGATATTTTCGGCGCCCGGCCTGCACTCTCTGGAATTCACCGCCGCAGGCCGTTTCGAAGATTTTCGGAATAACGATACCAACGTTGTCGTGCCGAAAGTCGGCATGCGTTGGCAGCCTTTCGATGAGTCATTCACCGTTCGCGCCACCTGGGGTGAAGGATTTCATCAACCCTCACTGATTGAATTATTCGGAAGTCCCTCCCAGGGTTTAACTGTGCCGGCCTTTGTTCCCGGAGCATTGTTTGATCCGGCAACGGGAAACTCGGTCAACAGCGCCGCCTTTATTATCCGGAGCAATCCTAACCTGCAGCCGGAAGATTCGCGCTCCTTTAGCGGCGGTTTTGTTTACACCCCGAAATTTGTTCAAGGCCTTACCCTGACGATCGACTTTTACGACATCGAGAGCAAAGGCCGGGTCGCCATTCCTGACTTGCAGAATGTCGTTAACCGTTCCGTGACCGGTCAACTGCTGGCTCTGGAAGCGGTCAACCGCGGTGCCGACGGAGAGATCGTTTCGATTGAAGAGGCCTATCAAAATTCCGGCTCACAAAAAGCGCGCGGAGTCGATCTCGACCTGCAGTACGTGCTCGAGACGCGGGTTGGCGTATTCACCTGGCTAACGCAGGCGAGTTATCTCGACTCCTTCCAGTTTGCCCAACTTCCCGGAGAGACGGAACGCGAGCTGCGCGGTGGATCTCTTCCCGGCACCGACGCCAACGAAGGTTATCTAAAATGGCGGGCGAATTCTCGAATCGATTGGGCATGGCACAGCTTTGATCTGGTCACCACGGTCCACTATCTGGACGGCTTCCATGAAGTCCTCGCGCGAGACAGTTCCTTCCCGGATGGAAAGAAAGAGCACTACGTCAAACAGACCTGGTTCTTCGATGCGCAAGGCTCCTACGACTTCAGTTTCGTCGCGCCGGTCGAAACCCAACCGGTCGCGGGTTACGCTAAGGATGCTCAAGAGATAACGAACGCGAGTGGCGGCCAAGCGGTGGAGAGCGCTCCCACCCAAACCGCCAACTTCGCCCTGCCGGTGTGGAAGCGCCTGCTCAACAACACCACGCTGACCATCGGCTGCAATAACGTCTTTGGCCACGACCCGCCCGGCGCCGCTACGTCCACCAACTACGCCGACTTCCTGTATGACCCGACCGGCCGTTTCGTTTATTTGAGCCTAACGAAGAAGTTTTGAAGGACGGGAGGCCTTTGCGTCCCGATCCCTGCTGGCGACGCGTTCGCAGATCGGGGCACAAAGGCCCCTCCCACATTTAGCGCAGCCAGAGCGCGATCAGGACGCCGGCGTAGGTGCCGATGGCGTTGCCTAACGACCCGGCAAGGATGCCCGGCAGGCGCAAGTCACCGCGCCCAATCGCGGTCGCAAGCACACCGGCCGAAGTGGCCCCGCCAACGTTCGCATTCGAAGCAACCGCGATCAGAGCCCAGTCCTGCCGGAACAATCCGCCGATTCCGAAGAGGATCAGAGCGTGAATTCCGACGATGATCGTGACCCAGGCAAGAAGCGTCCCGGCGACGGCGCCGTTTGCGATCAGGGCTCCGAGGTCGCAGTAAGCGCCCACCACCGCGAGAAAGAGCAGGACGGTGAAATAACCGAGAACGGTCCCGCCGCGTAGTCTCTGAATGGGGGGGACCTGGGCCAGGATGAGCGCGGCGGTGGTGAGAGTCAGGACGTACGGAATCGCCGGGAGCCACTGGCTGACCAGTTGGGAGAGGAAAAGGCTGCCCAAGCCAAGGGCGAGGAGCAAAGAGAGATCGGTCACGCGCAATGGTTCTTTGGCCTCGAGCTCGGGTGCGATGGCGGCGGCGCTCGCCGCGCTGCTCCCGGCGCCTCGCGGCCAGACGCGCTGTAGCAGTCGTGGCAGGAGCAGGGTCGCCACGATCCAGATCGTGGTGATGATATTATCCGCGGCGTTGATCGCGGCGAAGAGCGTTCCGCTTTTGGTGACGCTAAATTGCAGCGCGACGGCGTTGAGATTTACGCTCCCGCCGGTGTAGGTGCCGGTAAACATCCCGGCTACCGCGTAGGCTTTGTCGACGCCGTGATTCTGCGGCGCGAGCAATTGATAACCGACGAAGGCTCCGACCATGGTGCCGAGGGCACCGAGCCCGAAAAGGACGAGCATGGGCAGGCCGGCCTGGCGCAGATCCTTTAGTTTCACGTCGAGGAGGAGGAAGAAAATCGCCAGCGGCGCGATGTAATTGAAAATGCCGTCGTAAAGCGGCGGGGCGTTCCGCGACGAAGGCAGGATGCGCAGGTTGGCCAGGACGGCGGTGGCCAGGATAACGATCAAAGCCGAGCCGAGAAAACTGAAGAACTTTTGCCGGGAGAGCCATTCCGAGAAGGCGATCAGAAGGCAAAGGACCGCGGCAACGTAAAGAGGTTCGGCGATGAAGGACATGAGGCGGAGCTGCGGCGTGCTCGGCCTTGATCTTCGATATTGTGGCGCTTGGCAAACTAAACCGCAGAATCTCCTTGTCCTCCGCGGGAGCAGATCGCTAAATGCGACCGCGTGCTCTTCAATTCGCTGACCTTCGTCGTCTTTTTCGTCGTGGTGGTAAGCGCGTATTGGTCGATGCGCTCCTGGCCGGCCCGCAAAAATCTGCTCGTCGTCGCGAGCTACATTTTTTACGGCGCGTGGAATCCGCCTTTTGCCGCGCTTCTCTTCGGCACGACCGCAATGGATTTTTATCTCGGTCGGATCATGGGCAAAGCCGAGCGGCCGGAAGCGCGCAAAGTCTGGCTCGTCATCAGCGTGGCGGTGAACCTGAGCATGCTGGGATTTTTCAAGTACGGAAATTTTCTGCTCGAGAATTTCCAATGGGTCCTGTCGCGCGGCGGAATCGCCTACAACCCGCCCCGGCTCGAACTTTTTCTTCCGATCGGCATCTCGTTCTACACCTTCCACTCGCTCTCCTACACCCTCGATATTTATCGCGGAGTTCTGCAGCCGACGCGTTCCTTGCGCGATTTCGTCCTCGCGGTCTCCTTCTTCCCGCAGCTAGTGGCGGGGCCGATTGTGCGCGCGGGCGATTTCCTGCCGCAACTGGCGGCGCCGCCCAAGCCGCAAGGTGGCCGCTTCTTCTGGGGCCTGCTCCTGATGACGTTAGGGCTTTTCGAAAAAGTCGTGCTCGCCGATACGCTCCTCGCCGGCTCAGCCGACACCGTCTTCGGTTATCCCGGTCCGATCATCGCGCTCGATTCCTGGGCCGGCGTGATGGCTTTCGCGGGCCAGATTTTTTTCGATTTCGCCGGCTATTCCATCTGCGCGATCGGCGCGGCGCTCTGTCTCGGGTTTCACCTCAAGGACAACTTCCGCTTCCCCTACGCCGCGATTGGTTTCTCGGATTTTTGGCGGCGCTGGCACATCTCGCTTTCCACTTTCCTGCGGGACTACCTTTACATCCCCATCGGCGGCAATCGCGCCGGGGCCGCGCGCGCCATGATCAATCTCATGATCGTCATGTTCATCGGCGGTCTCTGGCACGGCGCGGCCTGGACCTTTGTCGTCTGGGGTCTGCTCCACGGTGCTTACCTTGCGCTCGAACGGCTCGTCAAAGTCTCGTTGGGTGAAGCGAGCTGGGCCGATAATCTGCCGGTCAAGCTCCTCCTCGGCCTCGGTACTTATTTCGCGGTCTGTATCGCGTGGGTTTTCTTCCGGGCCTCGGATTTCACCGTCGCCTGGCGGATTCTGACCGGGATGTTCGGCGGTCATCCGAAGGGCGACGCCCTCCTCAGCACGCGCGAGCTTTTACAGATCGGGATCGTTAGTCTCGGCATGTTGGCGGTCCATTGGTCGCTCCGCGATACGACGATCGAGGCGGTCGTCACGCGCTTGCCGGTCTGGGCGGTGACCGGGATCTGGACCTTCATGGCCGCGGCCATCCTCCTGACGCAGGGAAACAGCAATGCCTTCATCTACTTCCAATTTTAAGCGGGTGATCCCGGCGCGGCCCTGGCGCGGGATCACGGTCAGCGTGGTGATGACTCTGGTGGTGGCGGCGGGCGCCTGGGAATTTTATTGCCGCTCGTTAGGCTACGCGCCGACCCTGAACGACAGCGAGGATCTTTGGGCCAGCGTCCGAAGGAAGGTCGAGCCCGAGTCGGTCGCCATCATCGGCGATTCGCGCGCCATTTTTGATCTCGATCTCGACGGACTCGAGCGCGCTCTCGGGCAACGCCCGCTTCAGCTCGCCCAGCCGGGGAGCTGCGCCTATCCGGTCCTGCATGATCTTGCGAAAGAGACACGGTTTCATGGCACGATCATTTGCAGCATCGTGCCGCGCCTGTTCTTCGCGCCGCCGCAGGCGCCGCCCTATGGGGTCGCACAAAAAGCGCTCCAACGTTACCACGACCAGACTTACTCCCGCCGGGTCAGCCTGTTGTTCTCGATGCCGCTGGAAGAACACGTCGCATTCCTGAAACAGGATGATCTCACTTTGGGCGAATTGCTCGACGACCTGCCGGTTCCGAATCGTCCCAATGCGCTCGTGCCGCCAAAATTTCCGCCCTATTTCGCAAGCCTCGATCGCGAGCGGCGCGCCCGGATGATCGAGCGCTGCGCGCAACCGGGGCCGCTGCAGACACGGGTTAAGACCGGCTGGATTCCGCTGTTCAGTCCGCCGCCGCCGCCAAATTTCATTCCGCACGATGCTTTTATGGATTCCATTCATCGCGCGGTTGAGGATCGCTTCCACGGGATCAAGTCCGACGTCGACCTGCTCCGCGCGCGCGGCACGAAGGTGGTTTTCCTCCGCTTGCCAGTGAACGGGGAATTGAAGGCGCTCGAGAACAAACTTACTCCACGCGGTGCATTCTGGGATCGGCTGCTTCAGGAAACGAGGGCGCCGGGAATCCACTTCGAAGACTACCCGGAGCTGGCTTCGTTTGATTGCCCGGAGTGGTCGCACCTCTCCGCCGGAGATTCGGTCGAATTCACGAAGCGCCTCGCGCCACATCTGCGCGCGGCGCTCGGCCGGGGCTCGGTGGCGTCGTCGCGTTAACGACCGAAACTTTGCCGCACGACGGTATTCTGGCGGGCGGATCGAAAATGGCAACCGTCAACGGCACGCGCACTTTGAGACTGCTGCGCGAGCGATCGCGCCGGTTAGGTTGGCGCCGAGCGCTCCCTCGGCTCATACTGGCCCCATGGAACGGGCCAACGTCAGTCGAGAGACTTTTCGAACAGCTTTTGTTCTTCTTCTTGTCCTCGCGGTCACGATTCTCTTTCTCCTGGTCACCTGGCCTTTCCTGAACCCGCTCCTTGTCTGCGGGTTGTTCCTGACCGTCTGGGACATTTACGGCGCAACCTTTGCCCAGCCTCGGGGCGAAGGAAACCAGGAAGCTGACGAAAGTTTGAAAAGAGTCCTGACCGCCCGAAAGCGAAGCGGCGAGAATCGGTGCGGGAGTTGTTTTCCTGGCTTCTCGTTAGTCTAATTTTTTATGTCCAAGATCGACTTCATCGGCATCGGCGCTCCCAAGTGCGGGACGACCTGGCTCTCGGCGCAACTCGAGGCGCACCCGCAGGTCGGTTTCGCGCCGGACAAGGAAGTCTATTATTTCGCCGACACGATCATGCGCCGGCTCGCTGGGAGCGAGTTGAACTGCTTTGCACGGGGCGAGGCCTGGTATCACGAGCAGTTTCCACCAGCGGTAGCTCCGATCGTTAGCCGCGGAGAGTTTTGCCCTTCCTATCTCTACCTCGATGAAGCGGCCGACCGGATCAAAGCCTACCGCCCGGACATCAAACTTCTCCTCTGCCTGCGACCGCCGGTCGAGATGATTTACTCGTGGTATTGGTACGGCCGGAACGCCGTTGTCGCGAAGATGCCGGAGACGTTCGAAGGGATGATGCAAAATCCGTTCCTGCGCGACGTTGGATGCTTCGCTCGGCATTTCCGCCGTTACCTCGAGCGATTTCCGGCGGAGAACTTTCTCGTCGTACAATTCGACGCCATCCGGCGTTCGCCCGACAAAGTCCTACGTGGCGTTTACGAGTTCCTGAACGTCGATTCGGATTTTAAACCGCAGCTCGAAAAAGGCCAGAATGCGGCCCGCGCGCCGCGTTTTCCGCTTTTGCAATCGGGCGCCCAAACTATTTACAGCGGAGTTTCCGCACTCCCTGGTGTCGGCAAGATTCTAAAATCGCCGGTGGTCGCCAAATCTCTGCAAGACCTCTACCACCGCTTCAACAGCAAAGCGCAAAGGTACGAGCCGCTCCCGGCCGAAGAACGCGCGAAATGGGAAGCCTACTACGCCGCTGATCAGGTAGAGCTGGCGCATCAGTTACAAAAACTGCGTGTGGTTGCCTGAAGGCGGCTATTGACCGAGCGCGCTTCTGGACATTATCCGGTCCATACCATAAAAACGATCACCTACACTGCAGCGCGCGAGAATCTTGCTTCAACCATCAATCGCGTTTGTGAAGACTCTGCGCCTGTGGTGATCACACGTAATCGCGATCAGGCGGTCGTGATGCTCTCGCTGGCAGAATATGAGTCTCTCGAGGAGACGGCCCATCTCTTGCGCTCGCCAGAGAATGCCCGGCGACTTTTGCGGTCCATTGATCAGCTCGAGCGCCGCAAAGGTAGCCGGAAGAGGTTGAAGCTGGACGCGTGAATCTCGTCTTCTCGGACGATGCGTGGGAGGATTATTTCTATTGGCAGCAAGCAGATCCTCAGACCCTCAAACGGATTCACCAATTGATCAGGGACATCCGGCGCGGCCCCTATCGCGGCATCGGCAAACCGGAGCCGCTCAAGCACGCCTTGCAAGGGTATTGGTCTCGGCGAATTAAGAGCGAACACCGTATCGTTTATCGCGTTTGCGGCGACGACCTGCGCATCGCTCAGTTGCGTCACCATTATCGACGTTAGAGGTCCAGGCTCCCTTGCTTCTGGTCTTTGGCAGGCGGCGACGCGACGTCGGTGAACTTCTTCATCAGGTCAGCCAGCTTGGCGACGTAGTAGTCGATGTTCTCGTCGCGGTTTTCCGGGTCGAAATCGGTCACGAGTTTGGCGGCTTCGTAGGCCGCAACTTTTTTCGGGGTCGCTTTCACGTAATAGCTGATCTGGTCGCCCGGCTTGTAGTTGCGGCCGCTAGCTAGGGCGAGCTCGTAGGCTGCGGCGCGATTGCGGCCGCCGCCGGCGATCTTTTGCCGATATTTTTCGAGCGAATCCTGCAGGGTGTCGGTCTTCATCAACATCTCGATCGGCCATTCGCGCTCGCGGATTTTTCGCTCGAACTCCTCGCGCAAGGCCGGGATCTTTTCGCTCTTCTCCTCCATGAGAAGCTTGATCATTTCTTCGAGGAAAACGCGCTGGAATTTCTCCAGCCCGCGGGACTTGAGCGCGCCGCCTTTCAGCGTCACTTCGCCTTCCTTGTCGAGGAGTGCGTAGTTCTTCGCCTTGTAGCTGAACATGGCTTCGAATTGCTCGTCGAATTCGACCTCGATTCCGGGGGGCAGTTTTTTCGCGAGGCCGCTGCGCAGATTTTCAATGGTAGAACCTGCATCCTGCTGGTTCCCGTCAGGCCGCAAGCTGGAAGCTTGCGCTACCTTGGGCGGAACGAAATAGATGCCGTCGGTGTCGACTTCGATGACTTGCGCGCCCTGCGCTTTAAGCCATTCGATCATCTGCTTGAGAATGTCGCGTCCGATCTGCGTGACGCGCGCGGCCGCCTCGAAATCGGCGAAGTTCCCCTGCGCGAAACCGAGATAGCCGTAGAAGCTGTTGATCAAGATCTTGAAGGTGTTCTGCAGAGCGTGGAAGTAGCGCCGCTCCGGCGCGGCCTTGGCGACGCGCATGTCGCTCTTCGCCTGCAGGCGGAAAGTGCGCAGGTCGGTGAGCAAATGGCGAAAGATCTGGAGCTGATCGGTCACCGGGAAGCAATCAAACTGCAACATGATCGACGGGTAGAGCGAGGCGACGTCGCAATGCCAAACGTTGCGTGCCACTCCCGTGAAGAAAATGTCGGTGTAACCGCCCTCGAATCCGCGCGCCATCGGCATCTCGGGAATCGCGTGGCGCTGCCGGAAATACTCGCGCAGGAAGAGCGCGTTGATCCGGGTAGCGTTGCCGCGCACGATCACATCCTGGTAGTTGTAGGGGAAAATCTGCGCCTGAATGAAGTAACTCGGGCTCAGCAGGTCGGCCACCGCGCGGGTCTCGCGGACGGCGCATAAGGCGCGCTCGCGATAGCGTGCGGGATCGTCTTCCCAGGCGCGCTGGAGTTCTTTGCCGCATAACTGCGAGACATCGAGCGCGTTCGTTAGGCCGAAATGCTGTGCCACATCGCTCCGCTCGAACCCGGTCAGCGAACGCATCCCAACGTCGTAAAAATGCGCGAGGAGAAAAGTATCGACGAAATGCCGGCCCTCGATCGTGAACTTCGGATAATCGATCGTCTTCTCCGCAATCTGGAGTCGCGACGGTCGCGAGCGGAGAAAACCTCCGCTTCGGCCCCAATCGAGTTTTGTTTTCGCCTTGCGCGCCCGCGCGACGAGAAACGGGAGATCGAATTTGAAGAGATTGTGCCCCTCGATCACGTCCGGGTCGCGCTCCTTGATCAATTTCGTCAGGCGTTTGATCGCAGCGTGTTCCGACTCCTCGATCGCGTTTGGGTTGACCTCGATCAATTCCTCCCAGCCCGAGTTATCGGAGACCGCGATGCTGGTGAGGTGATCGTTGTAGGCGGGGACGCTGTCCTCGGTCGCGCCACCTGCCGCGTCCTTCTTTCCAGCCGCGCTGCCGGGGACAGCGTCCCCGGCTACAACGATCACCTCGATCTGCATCCGCTTCAACTCCTCGAAAGGAAGCTGCTTGAAGAGTGTGCGCCCGGTGTGGGTGAGATAGTGCTGGACCGGGTCGCTCAGCGCGAAAAAGTTGCGACCCGCTTTCTTGAGACCGTTGCGCAGAGCGATCAGCTCTTTCCAGCTATCGACCGTGACCAGCCAGTTGTATTTCAGGTCGCCGATAACCTTTTCCGCATTCGTTAGGCCAAGATCGGCCACGTCGCCATCGGCCCAAAGGAAGGGATGGAATGCCTCATTCTCGCAAACTGTCGTGCCGTTCTCTCCGCGGCGGTAAATTCGCACTGTGCCGGTGTCACCGAGTTCAATCGCGACAATCCGCGGGGTCGGATCGAAGCCAAAAAGAAGAGTGTTATCCTCGAAACGCATCCACCCCTAGATTTACACAGATCGCGCAGATAGGAAGGAGCGCCCGCTTGCAGCCGAGCCCTGGTTCGTGAAGACGCGCGCCGCGCTAGAACGGTTTAAACAAAGCTGTAGCCGATTCCAAAGCGCTGAGGCGCGGCAGAAATTAGCCCCGGGCGTGAGCCCCGGGGATGAGCGTTTTCCTCCGATGAGCCCCGGCGGGGCGGCAACACCCCAAAGCGCACCTACTTCTTCCGCCCCTGCGGGGCGGAGTGTTAATCAATCACGCAAACCCCCGGGCTCACCCGGGGCTATCTTCTTTTCGCGCCGACCCGCGCTGCGCAACGGAGGCCGGGTTTCTAACCCGGCAGACGGCTTGCAAAGCCGTCCTCCCCCAGCATCTCCAATCTCCAGGACGCGGATTGGTTGGAGGGATGGACAGAGTTCCGTCCCCCGCGGTGACAGTTCTTCTTAACTCGCTCTAGGGCCGATCGCCCCGATCGAATTCGATCGCCTTCCAGAAGCCACTCTTTCGCGTGTAGGTGATCTTCACCTTGTAGATCTGAACCCCCGCCGGCGTCTCCCCCCGCGCGTACTTCTCTTTCTGTTCGGGGGTTATCCAGCCCGTCAGGCCGCCGACGATCGTTCCGCCAGGACTTGGATTGAACTCAGCATGGATTTCGACGAGAACTTCGCAGGCCGACCCAGAGGGGGAGATCTTGTCGATCTTGAAGGTATTAAACTTCAGAACCTCAAAGGCCGCGTTTCCGCTCGGGCACTCGGGGCAGTCTTTCTTTTCGGCGTTAATCGGAACTGCCGTGGTGGCGCGGAGAAATGCCACGCAATCTTCGCCGATTTCTTGCGACTCGGGGATGATCGCCGATTCTTCGACTTCTTTCTTAGCATCGCTTTCTGATTTCTCTTCCGCGACGGAGGGCCGAGCGGGCTTCCCGTCGCTATCCGGCTCCGATTTCTCGGAACAGGAAACGACGAGCAGACTCAGCACAGCGAGGCAGGCGAAAGGAAAGCTTCTTACGAATAGAAGTGAGCGGAGGCGCTGCCTTACCGTATACCGCTGTCGCCGGTCCAGTTGACACTGGCCATCTTGCCGGAGGCGACGTCCACTTCGAATTGCCAATGCCCGATCGCGGTTCCGGGGCCGTCCCGGCAAACAACGTAGTGGCCCGGCGGCAAGGTCACATGGAATCGGCCCGTCGAGTCGGTCGTGAAGGACGTCACCCTTTCCTCGCCTTGTTTGATGACAAAAGTGGTGCTGGCGACAGGCACCTTGTCAGGCTCCCCTTGCCGTTGGGGCCCCGGACGGCTCGGAGAAACGGAAATGACGCCTTCGATTCCGGAATCAGTAGCTGGGGCCGATTCTGCCATGGCCAGCACAAGCAAAACGCCCGCAAAAACTCCGCTCCAGCGGAGAAAAGATCGATGTTTCATACGACATCATCGTCGACCTAACGTCGGGCCGCCAATAAACAAGCGCCGGAGGGCGCAGTGGGCTCGCGGGCACCAGCCCAGCGAGCCCACACACTCAGTCGAATATTTTCTGGCGCGCCTCCTCTCGGTTAGAGGCCGTTACCTGATTTCGACTTCACCAATGAGATGTCAGCGCTGTTAATTGTGCCGTCAGCCGTCACATCCTCGCGAAAGTTCGTGACTGTCACGTCGGCACCCGATTGTGACTTCGTTTGGCTGATGTCAGCGGAATTGACTGTTCCCTCTCCGGTGGTGTCGCCGATGAGGAAGCCCATGTCGACACTCGCTGAACTAAGCGTCCCGCCGTCTGTGCCGGTGACGTCTGTTACCGTGAGCGTAATTACTTGCTGATCATTCACCCCCGAGAGGCTGGCGATCATATCATTGCCACTGAAACTCACGCTTCCGACAGTGCCCGTGCCGGAAGTCACGCTTGCACTCCCGCCGTTGACCGGGACGTCGAAGCTTAGGACGGCAGTATAGTTGCCTGCTCCGTTGCGGCATTCCACACCTCTCGTGCCACTGAGCGGCATCGATACCTCATAAGTCCCAGCAGTTCCCTGCGTCATACGCGAGGCCGCAGCCGTTAGCGCCGGGGGAGCCGGGGTCGGTGTTGGCGTTGGCGTTGGCGTTGGCGCGTCGAAGGTGGCCGTGACGAATTGTGCAGAACTCATCGTCACACTGCAGGTGCCGGTGCCAGTGCAATCTCCACTCCAGCCGACGAATGAATTACCTGCATCGGGAGTCACCGTGAGGGTTACAACCGTGCCATCGTCGTAGCTGGCCGAGCAGGTGGCCCCGCAGTCGATGCCCGCAGGATTACTGCTGACTGTTCCCGTGCCGGTTCCATCCTTGCTCACCGTCAGCGGGTAGGTTGGTGTCGGCGTTGGAGTTGGTGTCGGCGTTGCCGATGGCGTCGGCGTTGGCGTTGGCGTCGGAGTCGGCGTCGGCGTCGGGCAGACGACCGTCTCGGAGTCCGAGGCAAAGCCAGAGCCATCATTGCCAGTCGTGAAACTGGCGGTGTTGTTGTAGGTGCCGCAGCTATTGGTTGTCGTGGTACTGACAACGTGCGCGGTCGTGCTCGTCGTCCCGGCCAGCGTGGTTGGGCTATAAACGAGACTCTGAGTCGGCGGCGAACCGCTGACCGACCAGCCCGCATCGGTGTTGCCCGCATCGATTGTCCAGTTGACATCGGTCCCGTCCGGCAGGCTGTCGGTCACACTTAACCCGGTGGCGGTGCCGACGTCGGTATTGTTCAAGGTAACGGTGAACCCGATCTGAGAACCAGCGCTGACACTGGCCGCGTCGGCCGTCTTGGTAATTCCGACGGAGGCACAGTTGACTGTTTCGGAAGCCGAGTCTGAACCGGAGCCAGCGTTATTCGTAGTATAACTGACGGTATTGTTATAGGCGCCGCAACTTCCGCTCGTGGTGTCACTGACCACGTGCACCGTGGTCACGGTGTTGCCGGGCAGATTGTTGGGACTGTAAACAAGACTCTGGGTCGGGGGCGTGCCGCTGATCGACCAGCCCGGGCTGGTCGGGCCCGCATCGATTGTCCAGTTGACATCGGTCCCGGCCGGCAGGCTGTCGGTCACACTTAGCCCGGCGGCGGTGCCCGCACTGCCATTGGCGAGGATCACGGTGAAGCCGATCGGCGAACCCGCGCTCACACTGGCAGCATCAGCTGTCTTGGTTATGGTGAGACCGGCGCAGAGGACCGTCTCTGAAGCCGTCTGTGAACCGGAGCCGTCGTTACTGGTCGTGAAGCTCGCGGTGTTAGTGTAGCTGCCGCAGCTCCCGCCCGTGGTGGTGCTGATCACGTGCGCGGTCGTACTCGTGTTTCCGGCCAGCGTGGTGGGAGTGTAAACGAGACTCTGAGTCGGCGGCGAACCGCTGACCGACCAGCCCGCATCGGTGTTGCCCGCATCGATTGTCCAGTTGACACCGGTCCCATCCGGCAAGTTATCGGTCACACTAAGACCAGTCGCGGTCCCGGCGCCGGTGTTATCCAATGTAACCGTAAAACCAATCTGCGAGCCAGCACTCACGCTGACTGCATCGGCGGTCTTAGTGATCGCGACACTGGGCGTCGGCGTTGGAGTTGGCGTCGGCGTTGGCGTCGGTGTCGGTGTCGGTGTCGGTGTCGGTGTCGGTGTCGGTGTCGGTGTCGGTGTCGGTGTCGGTGTCGGTG
>JBPCLI010000063.1:0-26718 GCA_051003415.1 Chthoniobacterales bacterium | reverse complement strand
GCGGTGAGGCGGGCATTGTGATGTACGTTCATGTGGCGGTTGGGTTTGATGGTCTGGATGTGTTCACACCCTCCACTCTGCCAAATCCTTCCCCGCATGAACAACCTATTGAAACATCACAGCTAGAACGCTGCCCAGCAAAGCCAGCCATTCAGGACCAGGTAGAGCAACGCCTGCGAGGTTTGCAGCAGGCTGTCTTTGATCCGAATCCGGACGCCGACGGCGAGCAACATCATGAGCGTGAGACCGGCAGCGGCGGCCCGGCCGATCCACGGAATCTCCAGCCCGAGCAGCAAACCGAGCGCCGCGCAGATTTGCAGCACTCCCACCAGCACCCGCTCTCGCCCGAGATGGTAGCGCACATACTCGCGCTTTAGATAATCGGAGGAGAAACAAGCCGCGCCGTAGACGAAGAAGGAAACAGCGGAGAACAGAATGAGAGCGATGCGCAGGCTGCATCATAGCACGTCGGCTGGTCGACGTGGGATCCGGGGCGATTCTGCCCGAGTGTGAAACGCAATGAGCCCGCCTATTATGCGCGCTGCGCCAGGATCTTTGCCAAGCTAACCCAAGTAGGGAGCTCTTGCGCCAATTCCCCCACTCCCACGGTGATGTCTCCACGTGTCCTGCGCTTGAAGAGCCTTGTCCTCGTTGCAAAGTGGCGATACTGAACTCTCAGCTCTTTGCTAGTTTTTCTTATGCCAAACATTCCGGGCCTGCGCAGTTGCTACGATAAAGTTGGCCGTCTCATTTATTTCGGGCGGATGCTGGACAAGATTCGTCTGCACGCCGCCGGGCAGCTGCCGTCCGATTACGTGGAGAACCTGGGCGAGCCACAACCATTCACCCTCGATGGACGTTGCTGCCGTTTCCTCGGCGTGCCCTACGCCGAGATCAAGCGCCACGCCCTTACCGGCGAAACCGACGAAGCCATCCTGGCCTGGGCGCATGCCCACGGCACCCTGCGCACCGACGAAGAATGCCACGTCTGGAATCGCTTCATCGCCAAGCTCGGTTGGCGCGACGAACGCAGCCACGTCCTCCCCGAGCGAATCCGGGAGAGCGGCCTCACCGGCGAACCAATCGAGACCCTCATCGACCACATCGAATTCGACGAAGGCCGCGACCCGGTCGCCGACCGCGCCTGGGAAAAAATCTAAGTGCTACCCCAGTTACCCCGACTGTGCCGGTGAACAATCTCCAGTCCCGATCCGGGAGCGAGTGTCACGCTGACTGTGCGGCGAGATACTGCGCCCGCCGGCGGCGGTGAATGCTTCGCGACGTCCGCAGGATGGGAAAAAGAAGGATGTAAACGAGGCTGCTCCAGTTTCGGAAAAAAGGGACGCGCGCGAGAAGAGCCGCGAAGAGTCCCATCCCGACGAGCGTCACAAGTCGGAAGATCTGGTAGCGCGTGTCGAATTTCTCGAGTTCCGTTAACTCGAGCGCATCGCGCATGCGGTAGGCGTGCAGGTATAGGAGCAGCAGCGCGAGATAGACTGCCGAGAAACCGAGACCGTAGATGACGAGTAGGGTGGAAAACTCGGAGCGCGTGATGCTGACGGGCTCCGCGGGCCCGCCGAAGAGACGGTCGGTGATGCTGAAGTTGAAGAGAAACCTCAGCGGGTAGACGTAGAAGAGAACAAGGAAAAGCATGAGGCAGGTGAGGAAGCGCACAGTTCCATCGTCGAGTCCGTAGCGACGGCAGTATCGGTAGTGGCCGTTCCAAAGGAGGGCGAGAAAGAGGAAACAAAGGGCGAAGGCTGGAAAGCCGCGCATCGTCGCCATAAGATCCGGAAAGGTCTTCGGCACATCGAGAGATACCACGAGCAGCGTGAGCGCGAAGCCGAAGACCGCATCGCTAAACGATTCGAGCCGCGTGATCTCTCGCCCGCGCATGCGAAAGCCGACGAAGTCCGGCGATTCACCAGCGCGCTTTCCGAGAGTCATGTGCACTGCAATAACCACCGCGAATCAGCAAGACAAGAAGCAACGCTGTGGACTTCTTTACCCGAGACATCAGGTCCCGGATGCGGAAAAGGTCGCGTTGGAATGGACGGAGCGGGGACGAAGAGCGGCGCTGCGGTGCATGCGGCTTGTCCGCAGCACAGTTCAACGGGTATCGTCGCTAACATGACAGCTTCCACCATGGCCCACTACCTCGCCGCACTCCCCGCGGATCGCCGCGCCGCGCTCAGCGCCTTGCGCAAGGTAATCAATGAGAACCTGCCGGACCGATATGAGGAGGGGATGCAGTTCGGGATGATCGGCTGGTATGTCCCGCTCTCCTTGTATTCGGCGGGCTATGGCGAGAATCCCAAAGTGCCGCTGCCATTGGTTGCGCTCGCCTAGCAGAAGTCGGGCATGGTCCTGCATTTCCTCTGCTTCTAAGGTCATCCTACTCTCTCCACCTGGTTGCCAGCGAGTACCAGAAGAGCGGCAAGAAGCTCGACATGGGCAAAGGTTGCGTCCGCTTCAGGTCGTGGGACGACCTGGCTCTCGACGTCGTCGGCGGCGCCGTCGCGCGCGTGTCCGTGGAGAAGCACATCGCCAATTACCGAGCGGCAAGAGCGCTGATGGGCAAGGGCCGTAACGCGGGTGAAGGAGCGGCCTAGCTTCCAAAGGGTTCGCGAACGGGGCAGCAGTGCCAAGAAGTCGGCGGTGAAGCAGGCGAAACCCAAGAAGTGAATGTGGCGCCTGCCTGCAGCGAGCAGGACGGCGTTAAAGCCAAATTGAAGTTGACCGCTTTATGCGGTCGAGTCATCCAGCGCGATAAATTCTTGCCGGCTGAGCGACGCTCAGGACGGAAAGCTCATGACCTGCGAGACCAGGAGCCACACCATCGTCGGTACTCGACGACCAGGATACCGTTGGAGAGATTTTCTTGACCGCTTTATGCGGTCGAGTAACCACCCCGGAGGAATATTGTGGAGAGCCTGAGCCAGCCACACCTGTTAACCCTCGATGGATGCTGCTGCCGCTTCTTCGGGCGTGGATTATTCGTAAATCGGGCGCCGCGCCCCGCGGTGAGACCGCTTCTACGCTCATCCCACTCTCTCCACCTGGTTCACCAGCGAATGCTAGAAGAGCGACAATAAGCTCGATAGGGGGCCTAACGGATTGCGGAGCAACGGCCGGGCTTCAAAGGGTTGGCGAGCTTCGCGGCAGCGTAAAGAAGGGCGCCAGAAAGTTTGCGATGAAGAAGGCGAAACCGAAGTGCAGATTGGTTCCGGGAAGAAAGCCTTCTGCGGAAGGGGATTGACTCTCTCAGTGGTGACCGCTTAAAGCGGTCGATATAAAATCATGCAAGAATGAGGAAGACGCTTTTGCACGGATTGTTTCCGCTGGTGCGCGCGAAAATCCTTCGGCTGCTCTTCACGAACGCGCGAACGGAATTATACGTGCGTCAACTCGCTCGCTTGAGCGATCTCTCGCTGCAAACGGTGCAGGACGAGCTGGCCAAGTTGGAAGCGGCTCATCTCATTGCCAGTCGAAGCAACGGTTATCACCGTTTTTACCGCGCCGACTCGAAGCACCCGCTATATGCAACGCTGCGCAAGCTTGTCGTCCGCACGGCCTCGCACGCAAAACCCCAGCCTAAAGCAAGAGGTCAACGACGAGGATGACGGCGGGAAAGCCTAGTTAGCTTGACCGCTTTATGCGGTCGAGTTCTGAACGGCATGGAGGATATTGTGGAGAGACTGGGCCCGCCCCACCCGCTCGCCCTCGCCGGCGAGACCGCTCGACGTCATCCCACTCTCTTGACCTGATTCACCTACTTTCAGCGAGCGGTACGAGCGTTGAGGCCAAATTGAACTTGACCGCTTTATACGGTCAAGTCACCCAGCGCGATCGAATTCTTTCGAGCTGGGCGACGGATCAGGCGGAAAGCTCACTCAGTTTGTGGCCTGTGAGATCACGAGCCACACCATTGTCGGCAGCAACGATAAGCACACCATTCGAGAGATTTTTCTTGACCGTTTTATGCGGCCGAGTTCCAAGCGCCCGGAGAAGGCCGCAAATTGATCCGCCGTGCGTTCCAGATGTTCGCGGCTGAAAGACTCGGACATCTGCGCCACCATCAGGGTGTGTCCTGCGGCGACCCGACCCCGCTTGTAATTCTCGCAGGCGCTCCAAGTCAGGGTTCCGCGGTGATCGCATAGCATTCCCGCGTTCGTCCCAGCCACTCGCCCCGATAGGCGAGCAGCACGGTAATGCACGGCACGTAGTCAGAAGAAGCGTCCATTTCAGACAACCGCGCGGTCTGCGGAAACGGAGCGGTGCTCACCACATGATCGAACTCGCCGCCTGCCCGGCGCAGCAGATTCTCCGCGCGTTCGATGGTCGTATCCGTCTCCACGTCGAGGCCGCGCGCGAGGCCGCGGACCAGCCGGTGGTTTTGTGCGATGCAACCACCGGCCAGAGTCCGGCAATTCGCCTCCCGTTTAGTCCAGCACCGGAGCTTGCAGCTTTATCAGCGCCTCGCCCGAAGCCGCCTGCGCCGCGGCGCGGAAGCGTGCGTCGCGAATGGTAAAATACTGCGCACCGTGATCGACCGTATGCCCTTCCCAGCGCTTGGTGGCGCAGCGGCCAACGTATTCACGGGATTTTCAAAGGGGATCACGGTGTAACCACGAACGAGCAGCGCATTCGCCGCGGAGACGCGCGCGATGCCGGCTCCAATGATTGCGATGTTCAAATTCATGCTCAGTTCGCGCTCGCAGCTCGAATCTTCGCCGCCTGTTTCTGAATGGCATCGCGCCGTGCATCGTCGAGTCGTGCGAGATTGCGCACCTGCATGGCCATGCGCTGGTTCTTGCGCAGCATCGGCTCGTGCTGGAGCAGGAAGTCCCAGTAGAGCGTGGTGAATGGGCACGCCTTCGGGCCGGTCGCCTCGGCGGGATCGAAGCGGCAGCCGGCGCAGTAGTTCGACATGCGCTGGATGTATTTGCCCGTCGCGACGTAGGGCTTGCTGGCCATGATGCCGCCGTCGCCGTGCTGCGACATGCCAAGCGTGTTCGGAAGCTCCACCCACTCGACGGCATCCACATAGACTGCGAGATACCACTCATGCACTTCTCGCGGCCGCACGCCGAGCATGAGCGCATAGAGGCCCGTAACCATAAGCCGCTGAATGTGATGCGCGTAGCCGAGCCGCAGCGTTAGCCCGAGGGCGTCGCGCAGGCAGGCCATCTCGGTGTCGCCGGTCCAATAAAACTTCGGCAGTGGCTGGTCAGCACCGAGCGCATTCATGTCCACATAGCCGGGCATGAACCGCCAATAAATGCCGCGCACGTATTCGCGCCAGCCGAGGATTTGTCGGATGAATCCCTCCACGCTCGCGAGCGGCGCGCGACCATCGCGATACGCCTTCTCCGCCGCGACGATGACGCGGCGCGGGTGGAGCAGCTTGCGGTTAATCGCCGCGCTCAGACGGCTGTGAAAAAGCCACGGCTCCGCGGTCCACATCGCATCCTCCCAGTCGCCGAATCCCGCCAGCCGATGCGCGATGAAATCCTTCAGCGCGAGGTCCGCATCCGCCGCGGTGACGGGCCAGTCGAACTGTGCGAGGTCGCCGGGATGATCGGAAAAGCGCGCATTCACCATCGTGATGACACCGCGCGTGATTTCATCCGGCGGAAAACTGCGCGGCATCTTGTGCACCGGCGGACCGGCTTTGCCGAAGCTCTTGCGATTCTCGCTGTCGAAATTCCAATCGCCGCCCGCCGGCTTGCCATCATCGATCAGCACGCCGTGGCGCTTCCGCATCTCGCGATAGAAAAATTCCATCCGCAGTTGCTTCCGTCCCTCCGCGTGAGCCGCGAACTCCGCGTGGCTGCACAGAAAGTGCCCGTCCTCGCGCATTTCCAACGGCAGTTCCATCGACTCCATCGCTGAACGGATCTCCTCCCGCACGCTCCACTCCCCTGGCTCCACCAACACCACGCGCTTCGGTTTAAGACGAGCGAGCGATTCGCGCAAGGCGTCGGCAAACGTGTCGCCCTTCGCCGGCTTCGCGCGTCCGTCCGCATTGCGCCACACCGCGCCGTCCGCCGTCAGTTCGCGGTAGAAGACCTTCCATCCGCGCTCGCGCAATGCGTTGCGAAAGTGCCGCATCGCCGCGAGGAAAACCGCGATACGCGGCGTCGTGCTCCACACCTTCGTGCTTTCATGCGCGACCTCCGCCATCCACACAGCGTCTTGCTCCGGGTCGAAGCCGTCGAATGCCGCGGAATCCAAATCGAGCTGGTCGCCGAGGACGAGAATGAGATTTTGCATGGCAAAAGTTAGCGAGTGTCTGCGTCCTCATCGCTGGCTGGTCCAGCCAAGCGCAGGTCCATGAGTTTGCGGTGCTTCGTGACTCGACCGCTCACGCGCTTGCGCCACAGGCGAAAGCTGGAGGGCTTCAGTTCGCGTCGCATGATCGTGATCACCTCGTGCTCGACCAGGCCCGTACGTGCCCGGATTTCTTCGAAGGTAGTTCGATCTTCCCAGGCGAGTCGAATGACATTGGAAATCTGCGTTGGCGTTAGAGGCGATTTCATCGTGTGGCGGAGAGGCTGCTTTTCTCGCGTAAGTGGCGGCTCATCTTCTCCCAGAAGGGAAAGAAGCCCGCGCCCGCCAACGTGAAGACATCGGCATCCGATGCGCGCCGGAGCAGCGTGAGCGTGACGCCTGCGGAGGTGAGGAGCTGGCGAAGCCGCGGCACGAGGTCGGCCACGGGGCCGACGGTCGGAGCAAACGCCACAACTTCATCGAGAGAATGAGTCGCAGCCCATGTGCAGAGGCTAGCCGCGGGATCGCTATCCTTGCTGAGCACGGTCGGACATTGAAAATGCGCCGCGCCCCGCGCGAGACCATCGGTCAGCACTTCATCCAGAGCCGCGATGTGCCGCTCGCTTAGCGCGTAGTCGTGACGATATTCATGCTCGGTGGAAAACGCGGCGATGGTGACCGGCGTGAGATCCGCGAGTGGCCCAGATTCCGGAAGGAGATCGTCCGTATGAATCCAAAGCCCGTGCCGACGGTTATTGCGCGCAAGCGTCGTTGGATAATCTGGCAACGCCCGCCGCACGGTGTCGGCACACTCGGTAGCAACCGTCGGCGAGACCGTTCCATCCGCGATTTGATCGCTGCCGGCGGGATGCTGGAGCAGTAATTCGGGCGCGTATTTTTCGATATTCGACAGTCTGACCAGGTAAGTCTTCCCCGGAGTCTGCAAGCCGGCGACCCATCGCCACGAAAGCGTGTTGCTAGCAGGATCGGCGTCGAGCAGATGGCGGAAGAACACGTCCGCGCCCAGTTCCCAAGGCAAGCGCTCGACGTGAATCCAATAGCTGGCCCACCACATTCGGGCGTGATTGTGAAGATAGCCGGTGGCGATCAATTCACGCGCGATGGCGTCCATGCACGCCACGCCGCTCTCGCCCGCCGCCACGTCCCGCGCGCGCTGCATTACCGCCTCGGGCAAAGTGTCACTTAGCTCCCGCAGCCGCCGCCGCCAGCTCGTCCACACATCCGGCCGCATCTCCAGCCAGCCCTTCCAATACCTTCGCCAGCAGACCTCCTGCAGCCATTTCTCCACCGCATTGAATTCATGAGTCCGCAGCGTGTCGCTCACCACTTCGTCTTCCAGCAAGAGGCGGTAGCGCAGTGCGGCACTGAGACGCGAGACGTTGCGATGGAGCGGCTCTACATGATTTCGCCGTTGGGCATAACTGCCGAGGGTGGGCAGGAAGTCTGCCCAGGCAATCAGCGCGTCGCGACGAGTCAGCGGGATGTGAGTCATACAAAAGAAAAACGGCGGGGTTAACTCCTCGTTAGGCGTTGAGCCGGTTTGTTCATGCGGCAGCGGTCACTGCAAAACTTCACCTCGTCCCAAACGCGTTCCCACTTTTTCCGCCACGCAAACGGACGCCCGCAAGTGACGCACACTCTCTCCGGCAAGTGCTCTTTCTTCACGCCCTTCATTTTGCGGGCGTGCGCAGACTAAGGCGCAGGCAGCGCCGCAGCGGGTTTTGCCGCGCGACCTTTGAATCCAGTGACTGCGAAGTCCGACGCGTTCATGCCGCGATTCGTGTCCAGCCCGAGCATGCGCCAGTGATGCGCGTGCAGGTCGAACGGCACGCGAATGCGTTCGTCGAAATCCGTCGACCAGACGATGCCGCCGATGTTGCGGAAATTGCGGAAGGTCACATCGACCTCCGCGCCGCGCGTGCTCTCGAGGCCGCTCAGGGTCATGCGCACGCGGCGGAGTTGTTTGGTCGTGCGATCGATGAAGAGGATCACGCGGTCTTCCTGCGCCATTCCAAATCCCGGGCGCAACACCGCGAGCACCTGATCGCACACGGCCTTATCCACGATGGCTACGCCGTTGGGAGCAAGCACGACGCCCGGTCGGTCGAAGTAAAATGGCCCGAGCAAAAAAAGCGTGTAGGCATCCGCCACGAGGGCTGCGGCGCGGCTGGCTTCGGCGTCGTTCGAGGTCACTCCGTTGTAGGCCACTGCGACCGTGCCCGGCTTGCGGACGACGATCTTTTTCCCTCCCGGTCCGGAATGCTCCTGCATCATCGCGCGCGACGCGATGAGCAGACGCTCCTCGGAGCCGCGCCGGAATTTCGTGTCGGCAAGCACCGGCTGGAATTTTGGTCCGACCGGAGCCCACTTGCCCTCGTAACGCACACTCACGTCGCGCACTTTCGCGAACGCCTTTTTCCCGTGGGCATCCTGCGACGCGGTGAGCAACCCCTTTGCCGCAGGGTCGCTTTTCCTGATTTCTCGCGTGGAAATTTGCGGCGATGAGCACGCGGAAAGAAGAGCCGCCACCGCGGCGAGCCAGAGCCGGATTACGGAGCTATTCATGGTTTTTGTCGATGCGTATGATCACTTCGTTCCGGCGCATGAAGGTCGGCGTCCACGGCGGATCGTAGTAGGCAAATCTCGGCGCGCCATTTCCCGTCAGCTTCTCTGTGTCGAGCCGCGTCTTGAGTTTCTCGATGGCCGCCTTCTCGTTCTCCGCCCTGCGCCCGCCGGCGAATCGCAGCACCGCGAATCTCGCCGCCTGCACTTTGCCGAGGGTCACGCTCTCTCCCGATGGCTTCGGCACGCCTTTCTCCACGTCCTTGACGGGCATAATGAAGCTCATCGTCTTCTTGCCCTTTGTGGTGTCGATCAACACTGGCGAGGTCATTGCGATCTTTTCCTTGGCGTCGTTGCTGCCGGTGATGAACTGGAACAATTTTCCGAAACCGCCGTTCATCTCCCCTCCCTCCATCAGTGTCGTGGCGACAGTGAGCGCCGGGTAGTCGCGGATCTCAAACTTTCCGTCGGTGCGGACGACTTTGTAATCGGGGGTTTCCGTCGTGGCGCGTGACGTGGAGACGAGCCAGAACGCTGAGAGAGCGACCAGCACAACGATGGCGGTGATGAGGAGCATCTTGCGTTTCATAAGTTTGGCGAAAAGTCCGTGGGAAGTCCGACATACTCCCATGCGGCGCGTTCCTTTTCAGCTTCGGCAAATTTCTTCCGCGCCTTGTCGTTTGCGTACTTGCCGAGCACGAGGCGTAAAGGCGGCCTGTCGGATTCCACGGCGGCGATGATGGCTTCCGCTGCCTTCGCCGGATCGCCGGGCTGTTTGCCCGACATCGTCTCGAGGAAGCGCAGGAACTTTCCGCTCGTGCGGTCGTAGTCGGCGATTTGATTCCCCGCGCGCTCCAGCGAGCGGCTGATGAAGTCAGTGTGAAACGGGCCGGGCTGCACGATCGAGACCTTGATCCCGAGTGGCTTCAGTTCCGCGGCGAGCGATTCTGAGACGCCTTCGAGCGCCCACTTGGTCGCGCCGTAGATGGAAAAGCCTGCGTAATTCGAAATCACCGCGGCGGCGGAAATGTTCACGATGTGCCCGCTGCCTTGTGCACGGAGAATGGGCAGCGCGGCGCGGATGATTTCGAGCGCACCGAAAAAGTTCACGTTGAAATTGCGGGCGATCTGCTCCTCGCCGAGTTCCTCAAAAGCACCGACGAGTCCGTAGCCGGCGTTGTTCACGATGACATCGAGCCGTCCCCAAGCATTCGCCGCTTCAGCAATCGCGCTCTTTACTTGAAGCGCATCGGTGACGTCGAGCGGGAGCGCACGGCAAGTCTCCGGGTAGTGCGCAGCCAATTCGGCGAGCGAGGCTGGCTGGCGCGCCGTGGCGATGACGCGCTGCCCTCGCGAAAGCAGCGAGGTGACCAGCGCAAGGCCAAAGCCGCTGGAGCAGCCGGTGATGAGCCAGATGCGCGAGGATGTCGTGGATTCGTTCATATGATTCGCCTTCAGGCTCTGGGGATACGCCGCTGCGAGCGCTGTGGACGCGCAATCACGCAGGTGAGCCCACTTGTTTCCGAGGATTGCAGGTGCCAGCGCGGAGTGAGCGCTTTTCATTCCGTTTCTCAATCGAAGGCATCCGCCGGCCAACTTGTCGCGTTCTCCAACTGTTCTTTGAATTCGAGCCTCGCGAAGGACTCTCCAACTCACTCCAGATTATGTTTCACAAATCGACTACCCATTTCTCCTCCGAGCATTGGTCATCTTCCTGGCGAGCGTTTCAATCTGGTTCCTAGTCAGCCATGAGCATGGGCGTTTCGTTGTTAGAGGAGGGAGCGCTCACTTCTAAAGAACCGACGACGGCCGCAGTCCAGCGGTTCACCAGCGCATCTCAGAAGAGCGGCAAGAAGCCCGACATGGGGCCGTAACGGATTGCGAAGCAAACGGTCTAGCTTTCCAGGGTTGCGCCGCTTCAAAAAGTTGGACGACCGGGCAACTCGGCGCCGGGCTCTGCGAACACTAATCCTTCTCTGCCGGGATCGGCACTCGTCCTTCGAGATCCGCGATCCGTTCCTTGAGTGGCGCGATCAGCGCTTCCATTTCATCGAGCGTGTGAGCGTGGCGTGATGTATTGCTGGCAGTTCCAGTCGAAGGAAACGACGTCGATGAAAACGAAACGTTCCACCACTCGCACGGCTTCCGGGTCGTCTAGGGTCGCGAAGAGCTCGGGGTGCTCTTTTGCGTCTTCGGTCCGCGCGTGACCGATAATCTTGAGGCGCGTTCTGTTCGGATAGTCCATTAGGAATAGGGTGACGCGATCGTTTCCGGAAAGGTTGCCGGTGGTAAGGAGCTGGCGATTGCCTTTGTAATCGGCAAACGCGAGCTGCTCCGGATTGGTCACACGCAAAAAGCCGCGCGGGCCGCCGCGATGCTGGACGTAGGGCCAGCCACCTTCGCTCACGGTGGCCATGTAAAAAGAGTCACGTGCTTCGATGAAAGCGCGTTCGTCGTCCCCCAGCGGGTCGCGCCCGGAGGCGGGGTGCGACGCTCGCTCCCGTCCATAGTAGTGCGCCTGGGCGCGGCGAACCGCCGGCGTGGTCAGTGTCTCAAGAAATCGTTCAGCCATAATGGTCTCCAAAAGATTGCTTACTTCCCGTTCTGGTTCACCAGGCCGGGCTAGTTCTTATTTGCCGTGGCGACGTTACCGGCAAAGTCGGCGTTGAATTTCTTTAAGATATCGGGGTTGAGGTTCAGATAGAGTTTTCCGTCTCTCACCTGCCAGGTGCTGATGTCCACCGGAAAAAGCTTATCGAGCGCTACGCCGAAGGCACAAAACCCGCCAAACTGCGGTGCGTACTTTGCGGGAGTCGCCGTGAAGAGCTTCTTATGTTCCTCGCTGGCGAAGAAGTAAGTCGCTCCCTGATGCTCAGCGGAGATGAAGGGTGACCCGTTCACCGGTTTGGCACCGGTGAAGAAGGCGACCGGATCGCAGCCGCTCAAGGCGACGTTGCTCGCGCCGGAGAAGTTCACCAGATCGCCGGCGTAGACGGAGGATGAGAGCAGCACCAAGGCTGCAATGGATTGGATGATGATGATTTTCATTTCTGTTTTGATCCTTGTTGCTGCGTTTTTGTTTCTGCCTGGGCGGCCAATGAGTGCCGCACGACCAAAATAGACAGCTCTGTCTACTTCTCGTCAAGCACTAAAATAGACAAAGTTGTCTATTTTCTATTTGTCGGCTGCGTTCGGTTGTCGGACACTGTCGGCATGGCCTCTCGTCAATCTGCCGCGCCCAAGTCCGCGAAACGCCAGCATCTGCTGGCGACCGCCTGGCGATTGTTTTACCGCGACGGCTATCGCCCGGTTGGCATCGATACTCTTCTGGCCGAGGCCGACCTCGCGAAGATGACTCTCTACAATCATTTCTCCTCGAAGGATGATCTGATTGTCGCGGTCATCAGGAAACGCAGTGAAGAAGTGCTGGCCGGGCTGGCCGAGGCTGTAGATGCAGCCGGGCGTTCTCCGGAGCGGCGTCTGCTGGCTGTGTTCGACTGGCTCCAGGTCTTGTTCGGCAGCGCTGATTTCAACGGCTGCGCTTTCATCCGAGCCTTGAGCGAGTTTCCCGAGCCCACCCATCGCGTCCATCGGGCAGCATGGAGCCACAAGCAATCGGTGAGAAAGATGCTGATGCGTCTAGCCGCGGAAGCCGGCGCGAAAGATCCGGGCGCACTCGCTGATGCTCTCAGACTGCTGATCGACGGTGCGCTCGTCGCTGCGCACGCCACTGCCAGCACCAAACCCGCTCGCGTCGCGCGCGCCGCCGCCGCCAGTCTGCTTAAGCAGGCAAGAATGAATTCTTCGCACCCGAGAAGTTGATCAATTCCTGTGCGGTTCATTTCGGAGTCGGGTTCCCTGCCTTCGGAGCCCCGAAGGAACCGCTAGGCGCGGTCTTGGTCGACGCCTGGTATCTGCGAAATGCCAGGATTTTAGCCGAGCTGACTCAATACCGTGAGCTCTGATCACGATTCGCCCGCGCCGAGGTAAGTAGCGACTCACAGCGCCTACAGGCTGGAACTACCCTCGGAATTCGGGATTGTCAGAGGGAAGCATCTCGCACCTTTTCGCCAAGAATTAGGCGAGACAAATTGCCGCTGCGCCAGTCCCACCCGACGCGCTGCGCGCTCCCGCGAGTGCCGATGTCAAACTTTGCCCCAGGTCAGAGAAATCATTAATAGCACGAACCCTGCCCAGGAAGAAATGACTCGCAGCGCCGGGAAACCGGGACGCGCTTGGTGAGTACGAATTGCGTTGACGTGTGTTGGCCGTCCATATACCACCGGTCAACGCAAGTAAGCGAGCATCCGGCTCACTAACCGGTTCGGCGGCAACAAGTAGAAAGACCGTTGTCCGCAGCGGTTCAAAACATTGGGCGTGGTCGGCCTGAACATACCGGGACCTCCCGGGGAGAAATACAATGAAAAAATTAGCGTTGGTATTCATAGCGTCCGCCTGTTGGTCGGCTTTCACGCTCAACACGTCGGCTCAACAAGCCGACCAGGAAATCGCCGATGCTGTGATGGCCTCGGTCAAAGCGCAATGGGCGGCGGACATCAAAAATCCGGCAAACATTGCTGAACAGACGAAGGATCAGTCGGAAGACTACACGGAACTAAACGGCCAGTATGCCACGCGAGTCGATGGGAAGGCGACGAACTCGCGTCTGGCCGAGGGAGCAGCCAAGGGCTCCGAAAAGCGGATCGCGGCGGAAATGCTCAATCCAAAGGTCCAGGTCTACAACGGCGACGTTGCCATTCTGACTTACAACTACGCAGGCCTAACTATCGACAAGGAAGGAAAAACGACCCCGAGCCGCGCAAAATCCACGCGTGTTTTTGTGAAAAAGGACAACAAATGGGTATTGGTCCACGCAAACTTCGCGGCGGATCCGTTGCCCAAAGACTAGGGCGCGAATCGATGGAAAAGGGGCCGATAGTGGCGCTTCGCGCTACTATCGGTCTTTATCTAGGTCGTGCGCGGAGCGGTCCATGAGGCTTGTCCGCCGCACAGTTCAGCGGGTATCGTAGCCAACATGGCAGCTCGCCTCGCAGAATTCGAGCATGGTGCTACCGGAGTCGCTCGTCAGATCGTAAGCACGATCTTCCCGAACTGCGTGTTGCCTTCCATGTAGCGGTGCGCCTCGGCCATTTGTTCGAGACCGGAAAACACTTTCGAGATGATCGGCTTCAACTTTCCGGAAGCCAGGCCTTCGACGATAAACTGCTTCGCGCGCGCCAGTCGTTTTGCGTCGCCGGTCACTTCCGAGAGCAAGTAGCCGCGCACGGTCAGCAATTTTCCCAGCACCTCGAAAAGCGGAAATGGCGTTGGCTCCAAGCTGAGCGCGCCGTATTCGAAAATGATCCCGCTCTGTTTCGTAGCCGCGGCCAGCTTCTCAAGCGTCGGGCCGGCGACCGGATCGAAAACGAGGCGCGCGCCTTGGCCGCGGGTCAGCTTTTGCACGCGCTCGACCACGTCCTCTTCCTCGGTCGCAATGACGTGCTTTGCGCCCGCGTCGAGCAAGGTTGGCCGCTTATCGCTCGTGCGCGTGAGCGCGATCGGCGTCGCCCCGATCAAGTTCGTGATCTGGATGGCCGCAAGGCCAACGCTACTCGAGGCGGCCGGAATCAAGACTGTGTCACGCTTCTTCATTTTACCCAGCTCGATCAGTGCGCCATAGGCGGTCACATATTGCATCCAGATCGCGGCCGCCTCTTCCCATGAAAGCGCAGCCGGATGCTTCACCACCATGGCGGCAGGCGCGAGGACGACCTCGCCGTAGACCCCATATTGGTTGAGCGAAAATCCGGGGATCGTGCTGACCGCGTCGCCGGGCTGAAAGCCTTCCACACCTTCGCCGACCGACTCGACTGTGCCCGCGGCCTCGTAGCCGTTGCGCGCGGGAAACTGCGGCTGTTCGAGATACTGCCCGTTGCGGAACATGGACTCCGCGCGGTTCAGGCCGAGCGCCTTGACCGCGATGCGCACTTCGCCCCGCTGCGGCGAAGGCACGTCAAGGTCTTCGATTTTGAAAACTTCCGGACCGCCGGTTTGATGAAAACGAATTGTCCGCGCCATAGGCCTGCAACCTACGCCCGCGCGTTCTCACAGCGAGCGCTATCGCACTCCACCGCCGACCCGCAGTCTCGCAACCGCAGTTCAGCGGGTATCGTCGCCAACAAGGCAGCTTCCACCGTGGCCCAATACCTCGCCGCACTCCCCGCAGATCGCCGCGCCGCGTTCGGTGCCGGGCGCAAGGCGATCAATGAGAGTCTGCCTAACGGATATGAGGAGAACATGCAGTTCTGCAGATTTTTCTACCTGTATGCCTACCGACCTGATAGAACGTCGCGGATGAAGAAGATTTCGTGCGGCGTGCTGATGGTCGGATCGTTGCTGCTTTCCCTGTTCGCGTTCGCCTTGGATCAACCGGACCCGGCGTCACAGGTCACCCGAATCGCGGACGCTTATGTGAAAGCTTACATCGAGCGTTTTCCGGAGAACGCCGCTTTCGCCGGGATGACACTGCCTCACAACGATCGATTTCTCGATAACTCGGTGGCCGCTTATCGGGCTTGGGAGCAGCGCGAAGACGGCTGGCTCCATGAGCTGTCCAAAATCAATGAGTCTGCGCTGGTCGATAAACCGGAATGGGTCACCTACGGATTTCTCCGCGAAGCTCTGGAAGCTGCCCGCGGCGTGCGTGTTTGCCGACAGGAACTCTGGACGGTTAACCAGATCAATGGCTGGCAGGCGACGATGCCGGACTACCTTGGCGTCCTTCCGTTAGGTAAACCGGAGCGGCGTCAGGACCTGCTCAAGCAATGGAGCACGCTGCCGCGGTTCCTCGAGAATGATGTCGCTAATCTCAAAGCCGGATTGGCTGCGGGGTATTCCACGCCGAAGCACAATGTCGGACTGGTGATTGCGCAGCTGGACGGCTACCTCAATGTCCCGGTGGAGAAATCGCCGCTCTACGGACCGGCGCTCCGCGATCCCGATCCGGCCTTCGTCGCGAGCTGGAAGAAGTTGCTGACCGACACCGTAAACCCAGGTATTCGCAAATACCGCGAATACCTCATGACAACCTACCTGCCTAAAGCGCGCACGGAAATCGGCGTGTCGGCGAATCCGAATGGAGCTGCCTGTTATGCCGCCTCGTTAAGAGCGCAAACCGGACTGACCATTTCGCCGCAAGAGATGTACGATAAGGGCAAGCGCGGCGTCGAGGAACAGCAGGTCATGGTCAAAGCTCTGGCGAAAAAGGTCTATGGTACTGACGACCTAAGTCAGCTGCGCAAGAAGCTGGACGCTGACCCCAACAATCACTTTAAAACGCGGGATGAGGTAATGGCGTATTCCCAAGCGGCGGTCGATCGCGCGTGCCAGGCGTTGCCCAAAGAGTTCGACCTTATTCCGAAAGCTAAAGTCCGGATCGAACCCATCGGATCGTTCGATGAAGAACATGGAGTCCCTCATTACGTGCCCGCCTCCGAGGATGGCAGCCGGCCCGGCACTTACTACATATCGCTCTTCGAACCCGAGAAGCAGCTGAAGTCACGCGTCGAGATGGTGGCCTTCCATGAGACCGTCCCGGGTCATCACCTACAGGGCGCGATCGCTCTCGAATTACCTAAGGCACATCCGATTACGCACCTGATCTGGAACGGCGGCTTCGGTGAAGGTTGGGCCGTGTATGCTGAGAATAAGCTGGCGATGGAGATGGGACTGTATAGTTCTGAACGCAACCAGTTAGGCGAGCTCGTGCAGTTTCCCACCGGCATGGTCGCGGATCCCGGCATCCACGCCATGGGCTGGACCCGGCAGCAGACGATCGATTACTTCCTCGCCACGCGTCCCGATTACTCGGCTAAGCTGGCGGAATCGCAGACGGATCGGATCGTCGTGACGCCGGGGCAGTTAACTACTTACTGGGCGGGCGCTCTCGAAATTATGGCGCTGCGCGAGCAGGCGCAGAAGGTGTTAGGCGATAAGTTCGACGTCCGCGCCTTCCACGACGAAGTTTTGAAGAATGGTTCAATCACCCTTCCGATGCTTCGCGAAAAAATCGGTCGCTGGCTGTCAGCCTCCACCCAGTCTTCGAAAAACTAGATC
This sequence comes from Chthoniobacterales bacterium, assembly GCA_051003415.1. Taxonomy (GTDB): domain Bacteria; phylum Verrucomicrobiota; class Verrucomicrobiia; order Chthoniobacterales; family UBA10450; genus Palsa-1392. The sequence goes on along the minus strand of JBPCLI010000063.1, from coordinate 9,747 downwards.
GTCGTGCCTCTCGCGCTGCTTCTCATCTTCGCCCTGCTCTTCATGGCTTTCGGTAGCGTGAAGGATTCGCTCCTCGTCTTCACTGGAGTTCCACTCGCATTAACCGGCGGAATTCTCGCGCTGTGGTTCCGCGACATCCGGCTTTCGATCTCTGCCGGGGTGGGCTTCATCGCGTTGAGCGGCGTCGCTGTTCTCAACGGCGTAGTCATGATCAGTTTCATCCAACACCTGCGCGAAGCAGGCAGCCCGCTGGATGGTGCAATTAACGAAGGCGCCGTTACGCGGCTACGCCCGGTCCTGATGACGGCGCTGGTGGCTGCGTTGGGTTTCGTGCCCATGGCGCTCGCGCACGGCTGCGGGGCGGAGGTGCAAAGGCCCTCGCGACGGTGGTGATCGGCGGAATCATGAGTTCGACAATCCTCACCCAGCTCGTCCTGCCGGCTTTGTATCGAATGTTCCATAGTCACGACCACGAAGCCCAACGGGCGATCCAGGCATGAGCACCGTCGCGGAAGTCCCCGATCTGTCGTCCGAACGACGCGCTGATTTGCAGACAGCACTCCTGCTGACCTACATCACGCTCGCGTGGATGACGGTGGAAGGTGCGGCGTCACTGCTTCTGGGTTGGGCTTCCAAAAGCCTGCTCCTCGAAGCCTTCGGCATCGATAGCGTGGTCGAGTTATTCAGCGGAATGGTCTTGCTGTGGCGCTTGCGCGTCGAGGTCTTCAGCCGATCGAGCGCTGAAAGAGTTGAGTTGGTCGAGCGCAGGGCAGCGCGTCTGGTAGGCTACTCGCTTTACTCGCTGGTGGCCTACGTCGCGCTCAATTCCGCATATGGATTGTTCCTCGCGAAGCGCATGACCGACACGCACGAAAGCGTGTGGGGTATCCTTATCGGAGTAGTCGCGAAAGTCGGGATGCCAATTCTCGCGGGCTACAAAATCCGGGTGGCCACGAGATTGGGCTCGCGCGCATTGAGAGCTGATGCGGTCGAATCAATCACGTGCGGTTACCTCTCCATCGTGCTGATGGTCGGGCTCGCCGCCACGAGACTCTTCGGTTGGTGGTGGCTGGATAGCGTCGCGGCGCTCGCGTTGCTACCATTCCTGATCAAGGAAGGGCGCGAAGCGATCAACGGCGGCTGCGACTGCTGTGAGGAAGAACAACATCCTGCGTGAGCACGATCACGGGGTAGGGCCATTCGCCCGACCTCTAAAGTTTAACCACATTGCCTTCCGGCGTCCGACACCGTTAGAGTCTCGGGTCGATGTCGAATATTGATCGTCGTGATTTTGTCGCTTCCGCTCTCGCGTTTGGCGCGACGGCCGTTTTGGCGGGTCCGTCCGCGTTCGCTTCGCGGGCGAGTTGGTCGGAGCGCCGCGATTTATATCCCGAGGGCGTGGCCTCGGGCGATCCCGAGCCGAACAGCGTTATCCTTTGGACGCGGCGGCCTTTTGCCAAGGGGAATGCCGACCGTCTGGTGGTGGAGATCGCGCTGGACCGCGATTTTACACAGGTCATCGCAACCAAGCGTGCGCCGGTGCTCGCCGCATCGGACTGGACCTGCCGCGTACTCGTCGGCGGATTAAAACCCGCCACGATTTACTGGTACCGTTTCAGCGACGATACTGGAGCGGGCAGCCGGATCGGTCGCACGATCACAGCGCCGCGGCCCGACGACGAGCGGCCGGTTCGCTTCGCCTTCGTCTCGTGCAACAGCGTCAACGAAGGGGCGCAGAACGCCTATCGCCGGATGATCTGGGAGGACGAGAAGGCCGCGGCGGACGCAAAGCTCGGCTTTGTGCTCCACCTCGGCGACTTCATCTACGAAGTCGTCGAATATCCCGACGAGGTCTCGCACCGCTATTCGCGCACGGTCTACGACCTTGGCCGCATCCCCGATGCGCGCAAGGTGAGCGACTTCCACGTGCCGACAAATTTGGCCGGCTATCGCCACGTCTATCGCGCGCATATCGACGATCCCGACATCCAGGATGCCCGCGCGCATTTCCCGTTCGTCTGCATCGGCGACAATCACGAATTCTCCTGGCAGGGCTGGCAGAGCTTCATCCAATATCCCGGCACCAAGGTCGAGCCCGCGCAGCCGCTGCGCGTCGTCGCCAACCAGGCATGGTGGGAATATATCCCGTCCCGCGTTCGCAAGGCGTCGGGGCCGGGGCTCGATGCGTTCGGCCCGCCGGCGGTGGTGGCCGCTCCGATCAAAAAACTGGACGATCACGGTTTTGGCGACGAGGCCAACAACCGCGCCGCGGTCGGCAGCATGACGTCCTATCGCGCGCTGCGATACGGCAAGCATGTCGACCTGATCCTCACCGATTTCCACAGCTACAGAATGGAGGATCCGGCCGGGCGGCCCGAAGCGAACGATCTCGATTCGGGGGATACGCCCTTTATGTTCCCGCAAAGCTGGCTGGAAATCCTCGATGCCGGGAAGGACTATGACGGGGGTAAGCCGCCCGCGACGATCGCAGCGGACTACAAGCCGGTGCCGAACTTCCGCAAGGATGAGGAACCGGTCACTGTCCTCGGCGTCACGCAAAAGGCATGGCTGAAGGAGCGGCTGACCGCATCGCGGGCGACGTGGAAGATCTGGGGCGCGACCAACGGCACGCTCGACATGCGGAGCGATCCGCAGAATCTGCCCGGCGGGCTCGTCGAAAAACCGTGGAAATGGCCCGACTACGGCGTTTTCGGCAGCGGCGATTTCAGCGGAGCGCTGAGCGAGCGCGCGGAGATTTACGATCTGGTGCGCGATCATAGGGTGACGGGCTTCATCACGGTTTCGGGCGACCGGCACAGCTTCTGGGCGGGCTATGCCGCCAAGGCGTTGCCGCCGGCGAAATTCGAGCCGGTGGGGCTGAGCTTCATCACCGGATCGATCTCCGCGCCGGGGCTGGCCGAGGCGACGGAATATGGCTTAAAGAAGAGTCCGATGCGGCCACTTTTCTGCGTGGAACGGCCGGGCAAGGAGCCCGAGGCGACGATCAATTTGACGCTCAAGCATGGGGTGAAATCGGCGCTCGAATATGCCGCGAGCGGCGACATCGCCAAGGCGCGGGCGGCGACCAATCCCGATAACGCGCCGCATCTGGAATTCGTCGACATGGCCGGTCACGGCTATGCGGTGGTCAGCGCCGGGCCGGAAGCGATCGAGACCGAATTCGTCTGCATTGTCCGCCCGATCGCGCGGGCGACGACGCCCGATGGCGGTCCGCTCCGCTACCGAGTATCGTACCGCGCCGAGCGGTGGCTGGCGGACGAACGCCCGAAACTGCAACAGCACGTGATCGAGGGCGACGCAAAGCTGTCGATTTGACGACTCGCGTTCGCGTTCGTTCACACACCCGCTAACTCAAAAAGCGCGCGAAGATCTCTTAATGGCATCTGTTACGGCCTCCCTTATTCCCAGACGAACCCTTCTTCCTTTCCCAGAGTCCCAGGGATCTCGCCACCGCTTCTCACGGTCCTGAATTCTAAATTCATCACCCTAATATCTTCCAAACAAGTGCCCCGCTATAAAATCCGATCACTGTTGGGCGAGACCTTCAGGGCGGAACAACTCCCCACGTCGGCAAGCTGTCTTCCCACTTGTTGTGCGTGACGCGAACGGGGTCGGAGCTTCCATCAACCGGCGCGACGAAGATTTCGCCATAGGGCTGCGGATTGGAGGCGGAAAGCGCAGGCTCGTCATTCAGCCATCCGCGCGCCGACGCGAACGCAATCCATTTACCGTCGCGGGAAAAGCGGGTGTGCATGTTTAGCGCCGTGCTAGGCACGAATGGGCGCGGCGAGCCGTCCGGTTTCCCGTCTCTCATCGGCTGCAAACAAATCTGGAACAAACCTCCCGCGCGTGTTGATGTGAATGCAATCATGTCACCATTCGGCGAAATCGACGGCATCGTGTCGTTAGCCGGATCATTCGTGATCCGCCGGACGTTCGTCCCATCCGAGTTCATCAGGTAGATCTCCTTGTTCCCGTCGCGCGTGCTGCGAAAGACGATTTGCTTTCCATCGGCAGTCACATCCGGAAAGGCGTTGTTCGCTGCCTTGCTCTCGGTCAGATTTTTCGCACCGGTGCCATCTGCATGAACGCTCCAGATGTCCACGACGGCATTGTTCGGCGCAAACTCCGGGCCGGTCGTGAACGCGATCACATCGGCACGGCGCGACCAACTGGTCGCCCAGATGTCGGTGGGCGGAGCTGGCCGGAAAACCTCGCGCGGTCCAGATCCGTCGAGCGCATTCGCAACCAGATGCACGAGATTTGCGGTCTTTTTGTCCCTTGCTTCGACGGCGATCAACAACTGCGGCGTAAGAAACTCGCGCCCGTCGGGGCTGATCGAGCAAAACTGCCGGTGCAACGCCTGCACTTCGAGAATGCGATCCGGCAATTGCACTTCGCTCTTCGTGCCGCGCGCCAAGAATGGCCTCCCGTTCGAAACTCCGGCCATCCCTTCCAGTGAACCCTGTGCGCTGCAGATTATGCGCCCGGTCGCGCGATCGCAGGTGGCGCCGCTGCAGTCTTTTGCTTCGCCGCTTTCTGTCCGCACGTCAGAACCATCGGGCTTCATCGACATGATTGTGCCGAGAGGCACGGGCGAGCTTGGATCGCTCTTCGTGGCAGTGAAGGCGATCCGTCCCTCGCGCATCAGCGCTGGTGAGACGGCGTCGATCTCGGCCGGCGAGATCGGGCGCTGATTCGAGCCGTTTGCATCCATCGACCAGATGCGGTGTCTCGTATCGTCGCGATTCGCATAGAAATAGATTGAGCGGCCATCGGCGGACCAGATCGGCGAACCGTTATCGTTGAACTGAAACGGCTTGTTCTCCGTGCGATGCGTGTTCATTAGGCGTCGCAGGTGTGAGCCATTGATATCCATCGCGTAGATCTCTGTCTCGAAGCCGCGAGAGCCCGTCTTGTCGTCCAGGCAAATCTTGAAGCTGTCGCGGTCAGAACTGAAGACGATCGTCTTACCGTCCGGTGAAACAGACGGCCGATAGTCTCCGCCTAACGAGTGGGTCAGGTTCTGCATCCGCTCGGCTGCGCCGGGATTCGCCGGATCGAACGGCATGGTGAAAATGTCGCCGTTCCCGTCGCGATCGCTGACGAAGAGCAGGGTCTTGCCGTCGGGCGTGAAAGCCGGCGCTGCGGCCATGAACCGCCCGCTGGTCAACCGCTTCGGTGGTTCACTCTTAGTTAAATCCTGTGCGTAAAGGTCTGGATTTCCCGCGCGCTCCGAAGTGAAGACCACCCATCGCCCATCGGGAGAAAACGCGGGGTCATAATCGAGCGCAGGATCATTGGTGATCGCCTTCGGTGCAGCAGAGCCCGGCTCGAACAGATACAACTCCTTGTTCGCGGGCCGAAGCGTCGTGTAGATAAGTTGCTCGCGCGGCAGGTCGCCCGCGATGGCACTGAGTGTTGTGATCGCCGCTGCAAAGGCAAGTGCAGAGCAGAAAGGGAACGTGGGATACCGCCTCATAGAAAAAGTGTGACAGAAAGATCAAACGCGAGGAAGCTTTTCGGCCGGCGTTTCACCGGGTGAAGGAGCGGCCGGGCCTTCCGAGAACAGCGCAAAGAAGGGCGCCGAGAAGTCCGCAGTAAAGGACGGCGAAACCAAAGAAGCTGACCAGAAAGTGCAAAAAGTGAGCACTGCCCCAGTGCTGACCTTTCAGCGTTCAGTGAACCTGCCTTGCCGAACCGCCGTGAGGTCTGAGACCACGGTGCGCAGCGTTTCGATGATACCATCGAGCCCGGCCGCGGATTCACCGCTCGGTCCCTCCGCCGCATCGCGCGCGGCCAGCGCGGACGTCAGCTCTCGTAGATTGCTTCGCAGCTCCATGTTAGCGATGACCTGGCGGCCGAGAATCTCCAATGCCTTCTTCTGGTCAGGAGTAAGCTTGCGCGGCTCGCGATCGATCACGCACATCGTGCCGAGTAGATGCCCGTCCGATGTGGCCAAAGGCGCGCCAGCATAGAACCGGATGTGCGGGTCACCGGTGACCAGTGGATTGTTTGCGAAGCGCTGATCCTTGGTCGCATCCTCCACTACAAACATTTGCGGCTGCATGATGGCGTGGGTACAGAACGCCTGCGTCCGCGGCGTTTCGTCGAGCTCCAAGCCCACCTTCGATTTGAACCACTGGCGATCGGCGTCGATCAGCGTGATCAGCGAAATTGGCACGCCGCAGATGATCGCAGCGAGCTGCGTCAGCTCGTCGAATCGCTCTTCCGGTTTGGTATCGAGGATCTTGTAGGAACGAAGCGCGCGTAGGCGGTCGGCCTCATTTGTGGGAACCGGGTAACCGAGCGGAGCAAGCATGTCGGTCGTTTAGGCTGCCCAAGTATCAGCGTCAATAGCGCTCAGCTTCGCGCCGCTCGATTTGTGTCGTTTGGTCCATGGGCTTGTCCGCCGCACCGTTGGGTCTCACAAGGCGGTCAGCTCTTCCCTTTCCAAAACTCGACCGACACGTTCAGTTCGTGTCGGAGTCGGTCGAGACCGACGCATCAGCGACGGACCAAGTGTTGGCTTCCTGAAAACCTTCATTGGGTCGGTAGCGAGTTGGGAAAGTTTGGCGACCACGTCGCCTTGGCGAAGGGTGAAATCTGCCATAGCGAAATCGTAGGTCGCAACGCTCTCAGACGGCGAGAAAATCCGCGTTTTGCAGTGCATCGCGTCGCGCGCAATATGAACGATGCGATCGCAGGATTCCCCCAGACAGAGCGGCGTGCGGTTTTGCTCGGGGTGCTGTTCACGATCATCCTTGCTGGGGCTCGACAACACCATCGTCAGCACGGTGATGCCGGTGGCGTTGCCGAAGCTCGGCGGCGCGAACTTATACGCTTGGACGTTTGCGCTTACATGCTCGCCGTGGCAGTCTCGATGCCGATCTGGGGGCCGGGGTCGGATTGATGGGAACGGCGGCGCAGGTATCTCATCGGGATTGTCGTGACCGCTTTCACCGCGACTCGACGGGTTACACGCGGAAGTTTGCTGACGCGCCTGACCAGAAGTCGCGAACGGAACGCAGAAAGATGTCGACGCTCCCACTTGATTGCAGCTAAGTCTGTTATGCGTTCGAAATCGTACGGTTGGCTGATCGCGCTTAGTTTCGTGAGTTCATTGGTTGTTGCCACGTGGTTGACTGCGTCGCCAACGCCCGTCATGACCGTCTCGATCGATGCAACCGATAGCGCACGTAAGCTGTTTCACGCTGAATTGGCGCTCCCAGTGCACGCCGGAGCTTTGACGCTGGTTTACCCGCGCTGGGGCATCCCGACGTATGCGCTGCCGGCGGCGACGATCGACAATATGATCCGTCTCAAAATAACCGCAGAGGGCCGTCCCTTGGAATGGAAACGGGATCTGGTCGACATGTTTTCCTTCCACGTGGTCGTGCCGGAGAGCGTCACGCTCCTCCACGTCGCGATGGATGTGGTTGCGCCGACACAGCGCTCAGATCTTAATGCGGCGACCGCGCGATTGCTCGTGCTGGATTGGTATACGCTGGTGCTTTATCCAGAAGGGGCTGGCGTCGATGAGCTCCCGGTCGATGCGCAGCTTCGGCTGCCAGCAGGTTGGAAGCATGGCTCCGCGATGGCTTCAACGGCGAGCGACAGCGACGTGGTGAAGTTCGCCCGAACGACGTTGCGGACGCTGGTCGATTCTCCAGTCATCGCGGGCGAATACTTCCATTCCTGGACCATGCCGTCCGCGCCAGGGCAGCCGCCTGTTTACGTGGATCTCGCCGCGGAGACACCCGAGAAGACTGAGCTGCCCGCCGACTGGCAAACACATTTCCGGCGCATCGTCGCCGAGGCAGGTGCGCTTTTTGGTGGTTACCCCTATGAGCAATACCACTTCCTAGTTGCGCTGAGTGATGAACTCGGGAACGACGGGCTTGAGCACCGGCAATCGAGCGACACGCGGATGAGCCTGCGCGCGTTTTCCGATGACGCGAGTCGGCTTTCCTACGGTTACCTGATCCCGCACGAGTACATCCATGCGTGGAACGGCACTTTCAGGATGGAGGCTGGATTGGTGCGGCGCGACTTTCAGGAGTCGCAAACGACAGAGATGCACTGGGTCTATGAAGGACTGACGCGATATTTAAATTGGGTGCTCGCAGCGCGCTCCGGTCTTTTCTCAATCGAAGAAGCGCGAGATTACGTGGCACTGCTCGGTGGCCAGCAGGCACATCGCTCCGGACGCGAATGGCGATCTCTGCAGGACACCGCCATCTCCGCAGCGATCCTGAATGATTCGCCGGATCAATGGCAGTCAGAGCGGCGCGGTTCGGATTACTACGACGAAGCGCTTTTTGTCTGGCTCGAAGCGGACACAATCATCCGGAACGTGAGTAAAGGTGACCGTTCACTCGATGATTTCTGCCGCGACTTCTTCGCGCCGAGAAAGGAACGGCTCGCGATCGCACCTTACACTTTTGCGGACGTAATCGCGGCGTTGAACCGCGCTGCGCCTTTTGATTGGAAGAAGTTCCTGCGCACACGGCTCGACTCAACCGCTCCGGCTGACGATCCGCCCTTCGACGGGCTCATCGCGAGTGGGTGGACGCTCGGCTACGGCGATAAACCGGGCTCCGTGCAGCTAGCGCGCGACAAGGATCGCCACACCATCGAAGAGCGATTCTCGTTAGGCTTCCTCTTGCAGGAAGACGGGAAGATCGTCGACGTCGTCCGCGATTCACCGGCATGGAAAGCTGGGCTCGGTCCCGACATGAAAGTCGTCGGAGTGAATCACCTGCCATGGAGTGCCGACGCGCTGCATAACGCGATCGCGCAGAGGGCTACCGCCGGAGTGCTGAGCCTATCCGTGGAGAACGGATCCAGTACGCGAGACATCGAGCTTCATGACAATCGCGGCGGCTGGTATCCTAAACTCAAGCGCAACGAGAACGCGGATCTCATGACCGAGATTCTTCGGGCTCGAAGCTCGAGCGTTAAGAGTCCGTAGCGTCCCGCGACACGTCCCTGCTATCTTCCGCGTGGGTTTTCAACGGGGGCACGGCTAGTGCGCAGTCGTGGCCGCGCCTTTTTGCGCTGACCGACGTCGCGCGCAAAGTAAACGATGCGATCGCAGGATTCCTCCGGACAACAGGGCGGCGTGCTGGTTTTGCTCGGGGTGTTGTTCACGATCATTCTCGCTGGTCTCGACAACACGATTGTCAGCACGGTGATGCCGGTAGCATTGCCGGAGCTCGGCGGCGCGCACCTCTACGCGTGGACGTTTGCGGCTTACATGCTCGCGGCGGCGGTCTCGATGCCGATCTGGGGACCGGGGTCGGATCGATGGGGACGCCGACGCACGTATCTCGTCGGGATTGTCGTGTTCACAGTCGGGAGCGGGCTTTGCGCGGTCGCGCACACGATGGTGGAGTTCATCGGCGCTCGTGCCATCCAGGGCATCGGAGCCGGAGCCGTGGCGACTCTTCCGTTTGTTCTACTCGGCGTTGTTTATCCCCCTCACAAACGCGGCCGGGCGCTCGGCGCGGCCAGCAGCGCGTGGGCCGTGGCGAGTGTGGCCGGACCACTCCTCGGCACACTGATCGTGACGCATGTTTCATGGCGCTGGGCATTTCTGATCAACGTGCCGATTGCAATCGTTGCTGCAGGTCTCGTCATCGTCGGAATGCGCGAGAGCGTCGGGCAGAGCGTGGGCCGATTCGATTATTCCGGCGCCCTTCTCGCCGGCGCCGGCGGCAGTTG